>NZ_OY781063.1:2178752-2490002 GCF_963676285.1 uncultured Sphaerochaeta sp.
TTGGGAGTCCTGACCTTGCCTTAGGGACCATCAGCTTGGTCACAGTCTGGCAGTTCGGCTCTTCCATGCTGCTCTTCCTGGCTGGACTGAAGCAGATTCCTTTCAGCCTCTATGAGGCTGCAAAAATTGACGGGGCAGGAAGGCCACGCATTTTCTTCCAGATCACCTTGCCCTCTCTTTCACCCATCATATTGTTCAACCTTATCATGCAGATGATCAATGCATTCCAGGACTTTACCGGTGCATTTGTCATCACACAGGGTGGACCACTGAAGTCTACCTACCTCTATGGACTGATGCTCTACGATCAGGGCTTCAAGTTCTTCAAGATGGGCTATGCATCCGCACTCTCCTGGATATTGTTCGCCATTATCCTATTCTTTACCAGTTTGACGTTCCGCAGTTCTGAAAGCTGGGTACACTACGGAGATTCAATATGATCAAGAAAACAACGCCTACCGCAAAAATTATCTCCTATATCTTCTTGATCGTCCTTGCCTATATCATGATCTACCCGTTGCTCTGGATGATCGGGGCAGCGTTCAAGACCAATGAGGAGATGTTTGGAACCATTGGATTGCTTCCCAAGAACCCTGTCTTCGGTGCCTTTGCAGCCGGCTGGACGGGAACGGGCCAGTATGGGTTCTCAACCTTCCTGTCCAATACCTTCCTGATGGTAATCCCAACGGTCATATTCACCGTTATCAGTGCAACATTGGTTGGTTATGGGTTTGCCAGGTTCAACTTTCCACTTAAGAAGCTCTTGTTCTTCATCATGATTGCAACCTTGATGCTTCCTGCAACGGTTATTATCATTCCCCGGTATATCTTCTTCAAGAAGCTTGGCTGGCTCGATACCTACCTGCCGTTCATCGTTCCAGCGATGCTTGGAAGCTTTCCCTTCTTCAATTTCATGATGGTGCAGTTCTTCAGGGGCTTGCCTATAGAGATTGATGAGTCAGGGAAGCTGGATGGGTGCAACAGTTTTGTCATTCTCAAGGATCTGTTGTTGCCGCTGTGCAAGTCAGCCATTTTCTCAGTCATCGTTTTCCAGTTTGTCTGGACGTGGAATGACTTCTTCAATGTCTTGATCTATATCAGTAGTGTGGCCAAGTATCCTGTGGCATTGGGCCTGCGGATGACGATGGACATATCAACTGAGTTTGATTGGAACCAGATCATGGCGATGAGCCTGATCTCCATACTCCCTCCGGTGATTCTCTTCTTCGCTGCACAGAAATACTTCGTTGAGGGAATTGCTACCACTGGAATGAAGACCTGATCATCCTTCTCTTCTGAGTGGGAGATACAGGGTAACCGTAACCCCGGCTTCCTCCTTACTGGCAATGACAATCGGGGATTTCCCTTGGGTGAAGAGCATCAGACGCTTATTGATGTTCAGAAGCCCAAGGGAACTTTTTTTCTTCAGTACATCTGCCTTGCTCTGGTTGATTGCATCAACCTCCTCCTGGCTCATGCACTTCCCGTCGTTGGAAACTACAATCTGCATCTTGTCTTCCACCAGCGTTGCACTGATGGTGATATGAAGGGGCTCTCCCTCCCGGAACCCATGGTTGAATGCATTCTCCAGAATGGGCTGCAGAAGCATTGCCGGAACGCGTACATCAAGGAGTGAAGGGTCGATATCCTTCTCACAGGTGAAAGCCTGCTTGAAACGGATATGTTGCAGCTGAATATAGTACTCGGTCTGTTCGAGTTCCTTGGAGAGGGGAACGCCGGAGAAGTCATCTACCTGCAGTGAGTATTTGAGCAGTTTCGAAAGAAGCTGGATCATGGTGGAAACATCGTTCTCCCCGGAAGCAAGTTTTACTGCCTTCCAGTTGATGGTATCCAAGGTGTTGAAAAGAAAGTGGGGATTGATCTGCATCTGCAGGGCACGGTACTCCATTGCCTCTGTCTGCCACCTGAGGTAGTCCTGTTCGAGGAAGGTTCTGATAACATGGTGGTTCAGGTAATCAAAGATGTTTCGATACTTCTCTGGGTGTTCTTCGGTAAAGTCGGCATCTCCGACCTGACTGAGCTGTTGCATGATATTGGCAAGGAACTTTCTCTCTTGCCGATTGGTTCGGTGGGTAAGATAAAGTCCCAGTAGAAGTGCTATGACCGTGAGGGTGATGGTGTAGTAGAGCAGGGTGGTGGAGAGCTGGTAAAGCATTGGCTCATAGATGCCAAGCGTGTATTCCCAACCATACTTTCCAGAGAAGGCTTGAAAGTAATACATGTCCTCTTCTGCATACTCCCTATGATTGCTTAGATTGGAAAAGAGCAGCTGCCCATCGCGGTTATGAACCGTGAGTATTTCTCCCTCCTGGAACTGGTAGGCCCCCGAAAGCGACCTTTCCTTGATATCCAGGACGATGACTCCTATACGTTCATTGACCGGATTTGTGATTGGTCTCAGGATGCGAATGATATGCTGTTCTATCGGGGTTTCATCCTTGAGGGTAACCCTCTGTGAGTAACTCTGGTTCTCGGAGGGAAGCTCCTTGTATGTTTGATACCAAGAGGAGTCCTCCATATAGGGGAGGGCGGTAAACGCAAGATCACTGGATAGTACCAGCTCACGAGCATTGTCCAAGTATACGTAGATGTCATGGATATAGGGCCTTGCATTGGCAGGAGCTGCAAGGAAGGATCGGATGAGACGGAATTCACGATAGTTGTCCAAGTTGACCTCCTCTCCTCCGCTGAGAACGCGCTGAAGGCGGTTCATCATCTCGGGATTGGTGCTGAACATCAAGGAGAGGCTATCCATCTCATCAAGGATGACATCATAGTAAGCCTGTACCTCAGCAAGCTTCTGGTTCGCCTGCCTGATGGAGTTGCTCCTGATGAAGTTCTGGGTCAGCAAGGTTGCTCCTCCTCCCAAGAGAAGCGCTACAATGACCAAGGGGAGACTGTGCCGGAAGAAGATACGGATGATACGTTTGTTCATAAGCCCTGTTCCTTCTTCAGCTGTTGGGGACTGGTGCCCCAGTACTTGCGGAATGTCCTGCAGAAGTTCTGGGTATCTTGATACCCTAGGGCTTCCGCTATTTCCTTGTTCTTATAGCCCACTTTGCTGGTGAGCATCTGTTTTGCTACTTCCATCTTATGGGTCAAGAGATACTCCTGGAAATTCTGGGTAGTCTCTTCCTTGAACAGTCTGCTCAGATAACTCGTAGTCACACCAAGCTCCGAGGCAATATTCTGTAGGGTACAGCTGCTGAGTTTCTTCTCAATGATCGCCAGTGTTTTTGTGACCAAGGGGTTGGACGGAACAAATGAGGAGGAGGGAGCCATAGCCGGTGTAGAGCCGTCCAAAACGTGTCGGATTTTCTCAAAGGTCTGTTTGATCTCCTCAAACGAGGATGGTTTTACCAGATACTCCAGGACCCCGTACCCGATAGCTTCTTTCGCATAGCCAAAGTCATCATATGCACTCATGATGCAGAACTGGGGTGGGGAAGGGAACTGCTTCAGTTCCTTGATCAACTGGAGCCCACTCATGAAGGGCATCCGTATATCGGTAAGGAGCACGTCTGGGTGATGGTCCTTGCAGAAGGCAAGGGCGCTTCTTGCATCAGTGAAGGATCCAGAGACTGAGAACCCTATCGATTCCCAAGGGAAGTAGTGGGTAAGCCCTTCCAGGAGTTCTGTTTCATCGTCTACGATTACCAAGGTATACATGCTCTAAGGTAGTACACCATTTGGGGAGAAATGTCAAAAAAAGATACCCAATGTCAAGGTACATGGGCTGTTTATCTGCTACTATGATAGGGAGAATAGGAGTACTGAGAGGAGGAATCGAATGAAAGAGACTCGTATCTGTATTATTGGAGGCGGTGGTCGCCTCTGGGCTATCCAGTTCATGAAAGATCTTGCGTACAACACCATGACTCACGGTACCTTGGTTCTGTACGATATCGATAAGGAAGCTGCGCATAACAATGTGGCAGTTGCAGAGAAGGTGTTCAAGGTAAACAACAGTGAGGGTCGTTTCCGCGTCATCGCAGAGGATGAGATTGGAAAAGCGCTTACTGGTTGTGATCTGGTAA
The DNA here is from genome assembly GCF_963676285.1 of uncultured Sphaerochaeta sp. Lineage (NCBI taxonomy): Bacteria > Pseudomonadati > Spirochaetota > Spirochaetia > Spirochaetales > Sphaerochaetaceae > Sphaerochaeta > uncultured Sphaerochaeta sp. The sequence goes on from NZ_OY781063.1 coordinate 2,182,811, forward strand.
TCATCTCCATAGAACCAGGGAAGACCGAATGCCGCTATGGCGACCTTGTCCTCCCTGAGGAGTATGGGATTCTCCAGTCTGTAGGGGATACTACAGGTCCTGGTGGGATTATGCGCGCTCGCCGAGCCGTTCCCCTGTTCTTTGAGATCGCCGAGCAAGTCAAGCAATACTGTCCTGATGCCTGGGTGATCAACTACACCAATCCAATGACGCTCTGCACTGCAGCACTCTATAAGGCATTCCCCGAGATCAAGGCACTGGGCTGTTGCCATGAGGTATTCCATACCCAGAACTTCCTTGCTGAGAAGGTGGCTGAGTGGTTTGATGTACCAGTTCCCGATAGAAGGGAGATCAAGATTGATCTTACCGGGGTGAATCACTTCACCTTTGTGACCAAGGCTTTTTGGAAGGCCCATGACCTGATGCCCCGTCTCATTGAGCTTGTTCAGGATAGTGCTACCTTCAGTGATGGAACTGCTGTTGCCAAAAAGCGATTGGAGGAAGAGAAGTGGTTTGACTGCGACCAGAAGATTGCACTCAGTTTCCTTCGTGACTTCGGCTCCCTTGGTGCCGCTGGGGATCGCCATCTTGCCGAGTTCGTTCCCTGGTTCCTTTCCAGCGATGAGAACCTGCATACCTATGGGGTCATCAGGACTCCATACTCCTGGAGAGAGCGCACTGCGAAGGAAAAGCGTGATCGCGTATTCAAGGATGAGGATCTGAAGGCAGAGCTCACTGATGAGGAAGGTGTGGATATCATGCGTTGCCTGATGGGGGATAAAACCATGGTCACCAACATCAACCGTCCCAATGAAGGTCAGATCAGTTATCTTCCCAAGGGCAGGATTGTTGAGAGCAATGGGGTATTGGGTGAAGATTCCATCCGCCCGATTGTCGCCAGTGATCCCCCGATTGCTATCCAGAACCTGGTCAGGCAGGTCAGTGATGTACAGGAGATGACCCTAGAGGCAATCTGGAACAAGGATGATGAGTTGCTCTTCTCTGCGTTCCTCAGTGATCCACTGATGAATCTGAGCAGGGATAAGGCTAGGGAGTTGTTTGAGAAGATGCTTGAGGCATCTGATCTCAAATACTAAGCATAGAACCAAGGAGGTGAGGAATGATCAGCAGAGAGATATATGAAGAGGCAGTGAAGCGGACGCTTATGTTCTTTGAGAAGGCTGGGATCGTCCTCACCGATGAAGAGAAAGGGAATGTTGAGGTCGCAGATTTCGGCCTCAACGACCTGGAGCATACCGGTCTTGAGTTGATCACCTACCTCAATACCGAGCGCGTATGTGCAAAGGAACTGGTGTTGTTTCCCCACCAGAGGTGCCCAGAACATCGCCATCCGGCATTTGGGTCGTACATTGGCAAGGAAGAGACTTTCCGCTGCCGATGGGGAGAGGTCTATCTCTATGTAGATGGGAAGCCCACCGAGAACATAAAAGCCATAGATAAAGCAGGGGTCTATACTGTCTTCCATGAGATCGTACTACGCCCAGGTGAGCAATATACCCTGAGCCCCAATACCAAGCATTGGTTCGAGGCAGGGAGTGAAGGTGCAGTGGTTTCTGAGTTTTCTACCCCCAGTTATGATGAGAAAGATATCTTCACTGATCCAAGAATCGAAAGAACTCCTCAAGTCGAGTAAAACCAAGATTGACGTAACCGATACTTCATTACATAATCATATATAGAAGTATTAGGATGTATGAGATGCTTGACAGGTAAAAGATACTTATATATCATACTAAATCTATAGAATTAATAGTTAATTAGAAAAAGGGGGCTCTTATGGGACTGGTTCTTTGGTTGATATTATTTGTGGTACTGCTTGCAGCATTGGTAACGCTGAAGAGGGTGTGGCATCTCTCATTCTCTGTTCGGGTATCTGTATCCCTGTTGCTTGGAGCTCTCTTTGGGCTTTCCCTGTTCTTCTTTGCTGAGGAGTCAGTCTCCTCCCAGGTTCGCCGATGGGTTGCTCTTGTCGGTAATGGGTATGTTGATTTGCTTCGCATGCTCATCATTCCTTTGGTCCCGACAAGCATCATTGCTGGGTTGCTGAGACTTGGCAATACCCAAGAGCTTAGAAGAATGGGGGTAAGAACCATCTCTCTCTTCTTGTTTACAGCTACGCTAGCCGGCATCATCGGACTTCTGGTGGGTAGCCTGTTTGCAGTCGGACAGGGGATGGTGGTAGGAGAACTCGCAGAGCGCACTCCCAACACGCTTGGCAATATCTTTGCTCAGTTCAGGGCTTTCATTCCATCCAATCCCGTTCGCTCTGCTGCTGAGATGCAAATGATTCCTCTGGTTGTGTTCTCCGTCTTCCTTGGTGTTGCTGCAATTACCGTAAAGACAAAGAAGAGCGATGCGATCAAGCCGTTTGAGCAGTTGTTGGAGAGTTTTCTCCAGGTGGTAATAGAACTGACCAAAATCGTGCTCCGCTTGACCCCGTATGGAGTACTTGCACTTACCTCTTACTGGCTCTCTAATACAGGACTGGCAGCAGTAGCCCAGCTTGGATTGTTTGTGTTGGCAGTGGTAATTGCCTGCTTGCTGCAAATAGGGCTGGTATATGGTGGTTTGCTTGCATTCTCGGCCAAGATCAACCCCTTCAGGTTTTTCAAGGCAGCGAGCCCTGCAATGTTGCTTGCTTTCTCCAGCCGCTCGAGTCTTGGTTCCTTGACGATGACGATCAATACCATGACCGATAGGCTGAAAGTGAATTCCCGTGTAGCGAACTTTGTGGGACCGCTTGGGGCTGTGATGAACATGGATGCCTGTGGAGGTATTTTCCCTGCCATGGTAGCAGTGTTCGCTGCAAATGCCTTTGGTATTGAACTTGCTCTCTCCCAATATGTTCTGATCGTGGTGGTTTCCATATTTGCAAGCTTGGGCAGTGCCGCTGTCCCGATGGGTGCAACAGCTTTTACCATTATCACCCTCACAACTGTGGGACTTCCGGTTGAGGCGGTTGGTCTTGTTGCTGGTGTCGATTTCCTGGTGGATATGTTCAGGACCATGACCAATGTAACCGGAGACCTGACAACCTCTGTGGTTGTTGCAAACGCCCTTGGTGAATTCGATCGTGATGCATTCAATACGCAGGATCTCAAGGTTGCAACAGCAACTGCAACATAACGTGAGCTAATAATATCGGAATAGTCGGAATTTGTTTTGTTTTTCACATTGTGTGAGTATTATTGCTCCTGTATACTAACTGCAAAATAGTTGCATAGTGTATTGTTATTTATTTTGTATGCAGGAGCGTGATGGTGCAGGTTGGTGTGTTGGTTGTTGGTGTTTCTGAAGAAGAAACTGCAACAATAGAGAAGAGTCTTAAATCAGCTGAACTTTGGTTTGTCTCTACTGAGGTAGAAGCTGTTGCATGTTTAGAAGAACACCCCTCAATTCGAATTGCTCTCCTTGATTTTCCTTCCAAAATCACACTATTGCAAAAACTTACTCAATACCCCATTCAATGCATAGTTATTAGCCACAGCGACACGGTGGAAGAAGAGCGAGAGGCATTTGCCTTGGGGGCTTCGGACTATCTCCGTAGGCCCTACTCTCCTGAGTTGTTGAGGATCCGGATAGGGCTGCTTGCTGATAGCCTTATGGGGGAAGAGGAAAATGTCTTGTTTGACAGTTTGCTCTGGCAGGCTCCTATAGGCATAGCCGTATATAGCGGTCCTGATGCAGCCCATATGGAGATGGTCAAGGCCAATGCAATTCTTCTGGAAATCATGGGGCGTACCAAAGAAGAGCTCATGACCATCGACTGGAAACTACTTACCCATCCTGAGGATCTGGAAAAGGAGCTGGTCAAGTATGCACAATTCTCCAACCATGAGATCTCCGGATATGAGATTGAGAAGCGGTTCATCAAACCTGATGGGTCTCTGGTTTGGGTGAACATGACTGTATCGAGGTTATACGTTAACCAACCTGAAGCTGAAGACTATCTTGGGATTATCAAGGATATTACTGAACAGAAAGAGCTCGAGGCTTCACTGCGGGAGAGAGAGCGGATCATCCATTCCTACTTCTCCCAATTACCGGGAATGGCTTATCGGTGTGCATTTGACGAGCACTGGACCATGCAGTTTGTCTCTTCAGGTTGCGAATGGCTTACAGGCTACTTGCCTGAAGAGCTTGTTGACAACAAGGTTATTGCCTTCAATGAGGTAATTACTCCTCTCCATCGCAAGAAAGTGAGAGAGGAGTGGAAATCGATCATCAATGGAGAGACTCCCTTTATCCAAGAGTATGAGATTATTACCAAGGATGGGGATAAGAAATGGGTATTTGATACCGGCCGAGGGATTCTGGATGGCCAGGGGGAGATTGTTGCAATCGAGGGTATGTTGTTTGATATCTCGGAGAGAAAAAGACATGAGTTGGTCCTCAATTATTACCATAACCATGATGAGTGGACGGATCTCCCCAACAGAAGGTTCTTGGTCTCTTTCTTGGAGAGAGAGCAAAAAAAGCAAGGAAATGCATTACTTGCAGTCAACTTGACTGCGGTTCATGCATTGAGTGTAGCCCATGGGTTTCTCTATAGCAGGAATCTGGTGAAGCAAGTAGCAATGAAACTCCAGGCACTCAGCGATTCAGAGCATGTATTATTCAGTTCCTATGAGTATCAGCTGATATTCTTCATCAAAGAGCCTGCTGATTCTACTACGTTGCTTTCTTTTGGCAGAATGGTCTCCAAGAAAGTTGCTTCCTTGCTCCGAGAGGAACGGGTAGGTTGGGGTATTGGGTTGATAGAGCTTTCTGAGGCTCCTGTAGAGGAGATCCTGACCAACCTCCTGGTTGCCTCCGAACAAGCGTTGTCTGATTTTGATACGGGTCATGAGGTTTGTGTCTTTGATGAGGCAATGCAGCAGGCGATGAGAAGGCGTACCACCATAGAAAGAGAACTCGCTGAGCTGATCAAGAACCCATCCTCTTCCTCATTCTATCTTCAGTTCCAGCCGATTTGGGATGTGAAGACTCAGACAATTTCTGGCTTTGAGGCTCTCTCTAGGATGAAGAGTCCCAGTTTGGGTAGCGTCTCTCCTACTGAGTTCATTGAGATTGCAGAGAAGGCCAAGCTTATTGTCCCCCTTGGCAAGATTATTATAAATAATGCATTGCAGTTCCTTTCATTGGTAGAAAAAGAGGGATTTTCTAGTGTTGGTGTTTCGATCAATATTTCTGCGATTCAGTTGATGAATAAGGACTTTTTGCCTTCCCTGATGAAGGCTGTTGAACACCATAGAGTAGATACTGAGAATATTACTTTGGAAGTGACTGAGTCAGTGTTTATTTCCAAGTTCCAGGATGTGAATGATTTGTTCTTTCTTCTCCAGCAGCTGGGAATGTCGATTGCAATCGATGATTTTGGCACGGGTTATTCAACGTTATCACGAGAACGTGAGCTGAATGTAAATTGTCTGAAGATAGATAAAGCGTTTATAGACAAGCTTGAAGTGCTTCAAGAGAAGGAAGCTATTACAGCTGAAATTATATCACTTGCCCATAAGCTAGGGCATACAGTTATCGCCGAGGGTGTTGAGTTTGAGAATCAGTATAACTACTTGAAGAAGTATCAATGCGATAAAATCCAGGGGTTCCTTTTCAGTAAACCCCTGGACATTTCTGATGCGTTGGTATTACTCAAGCAAACGAATCGTACTTAGTAGTCTTCACGTACGCCAAACTCAGCGTCCTCTACCCAACGATGAGGGCGGGTAATAAGCTTAAGCATCTCCTTGAGTACTTCATAGTGACGTTTCTCTTCTGAGAGGATAAGCGAGAGAGCTTTCTTGGCTTCTTCATCTGTTACCTGTGGAAGTTGTTCCTTGTAGAACTCTATGCTCTTCTTCTCTACAGCCAGAGCTTCTTCATAGGCAGGAATCTGATCAGTTGCAGAGGGAAATGAATCTGGGTCGAATGCCTTGAAGACTTTCTTTGCTGCTTCTATTACCGTGGTATTAACTGCTACTGGTGCACTCTTCTTCTGTAGGGCACGGAAATAACTTTCATGTTTTTTTTCGTCATCAGCGAGCATCTTGAAGATGTTTGCAAAACCTTCGTCTGGTGCCTTTTTTGCAAGGTCAGTATAGAACTGAATACCTTCCTGTTCCAGTTTAATTGCTACTTCAAATAGGTCCATGGATGTCCTCCTAATGTCCATAGTATAGGTAGGATATGGTGAGAAGGCAAGGAAAAGGATCTAATAGGTAAGCATTTCAATCTCTGTTTCCAAGAGTGGAGAGAAGTCATACACATATTTGTTATGATAGCTTAGATATTTCTCAGTTCCTTCAGGAATCATGCTTAGGTGCTTTGAGTCATCAATACCGAGGCGGTCATAATCATTGTCATCAAGTTGACCTGAGAGTTGTATGGCTCCACTGGAAGGGTTGAATGAAATCATTCCCAAGTCGAAGAGTTTATCGTAAAGCGGTGAGAGTATGAGGGCATTTTTTGGGTCAATTCGCTCATGGTCATCTGCAACTCTCCATGGTTTGATATGACTTGCTACCAAGATCTTTGGTTTTTCTACTCCTAGTACAGCACAGCTGTTATTCCAGAGTTCAAGTGCTTGTTTGCGATAGGTATGCTGCACTGTTCTCTGGATGGTTGTTCCGATGCGTGTGGTAGGAATAACTCCCTGATCAATGCCATAAGAATGTTCCTGATCTAATGATTCTTCCTTATCTTGGTGATTGAAAGCTGGGGCGTATTCATACAGGCTAAACATTGTCTTACAGGGTTTTCCCGGGGCAAAATATTGACTAGCGATAGGAATAGCACGACCGTAGTAGGTGTAGGGAGTCTTTACCCGATCCCTGACGAATACGAATATTTCGTATTCCCCTGTATTCATCCGATTCTCGACAAACCGCTGTTTAAGCTGTCCTTCCCAGTAGAGGACATCGTTGTCGATATGGTCAACATACGGGGTGGCATAGCTCTCTTTCTTCAAGTTAATCAGCAATACAATTGTATTCTCCCCAGTTCTTGAAAGGACTCCCTTACGCATTGCAGCAGCAATGTTCATCTCCATCAGATCAGCAATGTCTTGGAGCACGTAATGACTCCCGATTGCCAGGTGGGAAATCAATTTCTGAGAAATTCGGTTTGAGAGCTGCTCTGCCATGTGCCCAGGATACGCCTACGTTTGGTGTACGTCAATGTATATTATTCTCTGTGGTCTTGATATGAATTATCCTCGGGATAGATGGTTGTTTTTTCTTGCAATACTCTGCAAACAACATTCTATGGCAGTCTCTAGGATTTTTTTCATAACACATTAGGGCTACATTTACTTTAGCAATAAGTCCCGCTATTGCTTCAGCGTGCTCTTCACAATGAGGTAGTGTATGTTTGGAGTAAAGTTCAAATAATTGCGCTTTTTGCTCAGAAGGAGGAAATTCTTTTCTCAATGTAGAAGAAATTCCAACCTCGGGTATATGCAGATAGCTGATATCAGCCTCCTGTAAAGCAGTCAGTAATCTCGCTTTCCTATACTCGGGCCTCATCGAGAATGGGTTCTTTCTTACATCAACTAAGTATTTAACATTCTGAAGTATAAGCAACTGTATAAAACGATCTATGGACAACCCCTCATACCCAATGGTAAAGAGAGCTCTTGGTGAACTCTCTATCGTATTTCTTATTTGATCCAGTTTTTCAAGAAATACTGGGTCAGTACGAAAATTATCAAGCAGAGCACTGCGAATGCTATAAAAAGGGAATCCTTTGTAGACCTTTGTAATCAATTCATTATCACTAAGGTGCTCATTCTCTCTTAATATTTTATCAAGGGTAATCTCATCATCTTTCTTTAATTTGATATTGCATAAGTCAGCTTGTTTTTCATCAATGGTTACATATGAAGAAAACGGCGATTTTCCCTTCTCTTCAATGATGATATGTTTTTGTTGAAGTGCTATCTGATCATCATGAAGACTGATTGAATAGCATCCGTATGAATTTGGGATAAAGTGGTAATAGTCATTTTTTGACTTTTTCACAAAAAGAAACATCAGTTTTTGGAGTCTGATCAGCGAAATAGGTACCTTATGCCTTTGAACTAACCATATAAGAACTTTTCTCCTATTTAACATAAAATCACCTTATGGTTTTGTACCACATTATCATTCGATGCACAATTGGAGTATGAAAGAACTAAAAATGCTGCGCATGCAAGGCAAGTTCTCATGTATCTTTGCTTTCCAAAGCAATCCCATTCCATGCTACTATACCCCAGAAGGACAAACCGATGAAAACACTACAAGAACGCATACACCATATTCAGAACCTACTTCACTTCGATGATGCTCAGATGGCTGAGAAGCTTGGATTGGAAGAAAAGGCATATCAGAGAGAAATTAATGCGCCTACCTCTGAATTTCTGGGACAGCTTTGTACTACCTTTGGGGTTTCCCTCTCTTATCTTGAAGAAGGGAAGGGGAGTATTTTTTGTGAAAGACCTCTCCCTATTGCCGATATCCTTGCCTTTCGGGATGCACGTAACTGGAAGCAGTTTCACTCTCCCAAGGACTTGGCGATTTCTCTCAGCCTAGAATCCTCTGAATTACTGGAATGCTTCCAGTGGTCAGGTGAGGATGTGCACGCTAAGAAAAAGCAGAAACAGATGGAAGAGGAACTCGCAGATATCCTTATCTATTCCGTACTATTTGCCGACTCCATTGGAGTTGATATCCCTACAATTATCGAGAGAAAGCTGCGTAAGAACGCAGAGAAGTATGATGTAAAGAAAGCGTATGGATCAGCAAAGAAGTACACTGAGCTCTAGTAATTCCTAACGCGACAATTCTTGGAGTGTGGTACACTAGAGTGATGCCACGGAGGGTGTGATGCTCGTATATGAAGGGGATAAGCAGCAATTCTTATCTGACGTCCAGGATAATTCAATCGACCAGAAGATTGAAATGAATATGTGGAACAGGCTACATAAAAGAGTCAGTTCAAGTGAAGAGCAATCCTGGCGCAACTCATTAAATTACATGCAGAATGTATTACTCGACTCTGAGATTCCTGACACCTCCGGTGTAGCTATTGAATTTGGCATACCCAACACCAACAAGCGAGTCGATTTCATCCTTACAGGCTTGGACAAAGAGAGCCAGCACAATGCAGTAATCGTAGAGCTGAAGCAGTGGAGCAAGGTCGAACCTGTTCCTTATGTCGACCAACTCCTGGAGGCTGAGATCATCGATGTACAGACACGTTTCTCCCATGGACAACAAGTAGTTCACCATCCCTCCTACCAAGCATGGTCCTACCGCTCCCTTATCTCCAATTTCAATGCGAATGTCCATGAGATTCCAATCCACTTGGAGAGCTGTGCGTATTTACACAACTATGTACCACCCGAAGATGACCCACTGAAACAACACTACTTCCAAAGCATTCTTGATGAGTCCCCGGTGTTTTACCGTAGTGATGTAATGAAGCTTAGGGAGTTTATCAAGAAGTACATCCATACAGGGGATGCAAAGCAAACCTTGTACTACATCGATAACGGTGAAATCAGGCCTTCCAAGAGCCTGCAAGACGCTCTCTCTGCAATGCTGAGAGGGAAAGAGGAGTTCATACTCATCGACGAGCAAAAGATAGTCTATGAGCAGATGCTCTCCTTTGCTCGCAGAAGTAAAGAGGACGGGAAGAAACGGGTTTTCATTGTACAAGGGGGGCCTGGAACAGGTAAGACTGTTGTTGCCATCAACCTTCTGGTGCAGTTGACCAATGATGACCAGGTTTGCGCATATGTGACAAAGAACAGTGCTCCCCGTAAGGTGTTTGAGGCAAAGCTCCGCTCTGGTGCATTCAAGAGAAATAATATCAGTAGCTTGTTCAAAGGTTCCACGGCATTTGTTAATGCAGATACCAATGACTTCGGTACCCTCATTGTTGATGAGGCACACCGACTCAACAAACGCTCCCAACAGGGACCGAAGGTTACCGGTGAAGATCAGATCAAGGAGATCATCAACGCAAGCAGGTGCAGCGTGTTCTTTATTGATGAAGACCAGCGCGTTACTGCTCAGGATTATGGTGACAGGGCTCAAATTCTTTATTGGGCCAAAGCTTTCAATGCAGAAGTGCAGGAGGGGAGGCTTCTTTCCCAGTTCCGTTGCAATGGTTCTGATGGATATCTTTCATGGCTTGATGGAGTACTGGGAATCCAGGAAGAGACAGCCAATCCCACCTTGGAAGGCATCGATTATGACTTCCGGGTGGTGGAAAATCCCCATGAACTGCGTAGGCTTATTGAAGAGAGAAATAGGGAAGATGATAAAGCCAGGATTGTAGCAGGGTACTGTTGGGATTGGGTGAGTAAGAACAATCCAGATTCAGTTCCCGATATTTCCATTGATGACTTTTCCATGTACTGGAACCTCAGCAGTGATGGCACCTATGCAATTTCCAAAGGGTCGATCAACCAAGTTGGCTGCATACATACCACCCAGGGACTTGAATTCAGCTATGTCGGGGTAATCATAGGAGATGACCTCCGATTTGAAAAGGGGAATGTCATCTCTGATTACACCAAGCGGGCAAGAACAGACCAATCCCTGAAAGGATTGAAAGGACCTATCAAGAAAGGTGATCAGGAGGCAATGAAAACAGCCGATATTATTATACGCAATACCTACCGCACACTCATGAGCCGGGGGATGAAAGGCTGTTATGTGTATTGTACAAATAAAGAGCTTGCTCACTTCCTGAAGACTAGGATAGATGGGTATAGAGAAGAAGACGAGAGTCCCTTGTTGGTGGCTGAAAGAGAGAAGTAGCTTGACAGATACCGCTATCGTATCTGTTGATTGCAAAAAACTACAACTACTATTTTACTATTGCTAAAGGTCCAAAATAAGTTATAATTAATACTATGATAGCACTTATAAGTCCATCAATAGCCCAGAGGAAGATAGCACAGAACTTGAAAGAGCGCAGATTGCAAATGAACTTGACCCAAGAAGGGTTATCAGCTCGCTCGGGAGTACCGCTGGCAACCCTGCGTAAGTTTGAACAACAAGGTCTTATATCCTTGGAATCGCTCTTGAAGCTTATGATGGTACTGGGTATGTTGGAATCTATGGTTGCAGCCACTAAGGTTTCACAAACCTCATTCTCCTCAATAGATGAAGTCATCGCATTGGAGACTTTGCCAAAGCGGAAGCGGGGAAGGAAAACATGAAACCTTACACAGCGGTGAAGACCATCATTGTGAAGATCAATTTTGGTAATGGAACCATTCCTGTTGGTCGTCTGGCATTGCGAGATCGTCGTATCTACTTCTCTTATGAACTGTCTTTCCTCGAACAAGGCCTTGATATCTCTCCATTCTCTCTTCCCTTGCAAGTAGGTGTGAAGACTTTCGACCATAGTTTGTTTGAAGGATTGCCTGGTGTATTCAATGACAGTCTTCCTGATGGGTGGGGTAGGCTTCTCCTAGATCGTTTCGTTCGCTCTCAAGGTGTCTTTCCATCAGAGCTTTCTCCCTTGGATCGATTGGCAATGATTGGATCACAAGGTCTTGGCGCATTGGTATATGAACCTGAGTATGATGTTCCTTTTGATGGTGGACCAGTTGACTTGAACCTTGTTGCATCACAGGCACAAGAAGTACTTGAGGGATCCTCCTCAGAGGTTGTAAGCCGTCTTCTTGCGTTGAATGGATCCTCCTCTGGCGCACGACCAAAGGCATTAATTGGTGTTTCTGAGAACAAAGAGCGAATTCTTCATGGAAAAGAATCATTTACCGCGGGGTATGAGCCTTGGTTGGTGAAATTTCCAAACACACAAGATGGTATCGATGCTGGTGCTATTGAGTATGTGTATGCCTTGATGGCAAAGCAGTCGGGCATACTAATGCCCGAAGTTCACTTGTTCTCAGCCCATGAAGGGCCGGGGTATTTTGCTGCCAAGCGGTTTGATCGAAATGGGGCTAATCGCTTGCATATGCATACTGCTAGTGGGTTGTTACATGCTGATTTTCGCTTTCCCTCACTTGATTACCAAGACTTGCTGAATCTTACATCCATGTTGACCAGTGATATCCGGGAGGTAGAGAAAATGTATCGTCTTGCGGTATTCAACGTCCTGGCACACAATCGCGATGACCACGCGAAAAACTTTAGCTTCCTCATGGATGCACACGGGAAGTGGACACTTTCTCCGGCCTATGACCTTACCTTCTCCTCCGGCCCAGGAGGGGAGCAAAGTACTATGGTCATGGGGGAAGGAAAGTATCCTGATGTAGAGCATCTTCTCAGGCTGGGCCTTAATGCCAAGCTTTCGAAGCAGCAGATTTCTTCAATCATCGACCAGACTCGTACTGCAATCTCAGGGTGGAATACGCTTGCAAGGCAATATGGCGTAAGCAATGAGAATATATCCTTGATTTCCCAGAAGATCTGTCAGTAAATCCTAGCGGCAGAGGTCTTTCAGCCCTTCCCAGATCATGACCATCGCCATCGTATCCAATTCACAATACTTCAGAAGGGCCTTCTGTATTTCGCTACGTTCATAGTCTGACATCTCCTCAAATTGCATTCTTGCATATGCAGTGAGAGCTGCACCCCCTTCCCTGAGTTCATCATCACTGCTCAAAATTTCGAGATCCTTCTCAGAGACATCCTGGAACATCCTTGGTAGCAGCTTATAGGGGTCAGTTACCTTTCCATCCTTAATCTTTACCCATTGCCAATCCTTGAAATTAGTACTCTTGATTCCTCCTTCCATCCCATAGATTGGCTTTGAGTATTTCTCTTGCAATAAGGTCGAGCTATTCAGTATTGCCGGGAGTACCTGTTTGATGGAATTGGACCCCTTTGTAGCTGGATCATAATAGTAACGTTTCACAACTTCCCACAGATCAACCATATCTCTTTCTCCTCTCCACTGCTCAGAGGATTTGCCTGTTGCATGGGTAATGGATCTGATGAAGCTCAGGAGTTGTTCTTTGTCAGGAATGTCTCCTGTATCAGAGGTGAGTTGCTGATAGATCAAATTGAGGAATGTATTTTCGTGATTGGAGTAGCGAAAAACACTTCCCTCATCATGTTCCAGTTGTTCTTTCAGTGCCCGTATGAATTCGTAATTAGGGAACACCCCTCGCTCTGTGTTCAGATACTCTCCAGCGTGTTCAACAGTACCATCATAGCGAACGATATGATGGGAAAATTGAAATGCAACTCCTTCATAGGGGTGGAGACCTGCATTGAATGGGATAGCAACCATGGTAGTCTCGAAGTCGATGAAGTGAAGGGGGAAAACCCAGCTCTCCATTTCTCTTTTGTGGTTTTCTCGATCAATCCAAGGAGAATCGTCTCTTGTTTTGTACTTTTGAATCTGCAGCCATTGTCGTTCACTTGCTGAGATTCCTGGGTTTGTATCGGGTATTGGATGAATATCACATTCACAGATGTCATCCATCTTGATGATACCGTCTTCGATCAGATTGTCCTTTCTCCTGAAGTTCCAGACATCCAATACCGTCTGGCATGCAAAGTCCTCATCGCTCCATCCAAGAACCTCTCTCCAGCACTCTTTCTTCCCGCTCCTGAGATTCGATTCTTCATTGTCATCGGTAGTGTGGAACTCACATGCAGAGCATTTAGATGCAATGGGAGAGGTGATTTTCGTGTCGGTTTTATAGAAACCTGCCAAGAGCTCGACATATTGGGAAAACTGCAGGGAGGTGTTGTTGACCTCATGTTGCGTCTGATAGATTCTCTCGCATTCAGCGTCCACAGGTACGGTGCAGAGAATCGGGGGTGTTAGGTCATCGTGGGTAAGGGTATCTGCTATGGTGACACCCTTTCGGCCTGTATCATCTTTGACGAGCCGGAATTTCTGGTTCAATCCATCGGTTGGGCAAACAGCAGATTTGTCAGCCATCATAAGATGTGCTGATATCTTATAGTGAGGGAAAGCTCGGGAAAGCACATACTTCTGGAAGGCAACATCATAGAGATAAGGCTTCCATTTTGCACTGATCGTTCCATCTCGGTTGGTAAAAGGGTGTGGTCCCCCTGGATTGAACGATTTAGCCTTCACCTCATAGAGCTTGATTTGCTTGCCCTCTTTGACCAAGATATCAGCACGTATAAAGAGGTTTCCTGTTGCAATGGCTGCTTCATAGAGTATGACACTGTCTTGCTGTAGCAGCTCATTGGTTTCCTTGAGCGCTTGCTCATAGTCAAGTGTCTTGATCTCATGACCACCTGGGAAATAGCATTTTGCGAGCTCCCCAACCTGGAATCCTCCATCTGCAAGGGCAAGCAGGAAGCTGTCATCAAGGTTCTGGTTTGCATAGCACTCTTTCCCTGTATAGAAGAGCTTTGTTGGGCATTCAGTTGCCAGCTTGAATCGGGATTTTGTCAGATACCTTTCTCTCTCCATTCTCTTCCTCTCCATATGATTGTCACTGCATAGTATACAGCAGTCGAGTCAACGGTACACAAAATCATTTGGTATGAATGAACAGATTGCTTAGACGTAAATATTGACAAGATGGTGGTTCTGGCTCACGCTCTTGCTGAGAGCACGGTTAAAAGGAAGGACTATCCCTCATGACAAAGATATCCAACAAGAATACAGTAAAAAAAGGCGGAACATCCCGAAGGCATTTGCTCAGTGGGTCACAGGCGCGCCAAGTTCTGAACGAACTAGCAGAGAAGGATGCAACTATTGCCAAGGAAATTGAGAGACTCTCTTCATTGATTTTCTGTGACGTGTCGGTGGAACAGGTTGCCTCTTCGGTATTCCTGGCACTTGATGGAATCGACATTGAAGAGTGTTGGAATGCATCTGGTAAGCAGTGGGGAGGGGGCTATCGCGATGAGTTTGATGTTGCTGATGACATGATTATGGAAGCATTGTTTCCATTCGAGCAGAAAATCGATGTGTTTTACCAAGCAGGAGAGTATGCTGCAGAACTGGAGTACCTGCATGGGGTGCTTTTAGGGATCTATCAGTTAATGGAGGATTCAACTTCCGAATTCGTTGAGAACTATATGGAAGACTATCCCGACGAGCTTAAGCAAAGGTTCATTGATGACTGGAAGAAGAGGCATCCAGAAGATGCCGATGGCTTACAGAAGCTCAATACCTTCATAGAGAAGCATTGCCCTGCTTGGATTACAGAAGGTGCTGAGCTATGAGAGTAGATAATCTATGATATTTTGATGGAGAATGCCATTACGAGAACGTTCAACTGGATCCAAAGAAAGAACCAGTTTTGGATAATTATCATCAATTGCCTCCAAAGGCGAAAACTCCCTTTCAATGGTAGTGGGCTCAGCAAGAAGATAAGCAACTTGGATATAGACTTTCTCGGTTCCTCGTATAGCAATAAAATCTATCTCCTTTGTCGTCATTTCCCCGATGAGTATTTCATATCCTTTTTTTCGAAGATGCAGGTACACAATATTCTCCAATGACTGTGCAATATCCTGTTCATTGTCAAAGAATAGTCCCCTGATTCCCAGGTCATTCACGAAGTATTTCTCATTGGTTTTAAAGACATCTTTTCCCTTGATGTCATAACGGGGGACCCCATGGATGAGGAATGCTTGTTTTGCATACTCAAGATACTGGTAGATAGTCTCTCTCGATACACTTCTCTGTTCATGCTTCAGGTATTTTGAAATTGAAGCAGCAGAGAAGCGCTGACTGGTATTCGCGAGGAGATAGTGCATGAAACGTTTGAGCAACTCAACGTTTCTAATTCCATGGCGTTGTACAATATCCCGCAATAGAATTGATTGGTACATATCCAAAAGATAGTTTTTCCTGATGGATTCTTCTGGAAACTGGAGAACTCCTGGCAGTCCTCCTGTACGAATATAGGTTATAAACTTTTCTTCTCTCGTAGTGGCTGGGATATAGTCATACATTTCCTTGAAGGAGAGGGGAAGGATTTCAATCGAATAGAAACGCCCGGTAAGGTAGGTTGCCAACTCTCCTGAGAGGAGACTGGAATTCGAGCCAGTGATGAAGAGTTCAGCAGCATTTTTTGCATGCAGTGAATTGACAACCTTCTCAAACCCTTCCACCATTTGTACTTCATCAAGAAATATATAGTAGCGATCTTCATTGATCATCTTTCCTTGGATGAACTCATAGAGTGCTTTGTAGTGAGTAATGGATTCATACTCCAATAGCTCAAAATTAATACTGATGATTTGTTCCTTCGGTACACCAGTGGCAAGTATACTATCTTGTATCTGTTTGAGGATGGTAGATTTCCCTACTCTTCGCATTCCTGTCAGCACTTTGATTATCTGTTTCCCGGTTACTGCCCGGATTTCTTCAAGATACTCAGTTCTTTGAATGTTCATAGCCTTCCTCTCTGATGTAACTATAGAATATAAAAGTACGCTATACAAGATAAAATGAATTATTTATGATTATAAGTACGCTATAATAGACAGAAAAGCTAAAAAATCCATGAACGTACGGTATAACGTACAAAAATACTGAAGTTTTTACTGAAATTACAGAGAAACTCTGCACATATGAGAAGTTTTTATCTGTTTTAGGTAAAAACTTTGATCAAGACACTACACACAATAATCTCCCAAAGATTGTAAATCCTTGGGAGATACCTATGTCTCTACCGCTTATTCCTCTCCTTGAAATCCTTCTTGATCTTCTTGTTCCAATCCCTAGGAACTGCCGATTCACAACGATAGTGGGAGACTGCCTCACTCATTACCGCGAAGTTCAATTGTATGCCTTCAGTATCGGCAATGAAATCCTGTGCGCGGTCTGGTGGAATGCCTACGTCCTCGGCCGCTGTCTCTGCATCGATATTTGCCCCGAGGTAGATGAACTCCCACCCATAGCTTTCCCGCTCTCTCTTGATCATCTCTCTAACCTTTTCCTTGGTATACTCCCTACTTGCGTTCTCCATTCCATCGGTTATGATGAGAAAGATCACATGTTCTGCCTGGTATGCTGGAGCTGTCGTTCTCTGAACCTGCACAATCTTGGAAATTGTTCTTCCAATGGCGTCATATAGCGCAGTAGATCCGCCTACAAAGTACTGCTTTTCTGTTATAGCGCTCACTGCCTCGATAGGAATACGGTCATGGAGCAGTTCATAATTGTTGTCAAACAGCACGGTCGTGATATTGCACGGGCTCTTCAGAGCCTGCTGTTCGGCTAACATGGCATTGAAACCACCAATCGTGTCACGCTCGAGTCCATGCATCGAACCACTGCGGTCAAGAATACAAACAAATTCTGTCAATCCCTTTTTCATATTACATCCTCCAATACTGATCTATACGTATTGATAGCCAGAAAAAGGGAAGGGATGGTCGCCCGGAAAGCGACAATTACTGTGAGCCAAGCAGTGGTTGGTCGTAGGAGAAGAGTACTTCGTTGATCTCAAGGATCTTGTAGTGCTTATGTACAATGAAATATTCGATGATGACATCGAAAATACTACTGTGAGAAAGTGCATAGCCCGCTTTTTCCAGAAGGCTGTCAGCCTCATCAAGCGTAAGCTCCAATGCTATTGCCAGGGCTATTACCGTACGTTTGCTGGGTACATAGCCACCCCCTGTTCGAATCTTTGAGAAGAGTTTTCGGTCGATGTTCGCCTTCTTGTAGATCTCAACCTCTGTTTTTCCTTTATTTTGTATCAGGGTTCTCAGGGAGTCGGAGAAGGGTTCATCGAGATTGGAGAGAGCGTGCTCAATATTAGGTTCATGGAGGATAGATTGGCTCTCTTCTATGTTTCCGAGGCTTATCGCTTCGATGGCAAGCAGCTCACGGACTTCCTTGTGTTTCCTGAGGTAATGCTCGTCGATATAGTGTTCAATAGAGGTATGAAGCTTTGTCCCCGCAAGGAGAGATTCCTTGTCAAACAGTACCAGGAAAACAGTGATCTCATGTTCTGTAAGAAAGCTTTCAATGGTAGACCTTGCAACCTCTATTGCTTCTCGTTTCGGGTAGCCAAAGATACCGCTGCTGATAAGGGGAAAGGCAATTGATGAGCAGTGGTGTTCTACTGCCAGGAGGAGACTGTTATGGTAGCACTGCTGAAGCAGGTCACTCTCTCCGCTTTTCCCGTCATGATAGACGGGGCCCGCAGTATGAATGACAAATCGAGCAGGAAGAGCAAACCCTGGGGTGATGACAGCCTCCCCGGTCTTGATTGGTGAGAGCGGGAAACACGCTTCCGTCATCTCGTGTACACCTGCTGCTTTAAAGATTGCTCCACACACTCCACCGCCCATCAGCAACGCAGTATTGGCAGCATTGACGATGGCATCAGTTTCCATCTTGGTTATATCATTACGTACGAGAAAGAATGGCATGGTGCTACTCCTTGCTATTCAGAGAACCATGAATCTCATGTAGTACTGAGTCTGTTATTTCCATCAATGCAAGTAGCATGTTCTCTTGGTCATTAAAATTTGGTGCATCAAGAAGATCCCATTGGAGTATGGCATCGACCCCAGGTCCTTGTTCAACCAACATACAAGACTTTATAGGCTTGGAGCGGAAATACTCCCGGTATTTCCTTTGAATTGTTCTATTCTTTGCAGACAGCCATGCTTGGAAGCAACCATCTGCATGGACATAAACCAGTGCAAGTTTAAGATTGTGTGCTTGTAGCTGAGGAGTAATCACAGCAACATAACTCATATCAAGATATCCTTGGTACACATCGGTTACCTTTGCTTCTGGGTATTTGGATACTAGTTTCTGTTGGAGGGAGCGGAGGAACGTGATGATTATGAGATAGGCATCATCAATGTGTTGTTGTTTTACCAAGCTCGTGTAACGGTTGACCAAAAGCTGGTCAGTACAATGCTTCTTTGCCACAACAAGCATCTCAAAATCCTCAGCACTGAGCAGATCTTTCCGGCTGAAAGCACCAAGGTGTGCACCGAAGAACTCAATGGCTGTGAACCCCAATTGCTTGAGGATGGAAGTGATTTCACTCGGAATGTAGTATCGTTCATTGCTCGTGATACTGTGTTCCTTCTGGTTGTCATCAGTGAAGCTGGTGGTATTGTGGTCACGCATGCTTAGGATATCGAACTGTGTACTTGTATAGGTTGCTTGTTCCCCATTCCCTTGGCTTTGATAGAACTCGTTGAGTGAGTGCTTCAAGGGAAAGAGCCCATTCAGCGTAGTAAAGATAAAGATACCTTCATTCTTGAGAGCACCTGCGACACTGGCCATGATTTTCGTGTTTTCTTCGTCTGTTTCCATGAGAGGAAAGCCGCCCTCACAGAGCATGATGGCAATATCGAACTGATTCTTGAAGGGGAGGTTCCTTGCATCGGCTTGAAAGAATGGTATGTCTAGGCCAGCCTCTCGTACTTTCTCCTTAGCCAGTTTCAGCTGTGCTTGCGAGAGATCGATGCCGGTGATGGTGTAGCCACGTTTGGTTAATTCGATTGCATGTCTACCAGTCCCACACCCCACGTCGAGAATATTGAGGTTTTTGTTATACTGGAATTCCTGCTCAAGGAAGTCGCATTCGCCTTTTGTTCCTTGCGTGAAGATTTCACGGTCATACTGATGAGCGTAGTTTTTAAAGAGAGAGATGTACCAAGCTTCAGCCATAGATACCTCCTCAGCCATTTCATTGTATAGTACACCCTCTGTACCAGGGGATTATAATAAATACAGCTCGTGCTCGATGAAAATATCCACCAGATCAGCATCAAACTGGGCCCCTGCATTGATCTTGAGCTCTTCCACTGCAAGTTCAGTGGGAAGGGCAGAGCGGTATGCGCGACTGCTGGTCATGGCATCAAATGCATCAGCAAGGCTTACAATCTTGACATCCAGAGGGATATCCTTACCCTCCATGTTGTCTGGATAGCCTCGGCCATCGATTCTCTCATGGTGGGATCGGATGATCGGGATATACTGCTTGAATGATGGGATGTGGGTAATAATACGTACCCCGGCTTCAGGGTGCGTCTTGATGAGCGAGTATTCTTCTCCTGTGAGCTTCCCATTCTTGTTCAGTATTTCCTCAGGGATGCTGATCTTTCCAATGTCATGCAAGAGAGCACCTCCTTCAATGATCTGGAGTGTCTCCTCATCCAGGTTCAAGGCCTTTGCCAAGGCGACAGAGAGTGTCCTTACCCTGTTGCAATGGCCTTTCGTATAAGGATCCTTCTGTTCAATCGTCTCACTGAAGGCTTCAAGGGTGGCAATTGTTGAGCGCTGCAATGTGTTCTTCGTTCGTCTCAGCTCAGCCTCAAGCTTCATCCTGATGGAATGATTCTCGTCATCGATTTCTTTCTGCCTCTGTGCTTCATCCGATTTCTCCAATACCCGGTTAATACAGGTGTAGAGCTCTTCCTGGCGGATCGGCTTGGTGAGGTAGTCTACTGCACCCAGCCTGATGGCTTTCATACCAGTATCCAGATCATTGAACGCTGTGAGCATCACAACCGGGATGGAGGGGTATCTTCTTGCAATTCGCTCAAGGATTTCAAAACCAGTGAGTCCCGGCATCTTGATATCCAGTAGCATCATGTCTATTGGGGTCGGTGTGTTGGCAAGCATGTGAAGCAATTCATTACCGTTCTCACAGGTAGTTACCTCATACCCAGCTTTTTTCAGCATAATCCGTAGAATCTTTCGGATAGCAGGATCGTCATCAGTTGTTACAATATGTCTAGTCATCTCGAGCATCTCCGTGGTGCAAGGTTAGCGGGGAATCAAGAAAGGCGTAGTCTTCTTATACTCACCGTACTGGGGGAACATCTTAGGAAACAGTACTCGATCCTCTAGGGTTACAAGCGCAAAATTGCACAACGTGTAGCCTGCAAGGACCAAAGTAATTGGAGTATACCAGAAGAAGAGGGATGCGGAAACATTGAAAAAGGAAAACCAGAGAAAACCTGGATGACGACAAATTGTATAGGTGCCACCGGTATAAAGGCTTCCACTTTTACTGCTTTTCAAGGGGATTTCCACTAGAACGGAGTAGATCAGCAGGGCAGCATTGGCTGCCATGATAAGTATAAGGAGTACCTTGAAGGTAGGGTGGTGAGGGCTTTCAAATCGTGAGAATAGAAACAGGAAGGGTAGGGCTGTCACAAAAAAGCCAAGGTACAATAGCTTGCTGATACGGTAATAACCCTTCAACAATGCTACATCATACAAGGCTGCAAGCAAATATCCACTGGCTCCAAGCAAAAATAGTTTGAAAAACTCCATAAATTACCACTATACTAATACAAATTGTCTCCAAATGAAAGTAAAATTGAGGAATCCCCATGATCATTGATGTTTCCACTATTATCCCAGCCGTGGCGTTCGTTCTGTACGTGTCCTTTGTTATCTTTGGGTTTCTCCAGTACCAGAAAGACCGCTTCTATTGGTCATTTCAACTCTATATGATTTTTGTGGCCATCTGGAGCTTCGGTTCCTTGATGATGCACCTCAACAGTCATATACTCACACCGATCTTCTGGAACCGCATTATGCTTATCGGTCTCCTGAGTGTCCCTTATGCACTGTGTAATTTTATTGTGGATATCCTGGAGATCAAGAACAAGACGATCAGGTTATTCCTCAAACTGAGTTATCTGCTGCTCATTCCTCTCATGTACCTCAACTTCACCGGAAACATCGTAAGTGCAGCTGGCTTCACAAGCGATAATATCTTTTATTATGAGTTGGCCGCCGGATCAATGAGTGCCTACTCTCTAAGCTATGCATATCTGATATTGACACTGGTCATGCTACTGGTTGCCAGCAAGAAACGGGGTCTCCATAACTTCCAGAAAAACCTCCTGCTCCCCTTGGTTGGTGTGGTGATTATGTTGGTGGGCATCTTCATGAACGTCTTCCCGGATCTTGGCCGCTACCCCATCGATATCTTTGCCGCAACCATCAATGCAGTCCTGCTTTTTTACACCATCTATAAGTATAAGTTGATCAACTACTCGCGCCTTGGCTTGTCCATTATTTACTCAACCCTGCTTGCCATAGCCGCTTCGGTCATCTATTACGCAATTATCAGTTTCATCAAGCTGTTCAACAATGAATTTGCCCCAGGGAATATCTTCCAGCTCTCTTTCATCCTTGGTGTTGCCACTGTCCTCATCATCCATCCGCTGCGAAACATCATAGCTTACTGGGTGGACAATGTGCTTATCCCAAAGCGACATCCCTACCAGACCACCATCAGAAATCTCAGTAAACGACTCACCACCATCGTTAATCTGCACCAACTGGGCAAGGAAGTGGTGGAAAACCTCCGCTCCGGGCTGAAAGCTGAGTGGGTCATCTTTATCGCACGTCGACTTGATGATGAGAGCCGCTTCTTCCTCGTTGCAAACAACAACTGCCCAACAGAGAGAGCTGTTGGACAGGATATTCTCTTCTCCTTCCCTGCAAACATTGAACAGAAACTCAGCGTTTGCAGACAGGAGAATTTCTCATCGGTCATCAGTGTGAACCCGGATGAGGAGCGCCTCTCTGTTAGTGATTTCCTGCCGGTCAGTGATGTCATGATCCCTCTGGTTTTCCGCCATCAGATTGCAGGCTATATTCTTATTGGGTACGGACAGTCGAATGTCCTGATCAGTGAGATAGAACGTGAAGCCTTGGAAATTCTTGCTTCCCAGAGTAGTCTCTCCCTGGAGAATGCACTCTCATTCGAGAAACTCAGGATCCAGGGCGATGAACTGACAATGAGCAAGAACAAGCTTGAGGCTATCTTCAATGGGATTGCCTCTCCTGTCTGTTTGATTGATATCGACTATACCATCCAGGAAGTGAACACCGCCGCAGTCAGCTTTGTCGGACAGAAGCGTGAACGCCTGATAGGGAGCAAGTGTTATCGTGCCTTGTTTGGGCGTAGTCGACCTTGCCCGTTCTGCCAGGGCCTGGAATGCTTGCACACCGGGGTGATGCATGAAACAGAGGCTGAGGAGCGGGAACGAATTTTCTCCTTCCAGTTCCACTCTGTCCGTTCAGCGGATAAAACCAAGAGTGTGTTCATTGAGATCCTCAATGACATCACCGAACAGAAACATATGCAGGAGGAGCTGGTCCGTACCGAGAAAATGGCCGGGATCGGTACACTGGCAACTGGAATTGCCCATGAGTTGAACAATCCACTTGCAGGGATCGTGGGAACCGCGGAGATTATGTTGGATGAATTGGAAGAGAGTAATCCCCACTATGAGTACGTGAATGATATTCTCAGTTACTCCAAGACTGCCAGTGATGTTATCAAGGAGCTCTCCATTTATAGTAGAAGGGAGGAAGTGAAAGAGACCCAGGAAGTGGAACTGATCAGGGTTCTGGAGTTCTCCCTCCGCCTTGCTCAACGCGGTATCGACTCTCAGAATATCGAGATAAAGCGCAACTACCACGCCCTTCCCTTTATTCAGGCAAATGAGGGGGAGTTGCAGCAGCTCTTCCTCAATCTTATCGTCAACGCTTTCCAGGCTATGGATGGCAAGGGAACCCTTACCCTCAGTTGCGTTGAACAGGATGATTTTGTACAGGTGAAGGTTGCTGATACGGGTTGTGGTATTGCTGAGAAGCATATGAGCCAGATTTTTACACCATTCTTCACCACAAAGGCTCCAGGAAAGGGTACAGGTCTGGGCCTTGCCAACTGTTACAGTATTGTGGACAAGATGCGTGGGAGAATCCGTGTTCGTAGTGAAGTGAGAAAGGGGTCTGAGTTCACTGCCATATTCCCTCTCAATGAGGAGAGCAAGGAAGTCATCAAATTCTCTCTGGTGGAAGACCACCATGGGATGAATGACGTTTTCTTCATCCAGCGGAAGGTACTGGTGGGTGAGAAGGGGTATATCGAGGAGTCAATCCACCGAAAAGTGGATGAGAAGGCGATGCATATTCTTGCGTTCAAGGGATTGCAACCTGTTGGAACGGTCTCCCTCATGACCAGCGAGCATTTCTGGCCGCTCCCTATTTCCAAGTATTTTGACATTGAACCAGTCCTGAAGACCAAGAAGTGTGCTGAAATCATCCGCCTTGCAGTACTTCCTGAGATGCGGAACACCTCTGCTTCCATCGGTCTGATCATCCTGGTTTTCCT
The DNA here is from genome assembly GCF_963676285.1 of uncultured Sphaerochaeta sp. Lineage (NCBI taxonomy): Bacteria > Pseudomonadati > Spirochaetota > Spirochaetia > Spirochaetales > Sphaerochaetaceae > Sphaerochaeta > uncultured Sphaerochaeta sp. The sequence continues at coordinate 2,206,920 of NZ_OY781063.1, forward strand.
GCTGGCTCGTGCAGTTGGCGTAGAGGAGCTGATCATCGACGTGTTTGCTGACGATACCAAGACCAAGAAGCTGTACAAGAAGTTTGGTTTTGTGGAGGTGGGATCCTATAATTCCCCCTCTGAGGTGACGGTATTGGTATTGCAGAGCAAATCCACCTTGGAGAAGGATAGATCGCAGCTCAGACACTTCGTCCGTCCCCTGTTCCAACGCCTGAGGACGATGTTCGACCTCGGACCATATACCCAGGCGGTACATCAGGAGATGGATAGGATTCTCAGTGCCGACTCAGAGGAAGAATCAGAAGAGCAGATTGGCTGATCAGGTACTGGAGCGCTGAACCAGGCTGACGGGGAGTACAACGCGGCTTTGCCTCTCTGTACTCTCCCAGCCAACAATGGTCTGGATTGCCTGTGCGCAGAGTTCTTCGATAGGCTGATGGATGGTGGAGAGTGCCGGGCTGAGGAGCCGGGCAAGGTCAACATCATCGAATCCGATGACCTTTACTTCCGTTGGGACACACAGTCCACGCTTGTGGCAGATCTGGATGACTTGGGCGGCAATGACGTCACTTGATGCAAAGACTCCATCGATGGCTGGATTATCAGTGAAGAGGGTGTTGATCAGGTCTGCATAGTCAAGCTGATTGAACTGTCGTTTACTTGCCTGTACCACATGAAAGGAAACTGAAGCCTCCTCACACCTCTGGGTGAACCCCTGTACGCGCTCCTCGCTTGACCTCCCTCCATTGATCATGACCAGGTTTTTGCACCCACGGCTGAGCAAATGCTCTGCTGCTAGACGTCCCCCCATTTCGTTGTCACAAAGGACAGCTGGTACCGAGGGGCTGATGGAGCGCTCAAGGGTAACCACCGGAAGATTGACGAGAGAGCGGACAGCATTTCTGCTCTGGGTACAGAGAATGATTCCGGCAACCTTGTTTGCCTTGAGCATGTCGATATATTCGGCTTCCTTTTGTGCGTTGCGTTGTGCATTGCAGACAAGGAGCTTCAAGCCAAGGATGGCGGCATGGTATTCCAAGGCATTGATCACCTCGCTGTAGTAAGGATGCAAGAGGGAGGGGACGATAACCCCCAGCAAGGTGGTCTGCTTCTGGGCAAGGGAACGAGCTACCTCGCTGGGATGGTAATCCAGCTCCTGCATTGCCTGACGCACTTTCTCCTTTGTTTTCTCACTTAAATAGCCCCGGTTGTTCATGACCCTGGATACGGTGGTGACAGTAACACCTGCTTTAAGGGCAACATCCTTGATCGTTGGCATATTACAGCCTCATCAGGGTGTGGCCCCCTTCCTCAATCGTGAAGGAGTAGGAGGCGAAGTCAGCATTCAGGGTAATGGTTCGTCCCCTGTGCTCCCAGGTGATGATCAAGTGTTCTTCATCAGTGGGTTCCACCATCTGGAAGATGCCATCAAAGGCTGGGTGGGAGGAGCGAAGTTCCATCAACAGACGTAGAGCAACAACAACCGGTCGCTGGACCGCCTCATCAACTTCTTCCTTGGTGTAATAATGCCGGTTGATGTTTCTCCCCTCCTTGGTCCTTTCAAGCAGTTCCAGGTCATTGCTTCCTGCAAGCATTCCCACATAGTAGATCTGTGGAATGCCTGGACTGAAGAACTGGACCGCCCTGGCAAGCAGGTATGCTCGATCATCTTCCCCTAGGGCAGAGTAGTAGGTGCAGTTGATCTGGTAGATATCAAGGTTGTTGTACGTTTCGCTGTTGTAGATTCTCTTGACATTCGCCCCATGATCGTAGAGATGTTCCTTGGTTGCCTCAATCTCCTCATCAGGGAGAAGGCCATAGACATCCACCACGCCGATTCCATCATGGGTGTCGAGTGTGGTGTATTGGTTCCTGGGACAGATGGCAAACCAGTTCTTCAGGTACTGGGTCTGGTGAAAGTAGAGAGCGTGGAGCATCAGCATAGGCAAGGCGAAGTCATAGACAGGATAGCTATGGCTGGCAAGCTTGAGCTGGATGGAGTAGTGTTCATGGATTTCAGGCAGTACATCAGAGCCATATTTCTCGACTGCACTTCGGCATTTGGCCAGCAGATGCCAGGTCTCTGGCTCTACGAAGAAACAGTCGGTGTCCTTCTTTTTGAATGCGTAGGCAAACGCATCCAGGCGAATGATCTTAGCTCCATGCTGGGCAAGCCTCGCAAGATTTGCTTCCATGAAGGATTCTCCCAGATCAGTCTGTACGTTCAAGTCAATTTGTTCTTCACTGAAGGTGCACCAGAGTTTCCTTTTCTCACCACCGGAGAAGGTAACCGTTTCATAGGGGTCCTTTGGTTTTCGCTTGTAGATCTTCTGGATTTGCTCATCAGTGGGTTCTCCTCCCCAAAAGGTCTCGTAGTCAATGAAGTAGTCCTTGCTCGGAGAGTCAGGGCCTTCGGCGAGATACTCCTTCAGTAATGGGCTCTTGGCAGAGATATGGTTGATCATATAGTCAAAGACCAGGTCGTAGGTTTTTGCAAGGTGGTCGATATCTTTCCAGGAGCCAAAGGCTGGGTCTACCTCTTCATAGGTATATGGTGCAAAGCCCCTGTCCCCTGAGGAGGGAAAGAACGGGAGGATATGCAGTGAGGTCAATGCCTTGCTGAAATGTTTGGACAGGATTGTATCCAAGTCGGAAAGATTTGTTCCCATTGAATCGGGATAGGTGATAAGCATGACTCCATTTTTCATAGCTTCCTCCATCTGGTTTGAGACTTCACTATGCAATACCGTGGGGTATATGTCAAGCGTTTGACATATTTTCAATATTCTATTTTTCATGTAGTGTAATGCGTACGATTTTACAAAAAGGTTGATGGATAAGGCTCGGTAAACTATGGCTTTTAGTGGACTATCTGTATTCCGTAAAACATATTCCATGACTGTGAGTAAAGAACTGCAAAAAAGTTCTTGACAGATTTCTTATATAGGGTAAGATTGTTGCATGCAATAAAGAAATGTTGCATGCAACAATTATACCGTGCTACATGGTGTGGCACACTCCTAAGGAGGAGACAATGAAGAAACTGTTGATTTTAGCTGTCATTCTCATGCTTGCTTTCCCTGTACTTGCTAACGGGACGCAGGAAGAGGCTATTGACGCGTATCCCTCGCGGAATGTAAGGGTTATCATCCCTTGGTCCGTTGGTGGAATGACTGATGTTCTGACCCGTCCTGTGGCCAGCCACCTTGAGAAGCAGTTTGGGGTGCCCTTTGTTGTTGAGAACAAACCCGGTGGTGGCGGTGTTGTAGGATCCCTGGAAATTGAAAAATCGGCCAATGATGGCTATGTCATTGGAACCACTTCCATGTCCACGGTCTCTGCAAAGTATGTCTCTCCGGTATACCCAGACATCCATAATGTTGAGTTGATCAGCCAGGTCATCACCATCCCTGCAACGGTTACCGTCAATGCTGACAGCCCGTTCATGACCCTGCAGGACTTGCTGGACTATGCAAAGGCCAACCCTGGAAAGCTTAAGAATTCCAACTCTGGTTCCGGTGCCAGTGCACATATCTATGCTTCTTACTTTGAAGCCATGGCTGGCATCAAAGTGAATCATATTCCGTATCCTGCATATGCAGAAGCGGTAACAGCACTTCTGGGTGGACACGTTGATATGACCAATATCCCACTTCCAGACCTCTCTGCACACGTTGACTCTGGTGCATTGAGACTGCTTGCAATTGCATCTGCTGAGCGTCACCCTTCCTATCCTGATGTACCTACCCTCAAGGAACTTGGTATTGATGTAGTAATGGGTAACTACAGTGGTTTTGTTGCTCCCAAGGGCACCGATCCTGAGAAGGTGAGAATTCTTGACGAAGCAATCGCCAAGGCCATGCAGGACGAGACCATCCGTAAGTTCTTGATCGATGCTGGTTATCAGCCTGTCTACCTTGACCGTAATGAGTTCAAGACGGTTATTGCAGATGCTGAGAAGCAGCTTGAGTTCTTGGTCAACGAGCTCGGGGTTGAGTTTGTTGATGACTGATCTGTCTTGAAGACGGAGTAATGAGATATATCGTCCTCAAGCATCGATTGGGGACGATATTTAATGCTAATCTACAGATATTTGGAGAAGTAGATGACTAAAAAAAACATGGATATCCTGGCAGGAATCGGGTTCTTCGCCTTTGCAGGCCTGCTTTTCATCGCAGCCGGGTTCATGCCAACCCGCGAAGGTGGCATCGCTGCGCTCAATACAGGGTTTTATCCAAGAATGCTTTCCATCATCCTCGCTGTCTTGTCAGTATTGATGATCATTGAAGCTATCCGCAAACAGTATGTACAGAAAGACGTTGAAGCATGGTGGACCACCAAGGCTGCCTTCTCCCTCTTCGCTGTTACGCTTATCCTGCTGGTACTGTACCCCTTTATTATGAAATTCCTGGGCTTTGCCTCTGCAAGCCTGATCTTCATTACTACACTCACCTGGATGTTGAGTGACAAAGCACACCGCAGACCCTTGGTTATCGGGGGAATCTCCCTTGCACTGACTGTAATCGTCTATATCATCTTCAAGATGGTACTTGCCATCCCCTTCCCACAAGGGATGTTGATCTAACACAGAGAGGATTTCACCATGGAATTGTTTTCAATGGATTTATATCTTTCGGGATTGCAGCAATTTGCCAACCCAGCCATGTTCGTTGCCTCCTTCCTGGGGGTATTGGTAGGAATTGTGTTCGGAGCCTTGCCAGGCCTTACTGCAACCATGACCATTGCCGTATTCATCCCCTTTACCTTCGGGATGTCGCCCTATATCTCCTTTGCATTCCTGTTGGGGCTGTATACCGGAGCTGTGTATGGAGGGTCGATCTCGGCTATCCTGATCAACATCCCGGGAACACCTTCAGCTATCGCGACCAGTTTGGACGGATATCCAATGAGCCAGGCTGGACGGGCAGGAGAGGCCATCGGCATTTCCACGATTAGTTCAACCATTGGGGGATTTCTCAGCGTATTCGTCCTGATGTTTGCAGCACCGGCCATTGCCAGTGTCGCCCTGAAATTCAGTGCAGAGGAATATGTAGGGATTACCCTTATCGGGCTGAGTATCATTGCAATCATCTCACCTGGTTCCACCATCAAGGGATTGGTTGCCGGTGTTATCGGTCTGATCATCGGCATTGTTGGCTTGGACCCCATCACCGGATATCCCCGGTTTATCATGGGACAGGCAGAATTGTTGGAGGGGATCGACTCAATCCCGGTTATGATCGGTATGTATGGTCTCTCTGAGATGCTCGTGCAGATCTCCAGTGCCGAGTACAAGGTAACCGTTGAACAGAAGTTGAGTAAGATTGTTCCTCCCTGGAAGGATATCAAGAGAATATTTGGTACCGTTGTGCGATCATCTTTCATTGGTGTCTTGATCGGTGCACTTCCTGCAGCCGGGGGTTCAATCGCTTCCTTGGTCGCCTATGGACAGGAAAAACGTCTGGGCAAACACCGAGACCTGCTTGGAACTGGAATCATAGAGGGTATTGCTGCTCCAGAGGCTGCAAACAATGCAAGCACCGGAGGTGCCTTGATCCCAATGCTTACCCTCGGTATTCCAGGGGATGCAATGACCGCAGTCTTGATGGGTGGTCTTATCATCCAGGGACTCCGTCCAGGTCCTCTGTTGTTCCAACAGCAGATGCCGTTCGTCTCCTCAATTTTCATCAGCTTGCTGCTCTCTGTAGTCTTTATGTGCATTCTTGGCTTGCTTGGTGCTAGACTGTATGCAAAGCTGATCAGCTTCCCGAAGAAGTATCTCATCCCAGCCATCCTGGTTTTTGGGTTGGTCGGTAGCTATGCCATCAGCAACTCAATCTTTGATATCTGGGTGCTTATCATCAGTGGTCTGGTCGGATTTCTTTTCAGAAAAATCGGTTTGCCCATTGCACCGATTATTCTTGGAATGATCCTCGGCCCCTTGTTTGAAAGTAATTTCAGACGTGCCTTGATGCTGAGTGAAGGTAATTGGGCCACATTTGTCCAAAGGCCCATCAGCCTTTTCTTCCTGATTGTCGTGGTGGTGGTGCTTGCCGGCCCAGTAGTCATGAAGAAACTCAAGAAAATTATTACAAATACCAAGGGAGTATAACGTATGCTTGATGCAAATAGTATATTGCTCAGTTCTCTGAACATTGGAAATCGTACCGCCCAGAATCGCTTTGTCGCCCAACCAATGGAAGGGAATGACGGGGAGAACGGAGCAGTATCAGAACGCGCAATCAAGCGCTATACACAGCTTGCAGAGGGAAAGTGGGGTGTCATCGTCATCGAGGCACTTGCAGTCAAGAGTGATGCCCTTGCAAGAAAGAACCAGATGGTGATCACTAGAGATCATCTTCCTGGGTTCAAGAAGCTGGTTTCAGAGATGAAAAAGGCCGACCCCAATGCCCTGATTCTCTTCCAGATCACCCACTCGGGACGTAAGAGTGGCAAAGACTTTTCCCAGCCGACTGCCTTGTATGACCCAGCACCCTATGAGCACTTGCTTACCACCGAGGAGATTGATGAAATACAACGCTTGTTTGTGGAAGCAACCCTGCTCGCAGAAGAGGCAGGTGCCGACGGTGTGGATTTCAAGATGTGCCATGGCTACTTCGGGTGTGAGTTGCTTCGTCCGGCAAACCAGAGAGATGACAAGTGGGGAGGTTCCTTCCAGAACCGTACCCGATTCCTCTCTGAGTCTGTGAAGGAACTGAAAACCCGTCTGAAGAACAAGGACTTCATCCTTGGCAGCAGAATCAGCTACTGGGAAGGGATCAAGGGTGGTTGTGGAACAAAGAGCGCCGATGACGCGGTGGAAGATTTAACCGAGATGGACGAGGTGATCCGGCTCATGGTCAACCTTGGCTTGGATTATGTGAACGTCTCAGCAGGAATTCCTGGGGTAACCAGTGAAATCACCCGACCGACTGCAACCTCCAAGTGGTTTTATCTTCACCAGTTCAGGTATGCCAGAAGGGCGAAAGCCTTGGTCGGGGATGCAATGAAGGTGTTTGGTTCTGCCTACTCTGTCCTCAAGGAAGAAGCACTTGCCCTTGCAGAAGAGAACCTGCAGAACGGGGACACAGACTTCGTAGGTTGGGGAAGACAGACACTTGCCGACCCACTATTCCCGAAACGCCTTGCTCTGGGGGAGCAGGTGGATTATTGTAAACTTTGTTCGGGCTGTTCAAAACTCATGGTGAAACAGGAGAAGGTGAAGTGCATCATCTACCCTGTGATAAAAGAATAGGTGATTGATGGCATGACAAAGCGAGTAACGGTATATGATATTTCGAAACGGCTGGGACTGAGTCCCAGTACCGTTTCGAGGGTACTCAACAACTCTTCCCTCATCAGTACAGAGAAGAAGGAACTCATCCTTCGTACTGCAGAAGAGATGGGGTATCAGAAGCGAGCGATCAAACGGCAGAAGGGAAGGGCAATTATCAATATCCGTCTGTTTCTGCCCAAGACCCAGTTCAGTTACATCCACCTTTTCTATGACGTTGCTGAATTGATCGAAGGTATTCAGCATGGATTCGGTGAGACTCGTGTGAATATCATTACCAGCCTGAATGACGGTGATCTCTCGCTCTTCGACTCCAAGAAACTCGGGGACATCGATGGGTGTATTTTTGCATTCACCAAACCCTCTGATGCCCTTGAGGAACTTCTGGAGGACCGTTCTGTCCCGTTCATCCTTCTGAACCGTTCAAATCCTGAACATAACTATGTGTTGGTGGATAACCTGGTCGGTATGGATGCCTTGGTTGCTGCGATGTACAAGAAGCGGGGGGGATCCCTCAAGCCTTGTTATGTCGGTTTCTCAAAACTCCCTTCGGTAAGTGAACAACGGGAGATGGGAGTCTATAAAGGGTGTATGGCCCGCAATATTCCCTTTGACCGTGAGAAGGATGTGATCATGGTAGACTCCCTCACTGAACTACGTGAGAAAGTACTGCCTGCAATAGAGAAGCACTCCTATAACGGGGTTTTCTGCTTCAATGACCTTATGGCTGTTTCTCTTTACCAAACTGCCCTGAGAAGAAATTGGAGGGTTCCTGACCTGTTTTCCCTCACAGGATTTGACAACTCCCCCATGTTGCAACTATTGGACCAGAGGATCGACACCATTGAGTTTTCTCTTCTGAAATTGGGAAAAGAAGCGGGGATGTGGTTGAACGGTCGCATTATCAATCGCTTGGATAATGCAATCCAGAAAGCCTTGGAAGGGGATTATATCGTAGGAGAAACAATCTAGATGGTTGATGCAAGTGAACAATATCTATTCCAAGGGTACACACTTCCTGTATATCAAACGGGTGTCTTGATCATAGGCTCGGGTGCAGCCTCCCTCTCTTGTGCCATTCATCTGCATCGAATGGGATGCAGCGAGATGCTTATCGTTACCGATAATCGTAATGGGGGTACCAGCCGTAATACTGGGAGTGACAAACAGACGTACTATCGCCAAAGTGATGCCAGTCATGTCCCCGATTCCCCCTACGCGATGGTGGAGTCATACATCCGTGGTGGTGCTACCCACGGGGATATTGCATTTATTGAGGCCCAAAACTCTCTCCGTGCATTCTATAACCTGGTCTCGTTGGGGATGGAATTCCCTCACAACCGCTATGGCGGATACACCGGGTATAAAACCGACCATGACCCAAGTTCCAGAGGGATATCGCTAGGTCCCTATACTTCCAGAGAGATGGTAAGGGTCCTCAGTGCTGAAGTCCAAAGAAATGGTACACCGTTGTGGGACCAGTGCGATGTAGTGCGCCTACTTACTGATGAGAATGATCAGATGGTGGGAGCCGTCATTCTGGACAAGACGAAATTGCAAGAGGAAAACCATGGCCTGTCAGTTATCCTTGCCGATCATGTGGTCCTGGGAACCGGTGGACCTGCCGGTTTTTATGCCTCTTCAGTCTATCCAAGAGTACACGTGGGAAGCATCGGTTTGGCAATGGAGATTGGAGCAGAAGCAGTAAACCTGACTGAGTCCCAGTTTGGCATTGCCAGTATCAAGTTCAGATGGAATCTCTCTGGAAGTTACCAGCAGGTACTTCCTCGTTATTACAGCACTGACCAAGACGGGAATAATCCTGAGGATTTTCTCTCTCCCTACTTCTCCTCTTGGGAAGCCCTGACCAATGCAGTGTTTCTCAAAGGCTATCAGTGGCCGTTTGACGCTGCCAAGATCCCCGATGAAGGCTCTTCCTTGATCGATCTGCTGGTGTATCAGGAAACACAGGTGAATGGGCGACGGGTTTTTATGGATTTCCGTGAGAACCTTAGTGGAAAGAGCGGATGGAGTGACTTTTCCAAGGGATGTGTTGCTTCCAGTGCCCTAGGCTACCTGCAGACATCCGGAGCTTGGGCTGATACACCCTATGAACGGCTCCAACTGCTCAACCAGGCTGCAATTGACATGTATGCAAGCAACCATATCGATCTCTCCCGCGAGCCCCTGGAGATAGATGTGTGTGCGCAACACAACAACGGTGGACTTGCTGCAGATATCTGGTGGGAGTCCACGAATATCGCTCATCTCTATCCCATCGGGGAGGTGAACGGGAGCCATGGTGTGAGTAGACCAGGGGGCAGTGCATTGAACGCTGGTCAGGTAGGAGCTCTACGAGCTGCTACAAGGATCATGGGGTATGGTACTCCTAAAGCAGCTACACTACAGTCTTGCAAAACGCAAATCAATGACCTGATCCAATACATCAAGCATGTTACAGAGGACGAGAGAAGCAACTTGCAGGAAGCCAAGATTCTGCTTGATACCCAACAGTCAGTGCTGCAACATAGGATGTCTCGTTCAGCTGGGCCTATCCGGGCGCACTCCTTGGTGGAAAAGGCCTTGGTGGATGCAAAAGAGCAACAATCTACGCTTGCAAGCGTAACCGGCATACCCTCAGTGTATCTACCAAAGGTACTACGATTAAGACATATGGTCTTAGCCCAGGTGTGGTACTTGTATGCCATTAAAACCTATCTGGAAAGAGGAGGTGGAAGTAGGGGATCATATCTTGTGGTATCTGAGGAAGGAGAGACTCCACACCCCTTGTTGGCTACCTATAGCATGGTGCCCGAGGAGAGGTCCTTGCGTTCATACGTTCAGGTTATAGACCTGGGTGACTCAAAGTCTCTCCAGTGCAGATGGGATACCTGTAGGGAAGTTCCATCAGAGACCTTCTGGTTCGAGCGTGTTTGGCGAGAATTCAAGGAAAAATCCTATCTCAACACATAGTGCATTGAGATAGGGGTATGAGACTGTTACAGTCTGGGGATTGCAAGTCCGCCATCAACAGTGATGACAGTCCCGCTGGAGAAGGGGAGCGCACCCTCGAAGAGGGAGCTTACCGCCTTACCGATGTCCTGGGGTGTACCCCAGCGCATCTGAGGTACCAGCCCTTCTGCAAGCAGGGAGTCATACTTTCCCTCTACCGCTGAGGTCATATCGGTCTTGATGATACCCGGTCGTATTTCGTACACGAGAGCCCCTTCAGGTGCGAGACGGGTTGAGAAGAGGGAGGCAGCCATCCCAAGTGCTGCCTTGCTGATGCAGTACTCGCCTCGGTTTATCGACACCATGGTAGCTGAGACAGATGTAATGAATACGATGATCTTTCCTTGTAGTGAGGAGTTTTCTTTCCATCGGTTTGCAATCTTCTGGGTAAGAAAGACAGGGCCTCTCAGGTTTGTGTACATAAGGCGGTCATACGATTCAAGGCTCATCTGTAGCAGGTCGGCTCGTTCTTTTGGTGCAACCCCTGCATTATTGACCAGCCCATCCAGTGAACCGGTGAAAGCGAACGCTTGGGAAACGAGTTGGTTCTGCTGTTGTTCATCAGAGATGTCGCCTTGTATGATGAAGAAAGTTTGGTTTTTATCAATCGCGGCTTCTTGGCATAGTTGTTGGGTTTCCAAGGCAGCTTCCTTGTTCCCTGCATAGTTTATGATAACCGAGTACCCACGTGAGGCGAGCGAGAGGCAGATTCCTCTTCCAATTCCCCGGCTTCCACCGGTGACCAGAATGGTTTTTGGCATTGATATCCTCCGTATTGTTGCATGCAACAATATGAATTGTGAAGGCTTTTGTTCTTACTGTCAAGCGTTAAGATGTAGGAAAGGGTAGTGAAGTGAAGAGAGAAAACAAAGGAATCAACACCAGGATGCTGGGATTGGGATTAGGATTGGCCGCTTTTGTGCTTATCCTCGTGCTTCCTCTGGATGGACTGGAAAGCAAGGGTAGACTCGCTTTGGCGCTTACCTTTATGACTGTTGTCTTCTGGGCCTTCCAGGTAAGCCATACCGGCTATATTGCAGGTATGTACTTGGTCCTGTTGATCGTCCTGGATGTAAGCAAGCCAGCTACCGTACTCTCTACCTGGACAAGCTCAAGTACCTACCTGATCATAGGAGCCTATCTGATCGCAGCCGCAGTCCGCTCTTCCTCCTTGGGACAACGCATTGCCTACTCATTCCTCCTCCATTTTGTCACATCCTATAGAACTCTGATTATTGCAATCTTTGCACTGACTTTCGTCTTGAGTCTGCTCATTCCCCATGCATGGCCTCGTGCATTCTTGATCATGTCAGTCATGAGTGTGGTTATCAAGAGTGCGAATATCGAACGAAAAGAGGCGATTATCATCGGTTTTGCTGTCTTTGCCTCTTCTGTGCCTATCTCGCTTATCTTTCTCACCGGGGCAAGTGTTACCAGTCCACTGGCGGTTGCCTATGCTGGTATTGAGCTCTCGTGGCTTGGCTGGCTGGAGATTATGGGCTTGCCAGCCTTTATTGCAAGCCTTCTTACGCTGGCTCTCTTCTTGGTGTTGTTCACACCCAAGAAGACCTTGCAGCTCAATAAGGTTGCCATCAGCGATGCATCTCGTGAATTGGGATCATTCACCAAAAAAGATGTGCGTGTGGTGGTCTGGTTATGTATTGCCATTGTGGTTTGGTCACTGGATTTTCTCCATGGGATCGATATTGGTTGGGTCACCTTCCTTCTTGCCGTGTTGATGAGCCTACCCATCATTGGGGAAGTCCTGGAGCCTAAGCATTTCAAGGAAGTGCCCATCCAGGTTCTCATTTTCATCAGTGCTGCAACTGCCATCGGGAAGGTGGGTGCTGAGACCGGGATGAATGCTTACATAGCTCAAGTGGTGCTTCCCTCGTTCATTCCTTCCAATATTTTCCAGCTTGCCATTATTGTTACCACCTTTACCTTGGTGGTCCATATGGTGCTTGGGAGCGTACTTTCAGTCATGGGTGTAGCGATTCCCGCCCTGCTTGCCTATATTGCTCCCCTGGACATCAATCCAATGGTGGTTGTGTTCTGGTCGTACACTGTGATTGGTAGCCACTACATCCTGCCCTTCCACCACATGAATGTGCTGGTGGGACAGGGAGAGGGGAATGGGTTGTACTCCCAGAGGGAGACAATCAAACTGGGGGTTCCCATGATTGCCGTAGTGTATTTCACCACTGTGGTAGTAGAAACACTCTGGTGGAAGCTGCTCGGTATCCTCTAAAGCTTGAACTCCTTCAGGTTTTCGATTGATGGTTGAAGCTCCTTGGCTTCGATGCGGTGAATAATGGAAACTATCTGGTCATTGATGGGAGTAGGAATCCCCAATTTCTTTCCTTGTTCGCTGAGTACTCCGTTTATGGCCTCGACCTCACAGGGCTTACCTTTCTCAATGTCCTGGAGCATGCTTGGTTTCAGCTGGCGATGCTTGCGGATCGCAAAGGGGATCAAATGGAAGCTGACCCATTTCTTAAAAGGATTTGTATAATCGAAAAGCTTTGCAATGTCTTTCCCTTGTACAGGTTCCAAGGTAACTGAAGAGGCTTCTGCTACATCGATACACTCTTTGATGATTCTCTGTGCTATTCGTCTTGCTTGTCTGTTTGCTGCAACTTCCCCAAAGGTACAGCCCAGGGCTGTAGCGGTTCCACTGAACGATGCATTGACCAGGAGCTTCGACCAACGGGCTCCGATGAAATTATGCTCAATGGTTACCTCTCCCATCAGGGAGAGTATTGCAGAGATTTCTGCAAGCATTGCTTCCCGTCCTGGAACAGGTAGCCCAAGATTGAATGAGAACGTATGTTCATCACTGGTCAGTTCTATCACCCCGCTTCCGGTCAATGTGGCACCCCATCCGATGGTGCACCCACAAACACGATTGTTTCCCAGGATTTCCATTAAGGTGGGTTCAGGGATTCCGTTCTGCATGGTACAGAGCATCCCGTCCTCTTTAAGATAGGGTTTCAGGAAGGAAGCAACTTGCCTGTTCTCGAGTTGCTTGGTAAGCAGGAAGATGAGGTCATATGTTCCCTTCATGTCTTCAGGAAGCAGTGCGGTGACAGGGATTGTGGCTGTTCGCTTGCCTACTATCTGGGCACCATTCTCTTGAAGTATCTTAACATGTTCCTTGTTTCTGCTGATGAGATCAACAGCGATACCTCGTTCATGAAGATACGCTCCCAAAACGGTTCCCAATGATCCAGCACCATAGATGGCAATGCGCATACGCTTTCCTCCTTCTATGGATAGAAGACTACAGGGAAGGGGAAAGATTGCACAAGATACAAGGAAAAAGATTGCGACAGAAAGAATTGGAGTAGCGCATCATGAAATATAAAGCCATCTGATATGCGTGGAGTTTATCAATGGTACTGGTTACCTGTGTAGAATACAACAAAGGGACCTTTCGGCCCCTCTGTTGATGATAGCTTTGTTAAAGCCTAGTAGCGGTAGGAATCGCGGCGTTCAGTTCTGGGACGCGCAATTGCTTCGTTTACTTTCAGGTTACGGCCATCAAACTCCTGACCATCGAGCTGGGAAATTGCAGCAACGGCTGCATCATCCTGGTCCATCTCAACAAAAGCAAAGCCTTTGGGACGATTGGTATCGCGATCAACGATGATGTTTGCACTCAGTACATCACCGAACTGTGCGAACAGGGAGTATAATGATTCTTCTGAAGTTTGGTAGCTCATGTTTCCGACATAAATTTTTTTAGCCATGATAAAGTTCCTTTGCAGACCATGTGCCTGCTTTCTGAGGGTATTTTAAGAATTTGGGAATAGTTCGTTCGGGGACCCGTCAGATAGCGTAGTAGCGTAGCAACAAGGCTTCAAAGATAGGATTAAGAACAAAAAGAAACACAAATACGTAAGTTGCCTTACAGTAGGGTTTATTTCACAAAGAGTCAATGTATGGACAGAAGATTCATCATATTTCGGAAATAACATAAACGGGACCACCTTTATAGGTAATCCCGTTTATAGCAAGTGAAAAGAATTTCTAGTTCTTTTTCTTCTCTGCAATGCGTTTCTTCTGGGTTTTCTCAATTGCATCTACAATATGTTCATAACCGGTACACCTACAGAGGTTGCCGGCTACCTGCTTTCTGATCTCCTCCCTGGTGGAGGGAGTATCCTTGTTGATGATAGGAATGGAAGACATGATGAATCCCGGGGTACAGAAGCCGCACTGTACAGCGCCCTCATCAATGAAGGCTTGCTGAATGTCGCTGATCGTTCCCTTGGTGTCACTCAATCCCTCGAGGGTCAGGATATCCTTTCCCTCTGCCCAGATTGCCATATAGATACAGGAGTTGAAAGGCTTTCCATTGATCAGAACGGTACAAGCCCCACATTCTCCTACATCACAGCCATGTTTGATGCTGTCCAAGCCAGCGTTTCCACGGAGCATATCGGAAAGAGACGAGCGAACGTCCACCGTAAAGGTTTTCTGCTTCCCATTGACCGTGCAGGTGATATCTTTATTAGCCATTGATTGTTCCTCCTGCTTTCTCTACAGCTGCCTTGGTTGCCCGTCTTGCGAGCTCCTTTACCAACTGCAGTCTGAACTCCTTGCTGGCTCTCCAACTGGTTCTTGGAGTGACATCAGCAAGTGCCCCCTCAGCTACCGCTTCCAGAAGTGCTGCATCAAGGGCATGTCCCTTGGCACTCTCCTCTGCTTTTGTGGAGCGGATGGGAATGGGGGCTGCAACGCCAAAGGCAATGCGGAGCCTTTCGATTGCGTCCTTGTTCTTGTTCAATGTTACATTGACTGAGCACCCGAGAGTCGCGATATCCATGGCACGCCGCATCGCATACTTGATGTAGTGTCCATAGGTATTCTCGTAGCTCTCTTTGGGGATACGGATACCAGTCATGATCTCGCCTGGGCGAAGGTCTACCTTGCCTGGTCCAAGATTGAACTCTGCATAGGGAAGGATTCGTATCCCATCCAGACTGGTCAGCTCCAGCACTGCATCATACGCCTTGAGGGTGGTTGCCGAGTCGGCGCTGGTGACACCGTTGCAGATGTTTCCACCGATGGTGCCGATATTCCTGATCTGAGGTCCGCCAATCTGGTCAACAGCCTCGCCCAGGACGGGAACATGTTCCCTGATTACTGGATGCATGGAGACATCTGTGAAACTGGTCAGTGGACGGATAAGGATTGAACCATCGTCCTCCAAGCAGATTCCTCTCAGGTCTTCGAGCATATAGATGTTGATGAGATCACAACCTGCAAGCTTCCCTTCGCGGATCTTGATCAGGATATCACTGCCTCCGGCAAGGATGAGAGCTTCAGGATGCTCCTTCTTAAGCCGTAAGGCCTCCTCTACAGAGGTTGGTTCATAGAGTTTATTAAAGTTATACATGCGCTCCTTCCTTTATTTGATCAGTCCCGCATCGGTGAATGCACCAAACAGACGTTGGGGGTGAAGCGGAATTGCATTTACAGCAACTCCGGTTGCATTGAGTACTGCATTACGGATGGCTGGGGCAACGGGAATCGTTGGAGGTTCGCCGAGGCTCTTGTTTCCGTATGGACCGGTGGGGTCATAGGTCTCTACAAAGTCAGCATGGAGATCTGGTGTATCCAGAGCGGTCATCAGCTTGTAGTCAAGCAGATTGTCGTTGTACATCCGGCCTGTCTTTGGGTCGAACATATGTCGTTCATACAATCCATAGCCAAGTCCCATGCTCATTCCGCCATGCACCTGACCCCTTGCTGTCTGATGGTTGATAATAGTTCCCGAGTCGTGGACATTGATGATATCCAGAACCTTTACCTGACACATCGGGATATCCACCTCTACCTCTACAAAACAAACTCCAAAGGAGTAGGTGTTGTCTGTGCAGTGGTGTGTCTCCTCTGCAGAAATATGCTGTGAGTTGGTCAGGCTGTAGCAGGATTCAATGGCTACATCTGCAACCGAGAGCAAATGCTCATCCTTGTTGGTGTGCACAATGTAGTTTTCCTTGATATCCAGATCCCATGGATCACACTTCAGCATAAAACCGGCAAAATCAAGCAGCTTTTTCTTGAAGGCTTCGGCAGTTTTCTTAACCGCCAACCCAGATACATAGGACTGTCGGGAGGCATAGGCACCGGTATCGTAGGGAGTGACATCAGTGTCCTGCTTGCTGATCATGTGAATCTTGTCCATGGTTAGGCCGATGGTTTCAGCGGCCATCATGGCAAAGACAGTATCAGCACCCTGGCCGATCTCGGTTGCTCCCATCTGTACCTGCAGAGAACCATCCTGGTTGAGCAGCATGCGTACCGCGGAGGTTTCCAAACTGATCGGATAGACGCCGGTCTTGTAGCAGAAGATGGCCATGCCGACCCCTTTCCTGATCGGACCATCTTGCTTCTCGTACTCCTTGCGCTTCTTTGAGTAGGAGAGGTATTTCTCTCCCTTGTCGATACACTCCTCAAGGCCGGTGGAGTGACAGGTGATGGTGGTAACCGGGTCGACGAAGCCGAGCTTCATCATATTCTGCTTACGGATCTTGATCGAGTCAAAACCAGTCTTGGCCACGATATCATCCACGTGGGATTCCAAGGCAAACCCAATCTGGGGAATCCCGTAGGCGCGCATTGCTCCAGCGGTTGGCAGGTTGGTGTAGACCGTATAGGCTTCCCCCTTGATTGCCCCCACCGGATACATCATCCTGAATCCGTTTACTGCATTGGCAACCAGTGCGTGTGCGTGGCTCGCATACGCTCCCTGGTTGGAGTATGCTTCAATGCTTCTGGCAGCAAATGACCCATCAGGGCGAATATAGCTCTCAATGTGGAACTTCATTGCGTGTCTTGTTCTTGTACAGGCAAAGGTCTCTTCCCTGGTATAGGACAATCGGACCGGTCTGCCACCAACACGAGTGGTCAGGAATGCATTCAAAGGTTCGGTCAGAGCATCCTGCTTGTTGCCGAATCCACCACCAATATAGGGCTTCACAATCCTGATCTTGCCAAAGCCTACTCCCAAGGCCTGGGAACAGACACGGCGCACGATATGGGGAATCTGGGTGGAGCTCACCACAACAATCTTGCCATCTTCCTCATATGCAAACGAGTTTGCAGGTTCAATATGACAGTGGGTTACGATTGGGGTCTCGTAGTCGCCTACAACTTTGATAAGGCCCTTTTCCTTAATGGACTCTTCAAAGGATCCGATCTCATAGGAAGAGTGGACCACTACATTGTTTGGTTTCTCTTCGTGGATTACCGTTGCCCCTTCCTTCATTGCATCTTCGATGGAGAGGATGGGAGCATACTCTTCGTAGGTTACCTTGATCTTCCTCACTGCTTCTTCTGCAGCAATCTCAGTTTCGGCAATAACTGCTGCAATGTCATCGGCATAGCAGCGTACCCTTGCATTGAGCAACTTACGGTCAGCTATATCCTGGTGTTTGGGTTCAGTCGACCATGGGTGCCCTGCAGTAGGGAATTGAATGTCGGGGACATCGAAACAGGTGACAATGTCCACAACCCCTTCAACTTTCCATGCCTCAGATAGGTCAAACTCCTTCACCCAGCCATTTGCAATGGTACTATGCAGTACTTTTGCATGAAGTGCATGGGGAGAGACCAGATCGGGGGTATATTTTGCTTTTCCCGTCACTTTGTCGTATGCATCGACTCGGTTTGGGGATTTTCCTATGATATTCATGGAGTTCCTCCTTGTTTTCTCAACAACCCGGCTTCTGCAAATTCTGGGACTAGGCAGAAACTTCACATTTTTTCTGTGAAAGATGAGCATAGAAGCTTCCAGAAAGGCAGAGCTTTCTTTTCGTACTTTCATAATACAACAAATTGCAACAAATTCAAGGAATTATTCTCAATAAGCGAAAAAAAAGAGTATTGAGCAAATTTCAAAATGCTAAGCAATGCGTATGAATATACACAAAATTATGCATAACCATTCATATCAGGTGGCACGACAGTCAACCAGATGATTTTCTCTCCAGGATGACGGAGAGAATCACCCCCAAGGCAAGTCGATAGACCCACCAAGGCATCCCTTCTTCGTTGGAGGGGTGTCTTCAATTCCTTTGATTGTGGCTAGGATACCCTCTGTGCCTTGTGTTGCTCATACAGGATCAGCACATTCCGCACCTTCTTCATGGTGGTGAGGAGAATGGCCAGAGCGATCTCATACCGGGCGTGGGCTCCCCGCTTGTAGATGATGTCGGGAAGGAACCCGTCCTTGAGCTCGCCGTTGGTCCTCTCCACGGTGGTCCTGGCGGCATACCGCCTCTGGGAAGCGGGGTCCAGGGGGTCGGCGACCACCCCCTTGTAGGCCCTGCGGTCGATGATCGCCTTCCTTCCTATCATGTCGACATAGTCGTTGATCACAGGGCTGATGTACCCCTTGTCGAGCAGTACATACAAGAAATCGGTGGTCTTCCTTGCCTTTTTCATGAGGGGGACTGCGACCTTGCTGTCATGGACCGAGGCCCCGGTCACCGCGAAGCTCACGGGCACCCCGTAATCATCAGTGGCAAGATGGGCCTTGTAGCCGATGAACCATTGTTTCTTCCCCTTGGAATTCTGTTTCGCGGTAATGGAACAGCGCATTTCCAGTCTTTCCATCGACTCCCCGAAGGATTCCTGCAGATAGGCAATCCGTTCTTGCTCCAGCCTGGCCTGACGCTCACGATACTGTTGTTCCTCCAGCGATCCCTTCGCCTTGCGTCCTCTCTTCTCGTTGGCCTTGGCTTCCGGTGCCCTGGTCTTGATGGGCTTCTCCCGTGCCCCGATGGTGGTGCTGTCTATGCTCAGGTGTCCGATTGCCAGCCTGTCCATTGATGATGTATACGCCTGTATCACCCGTTCATGGAGGAGTGAGGGGTCGACGATCCTCTCCACTTCCCTGGAAAGCCTGCTCACACTCGCCTCACTGGGTACCCTGTTGATTCCAAGCATGTCCTTCAGGTTCCCGTTCTCACGCAGGAGCGACAGTGTTCCCTTCACCGTCCGTACCTGGTGGTGAAGCTTGAGCAGCATGATGCCCAGTATCGGCAGCAGGTCGTAGCCGAGCCTTCCCCTGCGGTGGCTTCTCTGCAAACTGTGCAATTCATCGGGGGTGAGCAGGGACTGCACCCCATGATAATATTGCAGGAACTCAAGCTCCCTCTCTGAGGGTACCCGGAACAGGCAGGAGCCCAGGTCGTCATGGGAGAAGAGCAGGGATTGCAGAACTAGTGGGGTTGGTGTAATATGGTGCATAAGAAGGACCTCTTTTGTTTGTTTTTTGTGGTAATTAAACAATAACAAAAAATGGTCCTTTTTTCTATATCCAACATGCAATTAACAACGAAATAAAGGCAGATTTCTGTCAGGCACAGGGGCCAGCGACAGGTATGGGGTATGTGAGTGATGGTTTTGTATATTCATGCATTACAAGGTTCCTGAAAACCCATTTTGCAATTGGCTCTATGGATTGATTATATTGCTATCCATCTAACAGATAACAAATTCTAGGTAGGAATACCTATAATCCTAGGTACTTTTACCTGCTATTACCTTGGATGGTTCCCTTCCATACTGTTCTTGGATAGGAGAGGAAAACAGTATGAAGGAAAAAAGTACACACTATATAGCATGTATCGGATTGATCTTGTTGCTTCTGGCTTCTCTTGCCGGTTGTAAAAAGGATCCCGGTAACAATCCTGGTGAAGAAGAACAAGAGGATGTCACGGTTTTTTCCCTAGCCAGAGCCCCCGATGGTGAGTCTTCGTTCAGGGCAGGTGAGTATGAAGCTTCTGAGGAGAAAAGCATACCCTCCCGTTGGCTTGCAGCAAGTCAGACTGACAGTGGCTTTACTTCCATCACCCCAGATAGTCTCAAGGTTGCTTATCGCTACATCGCATTGATTCCAGACACTACCGTGCAGAAGATTGGGGAAAAGGGAATCTATGGCAGAGGGCGTTATGATGCCATGAATGCATGGTCCACTGATTATATCTCAGAGTATGAAAGTGGAGCGATGAACAAGCTTCCAGGGTTCAATACCTCCCACTATCCTGAAGTGATGCCCACAGAGGATGATATGCTTGAGTTCTCTGTGTATGTGGATGATGACACCCCCGTAACAAAGCAGGAGGTAAAGGAAGGCTCCTTTGTCATCTTTGATGGGTCGAATGACACCCCCAGTGATGTAACTGATGATAGCTTGGCTGTATTTGACCTGAAGGATACTTCCTTTAAGGTCGATGTTGATGACCTGCCCCCAGTAGGTGTGGTTTTCACTGGTATAGCGTATGAGCTTATTTACTATGAGGCAGAGCTCTCCGGCTTTGGGGCTGTACGACTGTATTACAACGATTACGGGCTATGCAAGGCAGGAGACTTGATGGTGAACAAAGCTGGCGATTCTCCTGATAAGGGCTGGCAGTGGGCATACCTGAAGCATGGTGATGGCCCAGACTCCTGGAACGGTTCAGCTGTACCCGGAGTAAGTGATGGTGGCTATGATGATTATGATACTGATACGGTAGAGGAGCCTAACCCACAGGTGGAATATAAGGGTTACTATCCTCTAACAGGTTCTGGTACTGCAGAGAAAACAGTAAATTCTGGACTCATTCCAACATTTGTCAATCTCGAGAGTACAGGGGATACCTGGTCCGATGTGACAAATCCAGATCCAAGAGACCCATTTCTTTTGAATGCAGACAAGCGCCCAGACCCAGCAGACGCCTGCATCTACTGGTCGGTAAGCCAAGGGATTTTCAATACGCCGCAGGGAGATAGCCAACCGGTACCGTACGACCATCCCCATATTGAGGAGGTCAGTAATCCCGGAGGGTTTGGTACGTATAATGAAGCCAATCCAATCTTGAGTACTCCCATCAAGAGTGGGGGGACTATAGCAAGCAACCGCGATGCGAGTATCATCTACTACGAGGTGGACGATCATCTAGGTGTTTCTGACATGTCTAGCGTCCTCTATAGTGATACCCGACTTGATCCAGCTACTGTTATTGACCGAACAACCATGCAGAACATGTTTGGGGTGTATGCCTATGACTCAGGTCTTGTCAGTAACCTGTATAACGATGCTCCCCTGGTGGAGAGGTGGAATGGCAGTGGTTACACATCCTATTTCCCGACCTTGCTCGATCTGAGCATGGGAAGAATCTGCGTAGTGGCAAGCAGGAGGGATGCCGATCCAACTGGAAGAAGCCAGCAAGGCTATGTCTATGATCCTCCTCCAACCACCACTCCTGATGCGCTGGAGATGTCAATCGTAGAGGTGGCTATCACCCTGCAGATTGATGTTGCCTTTGGATATGGCGAAGATTGTGGAGGAAGAAGCTGGGGAAGTGAGGCAACTATAGGTGCCACCGATTTTGAGAAACGCTTCATGAGCTTTGCTCCTAAATTGGGAACAACGGATTACGGCGGGTGGGGAACTGACCCGAATGGTCCTGTCCCGTCCCAGCGTGGGTTCTACGGCAGCCGTTCTGATGAACATGGATTGGAGACCGAACTATCTTTCAGGCAGAATCACTTTGCCATTGATGTGCAGAATGTTACCTACCGGGATGTGTACGCTCTGCCTCCGATTCTTGATAATCCATCTCCTGACGAAGGCCCCTTTAGCAATGAGATTCATGTAAGCATCTCATGGAATGGTGATGGGGTGAGTGTCTACTACACCACAGACGGTAGTGACCCAACCAACAGTTCAAAACGATATACCGATGCAATACATGTGACTCAGGATACCACCATCAAGGCCATTGCGTACCAGACGGGGAAGCAATTCCCCTCCATGATCGTGGAAGCGTTCTACGAGGTAAGTGGTGCACAGAGGTACTCAGTCCCTGTAGAAGTTTCTTCGGTGCCTTTGGCCGCTGCAGGGAAGCCTGCCTTTATCTTATTGTTCAAGGAACAGGAGCTTGACCTCACCAGGGCCCTCTCTCCTGTTTCCTGCACCCAAGTGAATGTAGATCAGAACAAGGTCTCTGCAAGTCTGAAAGAGGTATTGGGAGGAACATATTATCTGCTTGTGGTTGTCGACATGGACCGCTCGGACAGTCTCACTGAAGGGGACCTCGTCTATCCGTCCACAGTTGCAAATCAGGTGGTGAGCTTGCACAGCGTACAAGTCCCCTCTGCAGCTGTAGTTTCCCTTTCAGATGCTTCCTATACGGTTCCTGCCAGAACATTGGAGCGGAGTCTAGCTGCAGATTAGTGACAACAACACTGCTCCGGTACGCCTTTCTGAAAAGAGAGGCGTACTCTCTTGTATCCAACTCTTTACCGCGCTGATTCCTACCGGTTACAATACTGTAACTTGTGTGAGTAGGAGGGTGGGATGAGAAAGGATCTCCATATCAATCGCTCTCTGGCCGGAACAATGCTTTTTCTTCTTGTCCCCGCCATCTGCAATGCTGCTCCCTTGATCCAACCCAAATATGCCGAATCCATGGCATTGCCCTCTGTCATTGGACTTGTCGCGCTTGGCGTGTTGTTTGGTTTGCTCTGGTACAATGTGTTTCTCGCTATCTCCACCAAGGAGAAGATGTTCCTCTTTTTCTCCCTCATCATGATTCTCCTTACCATTCTACAGACCTTCTCCACCTATGACCGATTCTTCTTCTTTCTCACCTATAACCGGGTGACAATAATTACCCATTTGCTGTTCATGACCTTCCTGCTCTTCTTCGAGGAGTTGTTTTCCATCAGTGAGCACGATAAGAGGCTATCATCATTCAATCGGGTCAATATCGTTGTCATTGGTGGGTATGTGGTGCTCTTCCTGCTTTTGAAGATCTTGTTTCCTATGGCAGAAAGGTTGCACACTACGCTCAATTTCATCCGGGAACTCTTTGTTTTCTATACCAATGCACTCTTCCTCTATACCATCATCAGGGCAATGGCATGGATGAAGAGGGAGGCAATCTTGCTCCTGGTTGCATTCATTCCCCCTGCCTTTACCACCAGTGTCAATGCATTGAATATTTTCCCTTTCATGCAAGGGCATGAGCAGTTTACGACCTTCTTGATGCAATACAACCAACCGGTCGGGCTCTCCTTGCAGGCGATACTCTTCTCCTTAGCCGTGGGGAACCGTTACAACCGTATCAAGATGGAGAGGCAAGAAGCGTCTCGTACGCAGGAGATTCTCTCCCAGCGTACCCGGTTTTTCTTGAACATGAGCCATGAGACCCGTACTCCCCTGACGGTTATCCTTGGTCTTGTAAGACAGTTGAAACAAGAAAATGCGGCGCTTACAATCAAGCAAGCTGAGCCAATGCTCTCTGCAATAGAACGCAATAGTCTGATTCTCTTGAGACAGGTAAATCATATGCTTAGATTGGAACGAAGACGGGATGTTCGGGTAGAGATCGCTCTACCCCTTGTTCCCCTGACTAATCTTCTCATCAATGCATTCCTTCCTGTTGCCCAAGAGAAGGTCATTGCCTTGGAGTTTGATGCAAACGCGATACCCCCAAAGCTTGGTCTCATGGTAAGACAGGAAGACTATGAATCGATGGTGATGAACCTCCTTTCCAATGCAATCAAATACTCGGGGGAAGGGGGGCGAGTGGGCCTTTCCCTCCACCGGGCAGACTCACAGGAGCTTATACTCTCCGTCTCTGATACTGGTATCGGTATCGCTCCAGAAGACCAAGCAAGGATTTTTGAGCAATTTGAAGTTGTTGAATCTGATACTTCATCAATGCAAACAGGGCTTGGGCTTCCTTTGGTAAAGCATATCATGGAGGAGTACGGGGGTACCATTGAGTTGGAGAGCAGGCTAGGAGAAGGGAGTGTCTTTACCCTTCGCTTTCCTTCCTTGCTGTTGCATCAAACTGAGATAATAGTCTCTGAGAGTGGGCTGGAACATCTGTACCTTTCGGAGTTCAGGCATTTGGAGATGGAATGCCCGGATCCTCCTTCCGATAGCCAAACTATCCTCGTAGTGGAAGATAATGATGACCTAAGATGGTACATTCAATCCATTCTTCAGAAGAAGTATCGGGTTTTACCAGCCTCTTCAGCCGATCGAGCACTCCAATTGCTCGAAAAGGAGAGTGTGGCTTTGATCATCAGCGATGTCATGATGCCCCAAATGGATGGACATGCATTTCTCAAGGAAGTGAGGAGACGCTTTGTCGATACCCCAATCCCCCTGATCTTTCTCACTGCACGAGATTCGATGGAAGAGAAGATCGACAGCCTAAAGGAAGGAGCAATCAGGTATCTGACCAAGCCGTTCAGGAGCGAGGTATTGCTTGCAATCATCGAATCGATCCTCTCCCATGACCAGACACTTATCGGCTCTCGTGTCCAGCAGTTCAGAGAGGGGCTGAATGTTCTCTTGGATACAATGGAACATCCCACTCATGGTCAGAGAAGACCGTATATGGATGAGCTGGTGGTTTCTTGTAATCTCTCTGAGCGGGAGAAGCAGGTACTGCATCTGATCAGTGAGGGGAAAAGTGACAAGGAGATAGGAATGGAACTCTCTCTTTCAGTAAAGACCGTGGCTAATCATAATCGTAATATCTACGCAAAGTGCAAGGTCAGTGGTCGCTACGAGTTGCTTGCCAAGTTGTATGGTGATATATAGAACGCTTCCCTTTTCCTGGGCTTTCTGTAACTATTGGATTCATGATTGAGACCTTTTTGAAAGCATTCTTTTTTCGTGAGGAAGTCGATGCGGTTGTCCTCTCTGGTTCCCGTACCGGGTTGGTCAGTGACGGGCTTTCCGACTATGACGTGTATATCTATGGTGAGAGGCCGGTTTCTCGCTCTTTTCGCAGGGAACTGGCAGAACGTTTTGCCAAGGAAGCAGAGGTCGGCAATGACTTCTTCGGTGAGGGTGATGAGCTATTCCTTCATGACGGGACGCCTGTTGACCTGATGTATCGTTCGCTCTCCTGGGCAGAAGGGGAAACAGAGCGCCGCTGGTTCCGCCATCAGGCCAGCGTAGGATACTCAACAGCATTCATCCATAACCTGAAGACTTCCAAAATTCTCTATGATCCGAAAGGCAAGTTCAGCGCATTGCAGAAACAACTCGATACTCCCTATCCGGAGGAACTCAGAGATGCAATTATTCAGAAGAATTATCCATTGCTGAGAAGCAAGCTCACAGCAAGCTACTATGACCAAATCGAGAAAGCGATCAAGAGAAGTGACGCAGTAAGCCAGGTCCATCGAACAGCCGCTCTCTTGGCGAGCTATTTCGATGTACTCTTTGCCTACAACCGACAAACCCATCCTGGGGAGAAGCAGTTGGTCTTATGGGCTAAGCAAACCTGTACGATGCTCCCGCTTCATTTTGAGAAGGATCTCTCACTGGTAACAGAGGGGATTGGAACGAAAGAGATTCTTGCTTCCTTGACGAGATTGCTTGATCATCTGGATGAGATGCTGGGTAATTCCTACTCAGCATAATCCTCTTCCCCTAGGAATATCCCTAGATCAACTTGCAATGCTTCATCGCTCTTGGTACAAATGTCTTGTTAGAGAAAAAAATTGAATACAACATTGTACTCTTATGGTAGGATAAGCTGGATATTTCATGAAGGTGGACCCTATGGGAAAGAGACTGAGAAAAGTTGGAAAAATACTCCTTTGGATACTTGCGGTGATTGCTGTTGTCTTGGCCATAAGTTCTGTATTGCATGCGACACTCTTCAGGCAACGAAGAAATGCTATCTCCCCATACGGGAACATGGTCCCAGTCTTCGATGGACAGATGCACATTACCAATCTAGGTGAAGGTGAACATACCATGGTATTGCTTCCTGGCATGGGTGTAGCACTTCCCTCAGCTGATTTTGGGCCATTGCAAAGAGCCTTGGCTGAGGATTATAAAACGGTAGTGGTTGAGTACTTCGGGGTGGGGTTCAGTACCACCACTGAAAGAGCACGCACAAGTGAGCACTATGTAGAAGAGATCAGGGAAGCTCTCAGGGTAGCTGGGTATGAACCCCCGTATGTGCTCATTCCTCACTCCATCTCCAGCGTATACAGCGAACATTACGCTGCCCTCTATCCAGATGAGGTTGAGGCGATCATCAGCCTGGACGGAACATCCACCGCCTACTACGCGGAAACTCCTGCCTTTGTTGCTGCATTGCTTCCCATCGCCAAGGTGCAAGAATTCCTAGGATTGACCAGCTTGCTCGGTCCCCTGGTCACCAATAAGAGTGATGCTATGGAGCTAGGTTACACAGAGAAAGAAGTAGATGACATGCTTACCTTTGCCGGGTTCTCGATGAATGACACCTTGCTTGAACAGTTGGCATATTCAACCGAATTCATACGCGATACCATGAGTCTTCCCTACCCAAAAGAGGTTCCTTTCTTCAAGGTTATTGCCAAGGACACATACGAGAAGCCCAATCCACAGATTCCTCTCTCTCCGAAAGAGTACCAGGAGCAGCATCTTGAACGTATCGGAGAGCAAGCTCAGTTTGAAGTTCTTGAGGGAAACCATTTCATCTACCAGACTAATGCTGAGGCAATTGCTGCGATTGTAGAAAAGGTGTTGGCCGATTTATAGGCCAAGGTATAATCGAGCTTGAGCAAGCACACGTTCAAGCTCCTCGATTGTCTTATTCCACAATGCATGGTCATCAGTAGGCTGCTCATGTTGCAACTGCGTACACAACTTCTGAGCGCCTGTTGCCCCAATAGCCCCACAGCTGCCTTTAGCTTGGTGGGCAAGTTCTGCTACTTCCTTCCAGTCCTGGCTGTCCCCGGCTATTATAAGGGCTTCGACCAAACTGGATGTCTCCTCTATGAAAGCATGGAGTACCGTTTTGTAGGCGTTCTCATTGCCTCCAAGTTGCAGGATGCCTCGCTGGAAGTCGATTGGAGTATCAGGAAGCGTTTTTTTCGAGGCATAGAGGCCAGCATAATGGAGTACCTTCTTTTGGAGTTCTTCCGGAGAATAGGGCTTGCCGATAACTTCGGTTACTCCAATCTCCTTGCATCGGCTGAGTACACTGGAGATTAAATCTGCTGAGGTTACCAGAATGGGAACATCCTGGTTCTTCTCCCGAATCAGCTTGCTTGACTCATACCCATCCATGACATCCATGTGAAGATCCATCAAGATACAGGCAATGATGTCCTCATGTTCGAGGAACCGTTCATATCCTTCTTTCCCGTTGGAAGCAAGGTAGACGGTTGCATCGATCTGCTCAAGCAGTTCCTTGGCGATGATCTGGTTTGTTGCATTGTCTTCGACAACTAATACAGTGAATGATGCATTTTTCCTTCTCTGTACCTCATTATTCGCGGTTCGAAGTGATGAGGTGTTTGTTCCAAACAACTGGAGCAACCCATTGAACAGAACGCTGGTAATAAGGGGTAGCATAAGGACCAAGTCACAGGGGATTTGCAGCTCTTTTTCTAGCTCCAACTGGTTGTTTGAAAATACTAGAAGTTTCGGACGCGATTCATCGTGAGTGTTGAATATATTTCGAAAATTATCAGGTATAACCATGGATTTACGATAATCCAATACCACAAGATCATAACTTTGATCTCCTTCGAGTGCCTTGGCTGCTAGATTTAATGAAGTAACCCCTTCATAGTCGATATGATATTCAGAGAATATAATCCCGAGACGATCATAGAGCATTCTATCTTGAATGACGAGCAAGACTCGGATAGAAGAGAAATCAACTGATGAATGCTCTTCTCCAGCAGGATTTGTATCTACTTGCATGGGGAGGGAGACGGTAAAGCTGGTGCCTTCATTTGGAATGCTTTCAACCTCCAGTTTTCCGTTCATTTTTTCAACGAGTTCCTTAACGATAGAAAGGCCAAGGCCGGAACCACCATACTTACGGTGGATTGTCTCATTAGCCTGCACGAACGGGGTGAAGATGGTATCGAGCTGTTCCTTGCTCATCCCAATCCCTGTATCAGATATCTCCAGAGAGAGGGTACAGGTTGTTTCTTCTTTGTGCTGAGCAGTAATTGAGAGAGTAACAGAGCCATCTTCAGTAAATTTTACTGCATTGTTCAGGAGATTGATGAGTATTTGGGAGAGACGTGTTGGGTCCCCGATAAATTGCTTTGGAACTCCGGGAGTTTCATTGATTCTGAAACTCAATCCCTTTTGTTGGATCAAGTGCTGTTCAATTGATACACAGTTCTCCAATACATCATCAAGATGGAATGGAACTGATTCAAACGTGATCCTATTTTCTTCCAGACGAGAGTATTCCAGAATATCATTAATGATCTGCTGCATAGTCTCCGTTGCTGTGGAGATGCTGTGAATATAGCGAAGCTGGTCTGTAGATACATTAGTCTTCTCAAGGAGAAAACTCATTCCTCTCACTCCATTGAGTGGGGTCCGTATCTCATGGGAGATGCGGGCAAGGAATCGGCTTTTCTCCCGGTCTGCTTCCTCGGCCCGTAGCTGGGCTTCTTCTTTCTCATGGATGGCCTTCTTCAAGCGAACAATCCAGTAGGAAGAGAGAGCGAAAGCAAGGATTATGATGATTGCAATGACAATCGCAATTCTGATGATAGGCCAGTAGTCTATCCTTGTCTCATAGCGAATCCATTTATTGAAAATCTGTGCTCGCTCTGCTTCACTGATGGAATCGAGGCCCTTTTGTAGAATACTCGCCAGTATTGGTTCACTACGTTGTACTGCAATATGGAGTGTTTGTTCTCCATCTTCAGTAATGGGAATGATCGTAAGTTCAGTCAGTCCGAGCAGTCTGCTGAGATACACACTCGTTGCCTCATTTCCCACAAAGGCAACCTCTTCCCCGTGGTTTACTGCGAGCAGGGCTTCTTCCACCGTATCGTAGAGGCGAGGAGTGATGGACGGATATGAGGTCAAGAAACCTTCATGCGAGCTACCCCTCTGTACTGCTACCTGCCTTCCCTGAAGGTCGGAAAAGGAGGTAACTGAGGTATTGCTCTTCTGGACAATGATGGCTCGCTGGAAGTGAATGTAGGCAGGAAGATAGGTTAGGTACTCTTCTCGCTCCCTCGTATACCCAACTGCAGACACTACATCAATGGACCCTTCTCTGGCTAGGCTGATCGTCTCAGTCCAGCTTAGGGTAGGGTCATAGGTAAATGACAATCCAGTTCTCTCTGAGATAAGGGAGAGCAAGTCTGCAGCAATTCCAGTATGGATTCCCTGCTCATCGAGGAACTCGAACGGCATGAACTTTGGGTCGATACCAAGCCTCACTGTTTGATGGTCCTCAATGAACTGATACTCTTCTCTGGAGAGCTGGAGTGACGCATCTGCATACACAACATTGTCCAAGCACAGAAGTATTCCCACGATAAGAATCAGGTATCTGTATTTGGACCGCTGCATTGAGGCTCCTTGGATTGTTTAGGTACGACTTAACTTGTTTGCAATGGAGAGAAAGGCCTGGAACACCACTGGGTCGAAGTGTCTGGGAGCCTCCTCTTTCATTACCTGTATTGCTTCCTCATGAGAAAGCGCATCCTTGTACACACGCTTGCTGGTAAGTGCATCATAGACATCGATCACGGCCATCAAACGTCCAGAGAGAGGGATCTTGGAATCCTTCAAACCTACTGGATACCCGGAGCCGTCATACCACTCATGGTGGCTCGCGATAAGGGACCGAGCAGTTTCAATAAAGCTGATCGGAGCTTCATCCTTGTCTGTGCCATAGTCGAGCGCTTCCACTCCCTTCAGTACGTGTTGCCTCATGAGATCAGTCTCTTCCTTGGTCAGTCTCCCAGGCTTAAGAAGAATATTGTCAGGGATACCCACCTTCCCGATATCGTGCAGTGGTGCTGTGTCAACCAGCTCCTGGATTTCCTTATCGGTGAGGTAATATGATTCATCATCCTGTTTCTGGAGTTCCGCACAGAGGTGTCGCATCATGTTCTTGGTGCGTTTAGAGTGGTCACTGGTCTCAACATTGCGGATTTCCAACAGCCTCACCAGTGCATTGATGGTAATCGCGGTGGTTTTTCGAATCTCTTGAGTACGCTCCTCCACCAATCGTTCGAGCTGTTTGTTGTATTCTATCATCTGCCTGTTGGCTTGTTTCAGATTAAGCTGTAGTTCAATGCGTTTTTGAAGGGATCGAAAGTTCAGTGGTTTACGGATAAAGTCTACAGCACCCTTTTCCAGACCGAGGATTTCCTTTTCTATCTCCTCAGAGTTGGTCAGGATGATAATCGGAATCTCTACTGAGAGAGCCTTGCACTGGTCCAGAAAGGCAAAACCGTTCATCTTTGGCATATGCAGGTCGAGTAGGATCAAGTCAATTTCCGGATGCGCATTGAGCACTTCTAACCCTTCCTTGCCATCCCCAGCGGTAAGTACGGTGCAGCAGGAAAGCGTGGATTGGATCACGGTAAGATCGGTGGAAGAATCATCAATGGCAAGGATAACTGACACTGTTTCTCTCTCCTTTGTATTATGATGGTACCATCGGGCATACTATAGGTAAAGGAAAGGATGTCGAGAATGAGCAAGAAAAGTAATAAGATTTCAGAACTCTAGTTTCCCGTAAGATAGTGCAAAGTCTGAAACGCACTCCAAGCTTCAATATTCAGTTGATGCTCATGAATCTGGGATGAGAGTAGATTCATCTTAGCATTGAGCAGCTCTTCTTTTGTTCCGTATCCGCTTTGATAGAGCTCTCCATTCGTACTCACTCGTTGCTCCAGGGTCGTCTGCTTCCTCTGCTCCAAGTCAATTTTCTGCATGGAGGTCTTCAGCAACAGATACTGCTGCTGTACCTCTTGGGTAATACGGTTTCTTGCCTGCTGTAGGTCAAGGGAAGCGGACTCCTGTTGGCTCTCTGCACGTTTGATGGAATTGGCAATCTTCCCTCCATCAAAGAGCGTGGTTTTCAACCCAACCGATACGGTTACACTGTATGCATCCTGATCACTCCAGTCTGATTCTGACAGGGGAAAATTAGGGCTACTGTAGCCTGCCGACATAACCAAGGCAAGGTCCGGTTTACCATAGAAAGAGCCCTTTGCAAGCCTCTTGGCTGCCTCCGTTGCTTTTTTGAGGGCAGAGAGTGCCCTCAAGGATGCCTGCCTTGGAGAGATGGATGTCTCAATGAGTGTCTCGACCGGTAGTTGCAACAACTCCTCGATCGCCTGCTCATCGAAGCTATAGGAAGAAATGTCTTGGTTACTGGTCAATGTTTGCAAGTTGAGTCTTTGTTCAGTGACGGCATAGTCACTCTCTAAAATAGCAAGCTCAATATCCTGGAGTGCTGTCTCTGTCTCAAGTTTTTCCAATTCCAGCATCATTCCCGAAGCAACACCTTCACTTGCAAGAGAGACCAGCTCCCTCCCCAGTGAATGTTGTTGCTTGAGCAACTGCGAAATTGCCTCCAGGGAGATGATTGTCACCGCCCTGGTGGAAATCTCAGCCATGAGTTCTTTCTCCCTGTTATGAAGCTCTTGGAGCTTTGCATCAGCAATGGCTTCCTGTACATCCACCGATGCATTGATCTTCCCC
Source organism: uncultured Sphaerochaeta sp. (assembly GCF_963676285.1). Taxonomy (NCBI): domain Bacteria; kingdom Pseudomonadati; phylum Spirochaetota; class Spirochaetia; order Spirochaetales; family Sphaerochaetaceae; genus Sphaerochaeta; species uncultured Sphaerochaeta sp. The sequence goes on from NZ_OY781063.1 coordinate 2,238,740, forward strand.
CAGGTGAACAGTGGCTGGGTGATGTTCACCGAGAAGTCATACATACTCGATTCCATCCCATCATACAGCGTTACGTCACTGGGTGGCGTAAGGGGGGCAAGAGACAATTTCCCAGCAGGTATTGTGATGGGCCCAATGAGTGGGTTGCTCATATACGTGCCGCTGAGCTCTAGATCAACGGTAGGCCAACGGGAAGCCTTGGCATCGCGTACATCGAGTATGGCTTGGTTGACCTCCTCCTGAAGAGTGGCGAGTTCAAGATTCCCGGGGATTGCACCAAGTAGAGGGAATGAGAGGGAGATCAGAATTGTACAAAGAAAGACTTTTTCAGTTTTCATCTGCTGTCCCTCATATACTGCTTTTTCATGATAATCCTACGCTCAGTCATATAGTACAGGATTGGAATGATGAAGAGCGTTATCAAGGTGGAACTAAGCAAGCCTCCTGCAATGGCTTGTCCAAGTGGGGCATAGATTGCAGCTCCTTCCCCGGTTGCATGAGCCATGGGGATTACCCCGAGCATCGTGGTAAGGGTGGTCATCAGGATAGGACGAAGGCGGCTGGCTCCTCCATTTGCCACACTCATGCGTAACATTTCCAAGGTTTCTTCTCCCTCATTTGCCTCCTCTTCTCTCAGTACATTGATTGCATCGATCAGGATGATGCCGTTGTTCACTACAATTCCTCCAAGAGCTATGAGAGCCATGAAGCTGATTAGGGAGATGGATGAGCCGAATAGAAGGAGACCCAGGATTACCCCGATCAAGCTGAATGGGATGGATGCCATGACGATCAGGGGCTGACGGAATCTCTCGAACTGGATGACCATAACGGTATAGACGAGGAAGACAGCGATGGCGAGGGCGGTAGCCATCGGTTCGATGGAGTCTGCAATAAGTTCCATCAACCCTCCACTTGCTGTCTTTATCCCTTCAGGGAGCGGATGCTCATCTAGGTGGTCCTGCATCCTTGCAGACACTCCTTTGGTATCTTCGCTGATAAGTGTTGCAGAGACTGTTACGGTTTTCTCCCTGTCCTCACGGACGATACGGCTTACTGCCCGCTCTTCTCTCAGCTCTGCAAGGCTTGCAAAGCTGATGAGCTCTCCAGTGGATGCTGGAACTTCTGCGGAGAGAAGGGTGGAACTGGTAATGGGCAAGCCCTTGAGGTCTGACTCCAGCCTGATCGGATATCGCTCTCCCTCTACATTGGTAAGATTGCCTACCTCCATTCCCTGGAACAGGAGGTTGGCTGTCAGCCCCGCTTCGCTGCTGTTCACCCCAAGGTTGCTCATAAGCTGGTGGGACATATCCATGACCAGGATGTTTGCATCATAACTGGTGTCGATACTGGCAACGAGGACCTCTGGATCTTCCTGCAGTTTCAATCTCAGTGACTCTGCAGTCTCATGCAGGAGTTCCATATTCTCGCCGACAAGCTTCAGTCCATAACCGCCACCACCGGAGATGTATCCAACCAGGGCATCAAACCCTCCGTTTGTGGTGTTGACTGTGGCATCAACAATGCGGGAGGAGAGCAAATACTGCACCTCATTGATGATCTCATGCACAGAACGCTTACGTTCCTTGGTTGGCACCAACACAACACGGATACTTGCCTGGTTGGGAGATGAGAAACCAAATCCAGTTCCTTGTCCGGAGAAGAGTACGATGGAGTCAATTTCTGGTACATGGGAGCTTACCAAGGCTTGGGCTTCAAGTGCCCGCTCCCTGGTCTGCTCCAGGCTGTAGCCTTGGGGAAATGTGAGAGCAATGTTGAAATCGCCATTATCAGTCGAGGGAATGAAGGTAAGCCCCAGGATGCCTCCTGCCATGACGACCAAGGCAAGTGAGAGAATGGCAAGGGTCAGGATGAACTTCCGGTTGCTTAAGCTCCATGCCAACCCCTTTCGATATCCCCCTTCAAGACGATCGAGCATTCTGGAGAAGCGAGGTTCTCGCTTTCTTGCTTTCTCCGGAACATTTAGAACCAAGCGAAGGATAAAGGGAACGACCACCAATGCCACCAGTAGGCTTGCTACCAGGGCAAGGATCAAGGTAAGGGCAACATCCCGGAGAATTGACCCTACAATGCCAGAAAGCAGGGAGAGGGGGATGAATACAGCGAGCGTCGTGGTGGTGGATGCAAGAATAGGGGAGCCCACCAGGTCCGCTCCACGGAGCAGTGCCTCCTCACTGGGCATCTTGTGTTCTTTGTGCAAACGCATGACTTGTTCGAGCATGACGATGGAACCATCCACCACCATACCCAAGGCAACCACAATGCCAGAGAGGCTCATCAAGTTGATGGTTACCCCAGCCACTCGCATGCCGATGAAGGTAAAGAGAATGCTGAGAGGAATGGAGAGGGCTATGGTAATGGTTGCCCTTGGGTCGCTCAGGAACAGAAAGATGACAAATACTGCCATAAGGATGCCGAGCAGTCCTGACTGGGAGACTTTCATCAATGAGGCGATGATGTTCTTGCTGTCATCACTGAGTATCTGGAAAGAAGCGGCTCCGCCCGTTTCCTTCTGTGCGTCAGAGAGAACCTTCTTGATCTCCCGAACAATGGAAAGGGTGTTGCCATCGCTACGCTTGGTAACTGAGATCACGACCCGCGGAACTTGGTTCGCATCGGCATAGGCATCCATCTCTGCTGTCTCGAATGCAATATCTGCCACATGACTGAGCCTGATTACATCCCCCTCCTCGGTTGCCCCGATAGGGAGGTTGTTCAACTGTCCAATGGATTCCAGGCTCCCATCATAGCGGAGATTTGCACTGTTCCCATGCCATACTGCGTCCCCTACAGGCAGGCGCATATTGGCATATTGTAGAACCTGATACACCTGCAGCATGGAGATTCCTCTTGCTCTCAGGTCTTTGGTTCTTATTCTCACGCGTACTTCCTGGGACTGCATGCCGGTTACCGACACCTCAGCAACCCCCTGGATTCTGGTGATCCTTGGGATGAGAGTATCTTCCAAGTAGGTTGAGAGATGGGAGGTATCCTCTCCTGCTTCAACACTGAACATCATTACCGGAAGCATGGTAGCACTACCCACGATTGCTACCGGCTCTCCCTCAAGATTGTCGGGAAGATCTGCTTCCATCTGCCTGATGCGGTTACGGATTTCCCCAAGCATGTCATACGGGTCTACCCCATCTCGGAAGGTGATGGTTACCCAAGAGATAGAGCCACTGCTTGTTGATTCAATACTCTTGAAATCAGGGAGGGTGACAAAGTGCTCTTCAAGCACCTTGCTTACATCCCTCTCTACGTCTTCGGCACTAGCTCCAGGATAGACAGCGAGGACTTCCACGGTAGGAAGACTGATATCAGCCATGAATTCAACATTCAGACCAGTCAGGGCAAAGAGCCCAAAGGCGATCAAGGCAATGAGGAGCATCCCAATAACCGCTGGGTGTCGTACCGCAAAGTGGGAAATCTTCATCAGCTGCTCCTACCTTGTTTGCTGGACGGAGACTGTCTGTCCATCCAGTACCGTATGCTGTCCTCCCACAATGAAGGATACATCTTTATAGGCTGGATCAATGGCTACATGGGAGTCATTCTCAGCAATGATGTCAAGTTTCTCATAGCATGCTGTGTTAGTCTCTTCATCATATACGTAGAAGGAACCATCGACCGTGCGGTCCTCTTGCCCAAGGATATATACCCCTTCAATCTGGTTGTAGACGATTCGGATTGTAACGGTCATCCCGGGTACAAATGAGCCGTCTTGCTCATATATGGTACTGACCAGTGAGAAGGTATTCGAAGAGGGGTTGATGGATGGTGAGATTGCTTTGAGTCTTGCTTGGGCTAGATGCACTTTGCCCGAGGCATCCGTTCTGCTTACCTGGATATGCAACTGTTCCTTCTGTGCTTGGATGATGTCGAAATAGTAAGAGGGGATCTGGGCCTTTATACTCAAGGCATCGAGATCGGCTATCAGGGCAATAGGCTGCTGGGAGGAAGCAACATTCCCCTCTGATGCATACTTTTCAATGACTGTCCCGGATATCGGGGCCTTGATGGCAGTATGCTTCATCTGCAATTCCGCCAGTTCCCACTGAGCCAGGGATGCATCCCTGTTTGCCTTTGCTTCCTCATAGGCCTGCTCAGTGACTGCCTTTGCCTGAAAGAGTCTCTCAACACGTGTGAAGGTTGTTTGGGCTACTGCTTTTGCTGATGCTGCTTGTGCACGCTGTTGCTCATAGGGTTCACTGTCTATCTGTGCCAGTACTTGCTCTTTCTCAACCTGGTCTCCCAGTTCAAAGGAGACCGTTTCCAGTTTTCCACTAACCAAGGGTAAGAGTGCAACCATATGGTCGCTTTGGACGTGTGCAGTAAGGGAGATGCTCTCTTGCAGTGTCCCATACTCCGCTTTTGCAGTGGTGACCGGAACCGGAGTAGGGGTTTTCTCTGCAAGGCTCTTGTTCGAGAACTGCATGATGCCGTAGGCGATCATGGCCGTACCAAGCAGGAGAATAAAGTAGCGAAGAAAGACGAAGAAAGATCGTTTTCCCAAGGTATTTGCTCCTCTATGAATCTGAGCAAAACCTATCACAGCCATGAGCTGTAATCAATAGACATGCAATGGCCTCTGTATTAGGGTGCCTCAGTACTTCCGCGAGAAATCTACCAGATTCTTCATCTTTCTGTCCCCCAGATAGTGGCCCAGGTTCTCTAGGAATAGGGCAAAGACCTGATGTGGGTCACTTTCAGAGAATCCACTTGCATGCGGGGTAATCAGGACATTCGGGAGTGTCCATAGCGGACTCTCTTCCTCCAGTGGTTCCCTTTGGGTGACATCCAAACCGGTCGCAGCAATATGGCCATCCTTCAAGAGTTCAACCAAGGCTTCCTCATCGACGAGTGAGCCACGGGCGACATTGATCAGGATGGAGCCTTGTTTCATGCTTTGGAGTCTCTTTCGATCCAGCAGATTCTCGGTATCGGGAGTTGCCGCAGCGCAAACCGCTACATAATCTGCCTGGGGGAGTAGTTCATCCAGAGAGTCAGAGGTGTAGATTTCATCGACATGTGACGGGACCTCCATAGGGGTTCTCTTCACCACAATGACATGCATTTCATGGGCTTTTGCCCGAAGTGCCAAATTTGTTCCAATATCCCCATACCCGATGATAAGCAGGGTGCTGTCCCACAGGTCCTTTGTAGGCCAGTGGCTCTCCCAGTTCTTTTGCTTCATCTGCTCATGATAGGTCAGGAGGTTATGATTGAACGCAATGATCATACCCAAGACATGGTCGGCAATCTGCCTACCGTAGGTCCCTTTCGCATTGGTGAGGATGATATCTTTGTGGACATACAGCGAAGTATCAACAAAGGGGGTGACCCCACTGCTCTGGGCTTGGAACCAGCGGAGGTTCTTGGCTTCCCTCAGGTCACGAGTTCTTGGAGTGCCTACCAGAATTTCTGCCTTGGCTAGTTGCTCAACAGTATAGTCTTTCCCTTCAACAACGGTCAGGGAGACCTGGGGGTAACGCTCCTTGAGCAGGGTGATCTCTGCTTCATCGGGGCAGAAATGGGTGCTGGTAAGAAAGAGTATTTCAATGGTTCTCATAACGTATCCTTGCAAACGGTATCAGTTTTGATACAGTACCGGTCATCAGGATAGAATGCAAGCTTCTTTTATGAGAGAGAGGATGCGCTGTTGCGTTTTTCCTTGTATAGATTGACATCAGCCTCACTGATCATATCCTCAATACTGGATCCTTTATTCCAAATCTTGGATCCAATACTCACGGTAAAGCGTTGCATTCCAAGCTCAGGGATGATGATATTTCTCACCTCTTCCTGGATCATTCGCTTCACTCTCAGTGCCTGCATGTACTCTGCTTGTGGTATGAGTACTGCAAACTCATCACCACCATAACGGAAGCAGAACTGTTCCTGATCCGATGCATAGAGAATGGCTTTGGCAACGGCAACCAATACCTTATCCCCAGCGGGATGCCCATACTCATCATTGATGTTCTTGAAGAGGTCAATATCCATTAGGAGTACAGCATAGGGCCGTTTTGTCCGGATTGCTTGGGAATGGAGGTGTTTCAATGCACGGTTGAAGGCTCTCTTGTTACCGAGTTTGGTCAGTTCATCGGAGTGTGCTTTCTCATGGGCAATGAGGATAATTGTCTCCAACGCGATGCTTGTTAGTAAAGTGATCAATGTAAAACTGATGATTAGTATCTGAGCAATACGCTTGATTCGACCTTGAATGAAATCTGCAGAATAATCGACACCTACCAAGCCCACCATGGTGCCGTCACGAGCATCAATGATCGGGCTGTATCCGGTGAGGAAAGAGCCCCATTCAGGATCGGTTTCTACGTCACTGGCCATGCTTTTTTGTTGTTGGTAGGCCAGAAGTTCAGTAGGATTCATGCCATCAGTACTGCCGAAGGGTGAGAAAAGTTCACTCTCTGGATCTTCTCCATCCAACACATAGCCACTGGTCTGGTCATCAATATAGCGTCCGGTGAAGATGAAATCAGCATCAGCCTTGCTTTTAATTGACCGCATCATACTATTAAGCTTTTGGTAGTACGGCCATAGCTCATCATCCTTGTTCAGGTTCTCGGTCTCAGAGAGCTTTCGGTACATGTCGATTTCCATCTCCAGGACAGAGGAGATGGTGTGTGCAATATCCACTGCTTTTGATTGTACCTCTTCCGTCAATACAGCTTTTGTGCGGCGTAAGAGATAGAAGGCAGGAAAAGACAATGAAACAGCAATGCTGAGAAAAAGGATGAGAAAGAGTGTATGTTTCCATGTCAGGATACGACCGGAACTCATGGTTTTTATTACCTCATTGTTATAGTTGGAAAGTGTATAGGCATTCTTCCTACTTATATCGCATTCACTAGGTGATGTCACCCGTTGCACGGATGAAAACAGGGAAAAAAATGGAAAGTTTTTCCTCTTGTCAGTATGTGGGGAAGGACTTACCATGACACACGAGGTACAAAGCATGGAGATGACAAGAGAGGACGCAAGAGAATTGTTGTCCCGTCCGACCTATCGGCGGTTTCTTGGGGCGTATAGCACAGCCTTTGATCTGAATAGCACTTCCCACGAGCAGTTTCTGCAAGATTTTGTATCACTGGTAGCAGAGACCGAGTATGAGCTGTTCCATGACTGGGATTCAACCTCATTCCTCGTCCATGATATGCTGCAACCCATCTGTGTCGATTTTCTCCGTGAACGAACCAGAGGCGCAGCTATTTTAGGATCCAACGTCTCCTCTGTCCTTTACCGCTCCCGTTTAGTGCAGAACGCCCTCATTGAGTGGGCCGACGAGCAGTCTTTCTCTTTGGACGATGAAGCGCTAGCCATGTTTGCGTGGTACTGCCACAGCAAATATCACGATTGGTTCATGGGGTTTGCACCGTATGAGCTCCATATGGATGGGTATGACTGGAGGGCAGAGATTGCAGTTAAGTGGGCTCACTTTCTTGAGTACTGCAACCGAGGTGGGCATTAGGGACGAGAGACAAGCAAGATAGGCAGCGTTCCCTTAGTTTTCCTGTGGGTTTTCAGTAATCACGAGACTCAGTGTCTTTTGGACCATTGCTACGGGAGTATCACCCTCGAGTATTGCTAATCGTACTTCCGATGTGCCTACTGGGATAGTACTGGTATCAAGTTTCAGGGTGTTTGTCGAGAGAGTAGTTCCTGGAGAATGTGTGGTTAGTTTCTCTCCATCCAAGTACCAGCAGAAGGTGGGAGACCGTTCATAATCGGTTGTTTCCACCAAAGCAGTGAAGGAGACTGCTTCTCCTCTTTCAACGGATACCATATCCTCATCAAGGCTGTTTTCAGGTGTGACTTGAATCACCAGTACGCCAAGACTGCCATCAGAGAGTTCAAGCTGTGCCTTCCCGTGCTCTCCAAGTTGCATGAGTAGGTCACTGCATGAGGAGAGTAGAATCAGCAACAAACTAATAATAATGATGGGAATAATTGCTTTGCTGTTCTTCATGGCTCCTCCTACCAGTTAATCCGTAAGCCTGCCTCCAGACTCATCAGTACCCCAATAGCTCCCTTTTCAAAGAATGAGGAAATACCTGTGGATGTAACTAGTTGGATACCATCATCAGTACCTACCACGAAGGTGGTAGCTACACGGGCAATAGGATCCAAATACAAGGTATAACTCTGTGGGCCTCCAGATTGGGCTGTCCACGTAATGATATGTTGCATAATTCCAGCCTCAATGTCGATTGATACCTTGAGAGCAGGATTCACAAAGAGGGGAATGCCGAGACCCAAGGTGGTTCCAATGATTTGGAAGGAAGATACCAAGCTCGTTGAAGATTTTGGCCTCTGGTAAAAGAGAGTGGTATAGGGAAGCAGTAAATCAGTATTCTGGGAAGAACCAGAAGAGGAGAAATTGATCTGCAGTTTTCCTCCGAATCCAGTATCATAGGAGTCGCTGCAGAGTCCTAGAGGTAATATGTACTGGCCCCGTATGTCGATAGATGAAGCCCCAAAGGTTCTCTTTTCTTTCACGGGCTCTTGTGCAAGAACCGGAGCAACTGTTGCTTTGGAGAATACTTCCCACTTGTTATCCTTGGTATTGAACCTGAAGAGTATTTCTTGTCCCCAGGACGATCCATCGCTGGATTGTTGGATGGTGAGTATTCCATTGCTTTTGTCAAAGTCCTCAAGGGTAATCAGGGGGGACTTGATATCGGATGTGACCCAAGGGTAGTTGCCCTCCTCACTTATCCTGTAGCGGAACTGGGTAATTTCAGAGGAGGTTGGACGAAATTCAAGGTACACCGGCTCAGCTGTGAGTATTTGTGGAAGAAGCAGAAGTATAAGCATGCAGAACACCATCGGTGCTCTGCTGAATGATACAGGTTGTGTCATGAGGTTGTTGTTCATCACAGTACATACTAGTAGCAAGTTTGTCATGTAATCAAACGTAAAGAAGGGGTATGTCATGAAAAGTATCGCAAGCGATACAAGAATTATGTGCATATCGAAACTCTAGGCGATGAAATGATGCTGACAGTAATTCTGGTCTCCAAGAAAAAGGTTTGTCTCATGTAGTAGGTATGATATGATTCCTAGCGAATGTTTATGCATTGATCCAAGAGAAGTTACGGGTGACAGATGATTGAATCAGAAAAACAGTATTTGCTAAGGCGAGAGGCATTGCAAACTTCCTTGCAATCGATCGAAACAATCCCTTTGATGGTTGCTGTGGCAGCCATAGGGTATGGAAAAACTACCGCAGTCAACCAATTGATGGAAACGCATTCCCAGTTACGATTTGCTTATGTCAATCTGCCACATGAAACAAGTAATACAGACTATCTATGGAAGCGAATCATCAAGAGAATTCATCTGGTTGTTCCTGATCTGGGAAGAGAGCTGGATGCAATTCCTGTCCCCCGCACTGTTGAGGAGAGGGAACTCTGCGCAGAGGTTATCGCATGCGTGCTACGTGATGATCCCTTGGTGTTGGTCTTGGATGATTACCACCATGCAAAAAGCAAAGACTTGGACTTGTTCATAGAGCATTTTGCGCAATATCCCAAGCTTGGGATGCATATGCTGGTGCTTTCAAGAACCAACGTATGCTTACCTGTTGATGAGCTGGTACTCAAAGGGAGTTGTAAAACGCTCTACGCTGATGCATTTCAGTTCACTCAAGAGGATATCCATACCTACGCTGGATTATGTGGGGTGCTACTCACTCCTGCTCAAGAGTATCGACTACTTACCATGAGTGAAGGATGGATTGCAGCGATTCATCTTATATTGCAACAGTTTCGTAATACGGGAAGACTTGCTCCCAGTGCATCTCTGTATCGGTTGATTGCTAGCAGCGAAATACCTCGTTATAGCAAGCAAAAATTCTGGTTGCTACAGATTCTTTCAGCCTTGCAGGAGTTCAATGCCTCCTTGGCAAGTACCGTTTGTAGGTGTGATATCTCACCCCTGATGGCTGAGCAGTTTGAATATGAGAGTTCATTTATCTACCACGATGAAGAGAACGGGATGTATCGCATGCATCCGTTATTCAGGGAGTATTTGCAACAAGAATATGCTAAGCACTTTCAGCAGCAACAGAACAATACAGCACGACTTGACCCCCTTGGGATTGATCTTGAAACCATATTTTCCCGTGCAGGAACATGGTATCTTGAGCGACAATCACCCGTCCTTGGTTTTACCTACCTGCTGAAGGCTCATGCCTATGATACCATCATGGAGGAGTTCTCCAAAGCTTCAAGGAATCGCCTTCTCGATGCAGAACCTTCTTTCATTGTTTCCTTGTTCAATGCCATACCAAAAGAGGTACGTAATCGTCATTTCTATCCATGGTTGGCCTATATTGGCTTTTATATCACCAATGTAGACATCACAGCAGCTGATACATTGCTTTCTGAGGTTCAGTCCGCCTTGCATGCAAGGCGTAAATCGCTTAGCGAACAACAAGTTCAGGCAATTGAAGGTGAGATCACGCTCATGAGAGCTTATGCGTTTTTCAATGATGCGAAGGTGATGGCGCAGTATTTTCGTGAAGCTTTCAAATTACTCGGGGGACGTTCCCAGATTGCAGATAAGGATAAGATCATTACCTTTGGATCGCCTCATGCCGTGTATCTCTATCATCGAAAGAAAGGCTGTTTGGAAGTGAATCTGAGAACTGTTGTTGAAATGTTTCCCTTCTATAGTGAGATGGCAGGTGGTTGTGGCAAGGGTTTTGATGATTTGCTCATGGCAGAGTACCGCTTGGAGCGGGGAGAGATGCAACGTGCAGGGTTGTTTGCCTATCGAGCATTCTACAAGGCATCTTCCCTTGACCAGCATGAGGTCATGCTCAGCGCCCAATTCTGTCTTGCCCGTCTTGCAGCCAGCAAGGGAGAGATCCAAGAGGCAACATCCATTATGGATTTGCAGAGAGAAAAGATTGCTGGACTCAATAGTCCTATTCTCCAAGCCTCCTATGATTTGTCTGTAGCCTATATAGCTTCAATGCTGAACAGGCCCGATGACATCGCCCAGTGGATCCGAAATGGTGAGATAGAGAACACTCCGATTCTCTATCATGCACAGGGGTTCGTGTATCTGGTCTATGGCAAGTATCTGTTGATGCAAAAATCATACATCCATCTAGAGGTTCTCTGTGAGAAGATGAAGGAGTCCTTCAATACGTTCTCCAACCAGTTGGGGTATCTTCATGCATACATCCAGGAAGCTATAGCAAAGAACCATCTGAATGATGCAACCAGTGCAGAGATCTCCCTTATCAGGGCATTGGAGATAGGATTTTCGGATGATTTAATTGTTCCGTTTGCAGAATACAGCTCAGATATCATGGATATCCTTCTCAATGTCAAGAAGCGGTACCAGGCAGGTATGTTGCTTCCCCAGAACGCACAATCCATTGCTTTTTCTACATATTTGGACAAGGTTATCTCGCTCGTGCTCGATTACTTTGCTACCATGAAAGATAGCCTTGATGATGTAAAGGTATTGAAGCTACTAAGTAGTCGAGAGCTAGAAATCCTTACTTTGTTAGTACAAGGAAAAACAAACCAAGCAATTGCGACTCAGCTGTTTGTCGCTGAGGTAACAGTAAGAAAGCATCTGACTGCCCTATACAAGAAATTGGATGTACGAAAAAGAGCAGAAGCCGTACGACGAGCTCTTGAGCTAGGTATCGTCTAAAGTATCGGAAGCGATACTGTCTCCTTCTTATATACACTCAGTACAATTTGATTGGTATGGCCATATGTCATGCCCAGAAGAATGTGAAGTATCCATGCTCTGAAAAGAAACAAGGCTAGGATAGTTCTCATCACAGTACTGTGTATGTTAGTAAAAAAGGAGATAGACACAATGAATAGGCAATGGACAATCTCTCTCATGATTGCCATAGGCATCGCTGTATTCGCTATGGGATGCTCAATGGAAGCTGTTTCTCCCGAAGGGAGTCTTGTTATCCAGGTGCAGGAGGCTATGACCAGGAACATCTTTGAAAGTACTAATACCCTTACTGGTGATGGTATGAATATTAAGGGGTACAAGATTACTCTTACGCAGGGAGGTGTTATTAGGGGTATTTCTGGATTGGTATATCATCGCAAGGCTGATGGATCACCTATTGTCCTTGAAGCCTTGGAACCTGGGCTTTGGGGTTTGGAAATTGCAGGCTACAATGGTTGGAATGATACCACCAAAGAAGTCTCCGGTGAGCAGATTGCTTACTTGAGGCCAAAGGAAGATACTCATACGTCTCAGGGTTATATTGAATTCTCCATCCAGCGCGGAAAGATTACCACAATCAGCAGTGCTGAGGCAGTCTTGGTTCCTGTGCGGAGCTTTAGCGGAGGAGCTTTGGATATTGTGGTCGATTGGTCTGCACTGAATTCTGTGGATGAACAGAAACTCTACAACAACCCTGATGTGAGTGTGAAAGTCACCCAGATTAATGATAGATTCAGCAACTATCCAACCATGAATTGGGACGATGCATCAAACGCATCAGTTACTACCGAGACAAAAGTAGGTACCTTGGATGCTGGGGGAACCTCATCCACCATCTCTTTTGCGGCACTTCCTGTCGGGTGGTATGAGGTAGTTGCCACTTTGGCTTCCTCCAGTACTGAGAACAGTAGTGTGACTCAGCTCAAGAGAATGGGATATGTGCGGGTCATTGATGATTATGAGGGTGAAACAATAACCACAACCGGTACCTTTACCATTACCGATGCAACCAGCTTTGCTACCGGTAGCCTCGATCTCTCAATCAGTGAGGATATGGATCCTCTTACCATGAGCTTCACGGAGATAGGAAGCCCAGAATGTATCAACTATCCAAATACTGATGGATTTGGGGATATGGCTTTCGGATCCTTCGAAGTCGAAGCCACTGGTGCGGATTCAGCAAACACCTTGAGCTATGCCTGGTATGTGAATGGAGAGTTGGTAAGTGCCCAAACGGCTGCTTCCATGGCTTGTTTCTTCGAAGAGGCAGGCCAGTACACCATAACAGCGATTGTATATGAAACAACTACAGACGGATCTGCGGTCAACTGGGGTAGTGCATCCCATGAGGTGGTGGTCGGCTATGAATTGGGTACGAAAGAGTTACTGAATGTTTCCGTTGTAGAGAATCCAACAGATACCTACGAGGTAACCGTTACCGATCAATCAAGTAACTCCGTTACAGACCTCACCTATGTTTGGTATAACGATCTGGTGCTTACAGACGCTACCGGTACATCATACACGGGAACTTATACCGAGGGTCTGGTTGTCTTTGCCTACGAGCTCGATGATAACGGAATTCTGACTCGTTGGGGCAGTGAAATGTACTCAATTGGCTATAATTAATACAGGAACAGTAACGTTATGAGAAACAGGAGCAAACAACAGAGAACCTACAACAGACTGTCAATCTTCTTGATTGGTGCTCTCGTTGTGCTCTCTCTCTTTGCATCCTGTTCTACTTCTCAAGGGGGCTCTGTACACATCTCCTTGGATCGTTCTCTGGTGAGAGAAGCAGGTCCCCAGAGTCCTGATCTGGATCTTGAGATTGCCAGCTATGAGCTAACTCTCTATGGCCCTGAGCGTACCACCATCATCATGGAGCGAACGCTCAGCGCTGAGGTGCAGCAGACTACCTTCGATACCTTGCCTACCGGGAGCTGGAAGCTCCGAGTACAAGCAAAGAATACAGAAGGCAAGATAGTTCGCTCCCTTGGGTATGATAATGCCTTGGGAGATCGATTGATCGCCTTTGAGGTAAGACGTGGTGAGGTTTCAGTTGTTGATTGTACCTTGGTTCCTTATTGGGTAGGAGAGGGAGATCTTTCCCTCTCCTTGGACTGGTCACTTGTTGATCTCGATCTCCTCTCTACCAAACCAGGTTTGGCAGTGTCCATAACCCCTTTGAGTGAGGTGTCATCCTTACAAGGGGTGCAAGTTGCTACCCCACTGGGTGGGTACGCCATTACCAGCCAAGAGGCAGATGACGCTCTCTCTGTAGAGCTTTCACCGGAAAATGGAATACTCCCTGATGGAAGAGAAATTCAGCTTGCACTCAGTGCCCTTCCTGCAGGGTTGTATGAAATCTCGGTAGAACTCTGCACAGAAGCATCTTCTGTAAGGCTCTGGAAGGGAGTTCGGTTTGCGAGTGTTATGGAGGGCGGGACCATTTCTTTGGATATCTCCTTGCTTGATCCAAATCTCCAGACAGGAAGCATAACGTTCCCAATAGAGGAACATCTCGATGCTCTTGGGGTTTCTTTCACTTCCACTGCTCCCTCTACATTGGACCCTGGTCAAAAAGGGGAATTCACCGTTGCTGTCACCGGTCAAGGAAGTGAATCTTCTCTGTCCTATGCTTGGTATGTGAATGGAGAAAAGGTAGAGAGCGAAACCGAAACTGAGACCGAGACTGAAGGCGATAGTGAGACTGAAAACGATGAGGTATTTCCCGAGATTCTTCTCTATAGTTTTACCGAAGCTGGTCAGTACACCATCACCAGCAGCGTAACAGAAGAAGACAGCGGTGGGAATCTTACCAACTGGGGAATGGCACAGTGGGAGCTCACGGTGGAACAAGGGGAGGTAGACTGATGAAGCATATTCGCCCCTCTTTGATTCTGCTTTTTATTCTCTCTTTCCTGTTCCTTTTTAGTGGTTGTGTTGAATATGGCACCACTGAATCTGGAAGACTCGAGATTCTTTTCTCAGAGGCAAAGGCAAGGGAAATCTATCTCCCTTCCATCCCCTTGGATATTGTCTCTTACAAGATTACGTTGACTAGCGGCAGCGAGACGAAAATCTATCAGGTGGAAAAACAAGATTCCTTGGTTATCGAAGGGCTGCTTCCTGGAATCTGGACCATCGAGGTTGCCGGTTACAACGGTTGGGACGCTTCTGATTCCCAGGTAAGTGGCCAGCAGGTTGCAGCCTTGCAGAAAAACCAAGAGGGAAACCGTCTGGTTGCATGCAGTGTAAAACGAGGGGAAGTCACCTCGGAATCCCTTATGCTTGTTCCGATCAGTGAAGGAACGGGTATGCTCACCTTGACCGTGAATTGGCCCCAGCAAGACCAAGGGTCCTCTCTCATCCTGAATAACCCAAGATTGGAAATAGAGGTTAGGGGGTACAACGCACATGGTAGTGTGTATGAGGACAACAGCAGTTTTAGTGAATTGGTTGTGATGAACGATGCTGCACATACTGCTACTAGCACATTGTCTACCTTGGTTCCTGGCTGGTATGAGATACAGACCCGCCTTATTCCCCAGAATGCCACAGGGGATGCTGACTTGTTCTACCGTAGTATCGACTTCGCCCAAGTAGTGCCGAATGATACAACAGGTACAATTGGGGTGCTGGATATCACCGATGAAATGCTGGTAACCGGCTCTATAGACTGGAGTTTTACTGAAGATATGGAGCAAGCCCTGGAGAATTTGGCTATCACACAGCCTAATGCTGATGAAGTAGCCTATACAGATGTGCTCCAACACTTCTCTTGCAGCTATGAGACTCCAACAGCTTCTTACCAGTGGTATGTAGATGGCGTTTCTATAAGCGGGGAAACAAATAAGACATTCTACCATAGGTTCGGCGAGCATGGTGCCCACAGAGTATTGGTAGCTGTGAAGGACGGAGGGGTCGTCAATGGAGAGGAAATCACCATGGACATAAAACCAGCCTACACCATTGGCAACCATGGTCAAGCAGGGGGCTGGGTCTTCTACTGTGATACTGAGGGGCTCTATGAAGGGTGGACCTATTTGGAAGGTGCTCCCGAAGATCTTTCTACGCTTATGGCTTGGAGTAATATCACCAGTACTCTAGTTGGAACCTCAAGGGATATAGGAAGCGGTGAGGCAAATACTGCTGCAATCATAGCGCAAACGGGGCATGCCAGCAGTGCAGCACTTGCCTGTACTAAATATTCCAAAAATGGAATCAAGGACTGGTTCTTGCCTTCGGTTGATGAGTTGAAAATGCTTATAGAGGTAAATACTCAATTCAGTCTTTTCACCGTTGATAAGGATATGTGGAGTTCAAGTGAGGGGCTGGCACATGCCGCCTATGATCATAAAGAGGGGTTGGTGTATAAGGGTAATGACTCTTCTTGTACTGTCCGCCCCATCCGGTCATTCTAGGGAGTTGAGATAGATGCACAAGATGATAGAGAGACAACAGATAATACTAACACTGCTCATGCTTGCAATGCTGTTCCTGCTTGTTTTCTCTTCCTGTGATATGAGCCTTGCTCCAGAGGGCATGCTGAGTGTAACCATGGTTGAACCAAGTAACGAAAAGTCCCTGAACATTGAGCCTGATGGTGTTGATCTTGTGGTTCAGACATACACAATTACTCTGACCAAGGCTGATGGGACAATAGTCACTACCACCAAGAACAAGGGAAGCGATACCTCCTTTGTCATTGAAGGGTTAACGGTTGGAAGCTGGAGTATGCGCGTTGCAGGTAAAAATAGCGCAGGAAGGATCGTAGCTGAACTGGAGGGAGGACCGCTCTCTGTAGGCGTTCAGCGTGGGAAGGTGAGTGAGGTGTCAGCTCGTATAGTTCCCTGCTCTGGTAACGGTACCTTGTCCATCTCCGTGGCCATCGAGGGTACCTATGATCAGATTAATGATCCCTATGTCAGGGTAAAGGTACTAGATGAAAACGGTGATAGCCAAATCATGAGGACATACCCTGTTCCTTTCAATGGGATGGTTGTGCCCGATATCTCGTTGCCTGCTGGGTGGTACCGGATACAAATATTTCTGATGGATTATACGACAATTATGGATACACAAAACTTCTATCCTCACATTGTAGAAGGTAAGGTGACCTCGCATTCCATACGTTTTGATGTTGGTTCGTATAACATCGGGGATATCGGCCCCGCTGGTGGTCTGGTCTTTCATGCGTTCAGTGACTCAGAAGAGCTGGACGCTGCGGGCACAAACAATGCAACCATTCATGGACCGATCAGGTCCACCATCGATGGCTACTCCGGTATGAAGTTCTTTGACTCAGGGTCATATCTGGAATTATCTCAGGATCTTGCCATCATTCCCAATGTATTTGAGGCAAAGGTCTATGTGTATAGCGATCATCTTGCTACTGACAGGGTAGGGATTATTGCAGGGAACTTTGATGGGACTACTGGAGCTAATAATACCCATACCATGGGATGGGAAGTGTATACCAATGGGAATCCCCGGATCTGGTGGGATGGGGGTACCCGTGACATTGTCTACAACTATGACGTTCGTAAGGATCAGTGGATTCATTTAAAGTGGGTTCGTGATGAGAGTGCTGGTAGCATTCGCTTGTTTGTTGATGATGGGGATGCGGACGGAAAGGGAAGTGATGTATTTGAAGTAACAACTTGGATACGAAACACATCTAGTAATGGTGCTCCAGGAGCCGGAGCTGATGTATCTCTTGATGCCACTGGGAGAAAGCTTCGCATCGGGAGTGACTATCCCAATATCCGCCAAGCCTTCAAGGGCTATATAGCCGATGTGAAAATTCATGATGATCAAGAGCAATTGAAGCTCTACTATCCGATGAAACGGTACCTGGAAGCAGCTCCTGATGACCTACGAGTACTGGGCGATGGGACTGCTACGTGTGATAGCTCCCTCCCTGGCTATGGGACAGCAACCAGCCAATTCCCCTTTGGCAGCTATGGAGCTACAGAGACCTACCAAAACCTAGGCGCTGGAAGGCTCTCCACGGAAAACCTGGTTGCATCTGGTGGAGCCACTGATGAGTATGCTCCTCGTCTTGCTTCTGTCCTTGTGCATAATGGGTATGATGACTGGTTCCTTCCAAGTAAGGCGGAGATGGAAGAGATGGTTACGGTTTTACACAACCAATACAATCCTCTCTCTACCTTCCAGGAAGATTCCTTATATTGGACCTCTACACAATTCAATGATACCGCAGCGTACATTCAAAAATTCTCTCCCTCTTACGTGCCTGCTACTTTTGTAAGCAATAATACTGCGTTACATGTACGGCCTGCCCGTTTCCTGTAAGAGTTTGTATTTCGGGCATTCTTGATATATGGATTTAAGTTGAAAGTTGGTCGACATGTCGACCTACTTTCAGATGTATAGGTAGTTGATGAAAAATAAGTCCATCACAACTTGAGACTGTTCTCGTCCAATAGAAACGTATAGAGACCTATATGGAGAATTCCTTTCTCATCGGTCCAGGGTTTTGCATATGTTTTGGTTACCAGTATCTTTTTGAATGAATCATTGATGTTAAGAAATGGTCTCAACTCCTTTTCTCTTTTTTCTCCAACCTCGGTATGCAAAGCTGCTTGAATATAATACTTTGTTGATCCAGAACTGGCTATAAAGTCAATCTCACATTGCTTCTGTCTTCTGTCTCCATTTTTAGTTGTTTCTGTGATTTCGACTACACCCACATCAACCTGGTACCCTCTTAGCACCAACTCGTTGAATATGATATTCTCCATGATATGACTTTCTTCTTGTTGCCTGAAATTGAGGCGTGCATTTCTCAGCCCAATATCTGTGCAATAGTATTTGTTTGGATAATGAAAGTAACGTTTCCCCTTTACATCAAAACGCTTGGCCTCTTTGAAGAGAAACGAATCCGATAGATACTCGATATATTTTGCTATTGTCTCAGAGGAGACCTGTTTTCCTCTGGCACTTCCGATTGTGCGTGCAATTTTATTTGCATTCGTGAGAGAACCGATCGATGAGCAGAGTGAATCTGTCAATTGTCCGAGTATGCTCTGCAGCTCAATACTATATCGCTCGACAATATCCTTGAAATATACTTCGGTGAATAGACTGGAAAGATATTGCATCTTCTTCTCATCAGTATGTTTTGAGAGGGCAAAGGGCATTCCCCCATACATTGCATAGTGCTCATATGTTTCAGCCTTCTCTCCACCCACATGGTCATAGAATTCTTTAAATGATAGTGGATAGACATGAATCACGTCTCCTCGTCCACGAAACTCAGTCATTACATCTTTGGATAAGAATTTTGAGTTACTGCCTGTTACATATATATCAACATTGCCTAGATGTAACAGCCCGTTCAGAACACTGTACAACTTGATTGGTTTATCAGGGTTTTTCATTTCCTCCACGGAAATTGCATACTGTACCTCATCAAGGAATACATAATACTTCTGGTTGGTATCGGTAATATTCGAGCGTATATACTTGGAGAGTTGGTCTGGGTCACGTAGCATTTCATAGGTATCATCATCAAGCATGATTTGGATGATTGACTTTCTGTCGACTCCAGTTGAAAGAAGATACTCATAGTAGATTTTGAAAAGAAGATAGCTTTTCCCGGACCGTCTGAGCCCTGTAATCACCTTTACTTGCCCATTGAATCTGCTGTCTTTAAGTTGTTGCAGATACCTATCTCTTTGAATAGTCATGGTTCATTCCTCAATTGAAAGTGGCTCTACATGTAGAGTAACTTTCAAGTGTAGCGTACATAGCCTTTATTCAATTGTCAATGATAATCGAAAGTAGGTCGACATGTCGACTAACTTTCAGATGTGGTTTTTTCTCTATATTCTAATTACTCCTATGATTATTATTGCTAAGGTGAAAGCGCTCCATTTCTGCTATGGATGGAGAGTTCGTTTTGCAGAATTCTTGCCCTTCTTTGATACTCTTTTTGTAGGTTTAGAAGACAAATCTATGCAGGAAAAATCCCAGAAAAGTCTGCTTAGAGCTATATATGAGGTAAAAATCGACAGAAGTACAAAACTGATGGATTCCCAGTATTTATATAGTAATGTTGATGATTTATTCAAAAATACACAGAGTAATATGCTTTTTATCACAATAAAACAACTCATTTTTTTTATGGAAACGTCGTTTTTAAGCCGGTGTGGTTGAATAATCGGGCCATACATGCAATGATTAGGTATAACCTTATCCATAGGGAGAAAATATGAGTAAATTTGAAACATTGCTAAAAGAAAAGATGAGTGAAGAGAGTTTCCAGAAGCTTGCAGCCTTGAAAAATGACAAGGTGATGGACTTCGTTGGAACCTTCGCTGAGCACTGTGATCCCAAATCCATCTATGTATGTGATGACAGTGAAAAAGACACCCAGTATGTAAGAGAACAGGCCCTGGCTAAAGGCGAGGAGCACCCTCTAGCAAACTCCAAGCAGACCATCCACTGGGACGGTTATGGCGACCAGGCTCGCGACAAGAAGAACACCCGTTTCATGGTCTACAAAGAGAACATGGATAAGATGGCTTCCCTCAATTCTGTCGAGTATGAAGAAGGTTTGAGTGAGATCATGGGCATTGCCAAGGGCATCATGAAGGGCAAGGACGCAGTTGTGTTGTTCTACTCTGAAGGTCCTACCCAGAGCCCGTTCACCATTCCTTGTGTGCAGTTCACCGATAGCTGGTACGTTGCTCACTCCGAGAATATCCTGTACCGCACTGCATACAGCCACTTCCTCAACATGAAGGACGATGAGAAGGATGATTTCTTCCGCTTCATCCACTCCGCCGGTGAGCTTGATGAGAATGGTTGTACTGTAAACCTGCAGAACCGCAGAATCTACATGGACACCCAGAACAACATCGTATACTCCATGAACGACCAGTATGCTGGTAACTCCGTTGGATTGAAGAAGCACTCCATGCGTCTTGCAATCAACAAGAGCGGCCAGGAAGGTTGGCTTTGTGAGCACATGTTCGTCATGGCTGCAGTAGACAAGAAGAAAGATCGCAAGACCTACTTCTGCGGTGCATACCCATCCGCTTGTGGCAAGACCTCCACTGCCATGATCCCCGGCGAGCAGATCGTTGGTGATGACATTGCCTATTTCAGAAATATCAACGGTGAGTTCCGCGCGGTTAACGTCGAGTTTGGTATGTTCGGTATCATCAAGGACGTCAATGAGCAGGATGACCCCGTTATCTTCAAGAACCTGATGATCGACCAGGAAGTTATCTTCTCCAACGTTCTTCGTGGCAAAGACAACAAGCCTTACTGGCTTGGTATGGGTGTTGATGCTCCAGATGAAGGTCGCAACCACTTTGGTGAATGGAAGAAGGGCGTGAAGGACGCAAAAGGCAACGAAGTTGGCGTTGCTCATGGTAACGCACGTTACACCATGCGCCTTGACTACCTCGACAACATTGACAAGGCTGGCTTCGAAGCCAAGGACGGAGTCAAAGTTGAAGGTGTTCTCTATGGTGGACGAGACAGTGATATCACCGTTCCTGTTGAAGAGTCCCCGAACTGGAAGGATGGTATCCTGATGAAGGCTGCTACCCTCGAGAGTGAGACCACCAGTGCAACCCTCGGACAGGAAGGTGTTCGTACCCCCAGCCCGATGGCAAACATGGACTTTGTCTCCTATCCTCTCGGCACCTACACCATGAACAACATCAAGTTCGGTGAGAGTGTGAAGGATGTTCCCAAGGTATTCAGCAACAACTACTTCATGCGTGGTGAAGACGGCAAGTTCATGACCAGCAAGCTCGCCAAGAAGGTTTGGCTGCACTGGGCAGAAGGCCGTGTACATGGTGAATATGAAGCATTGGATACTCCTACCGGTAAGATCCCCCTTTATGAGGACCTGAAGGCACTCTTCAAGGAACACCTCGATGAGGATTTCTCCAAGGAGAAGTATGACTACCTCTTTACCTTCCGCTGCACCAAGTGGGTTGAGAAGCTCGAGAGGACCAAGGCTTACTATAAAAAGATGGATCCTAATACTCCCGAGGAGATCTTCGATTACTGGGATGCAGCAATCGCAAAGATCAACAAGGCCAAGGAGCAGTATGGTGATCTGATTCTTCCCGGCGCTTTCAAGGGGTAATTACTCTGTAGTTCGGGTTGAAAAAAAAATAACCTAATCACGGCACGTATGGAATTCCATGCGTGCCGTTTCTCTTTTATTCAGTCATGATCGATTCAATGATGGCCAATGCCAACGCTTCTCCTCTATCGAACCACTCGACTTCTACCTGCAACATGACGTTCTCCTTGGTGATCTTCACGATCATGGCACCATGGATAGCTTCCTCCCCATAGGGATAGTCATAGGTGTAAGTGATCACATAGAAGCGGTTCTCGTAGTCTATCTCATTCCTGTGGACTTCGCGGTTCTTGAGACTGGTATTATTCTGAAGCTGTTGCTCTATGTCCCTCTTTGATTGGAGCAGGTAGTTCTGTCTTGAGATAGTTGAAGCGAGAAGAGCCTTAAGTCCTTCTATGGCCGAAATCTTGCAGTAGTATCCCTTTGATTGTAACGTCTCCGTGGAAGTCTTGATGGTATGAACCTTCTTGCCTCCCTGACCTGGAAGATACACCGAGCTGCTTCTCCAGTCAGGCTTATCTTCCCAGAGGAAGGTTTCAGAGGAGCCGAAGAGAGGGTAGGAGTATAAGGCAGTGGTTTCCTCTTCTCTTGCTGGATCGTCTTGTACCTCCTTAGGTTTCAGAGAATCCAGAAAGGAAATCCCTGAGGCAAGGAATTGCTCGAAGACTGGTTTCCACTTAGTCTTTTCATCATATGTGTATCTTGTGGTTATGGAGATAAGGGTATCTCCGGCATGGATGATGTATACCTCTGCATGGATTCCTGTGAGTGTTTCATAGCCATACTTCCATGCGAACATCTCATCGATCTCAGTTGTTGAGAGGTCATACCATCTCTTTACTACCTCAGACCTCCTGATTGCATTCTCGAACACCTGTGAGGCTTCCAGGAGCTCTTCCTCACTGAAGGCAAGCGTCTGGGTGCGGAATGTTGCATTGTCACGTTCCTGGCTTAGGCGTTCAGCTTTCAAGGTGATGGTATTATTAGCAGAATTGGCCGGTTTTAATCGCTTTGTGTTAAAACCCTTGGGTTGCAGCGTATAGGTATAGGTCCCTCCCGGCTGTGCCTGGAGGGAGAAGGCCGTTTTCAAGTCTGCTACCTGTACCTCCATGGAATCGGGGACGGTGAAGGTAAAGTGGCGGGTCGTGACAGATTGTCCTGCAAAGAGTGCAGAACTTGCAATGAGGAGTAGCATGATGAGCTGTGGGAGGTGTTTGTGATTTTTCATACGCTTGAATCCTGTTCTCCTTGTTTCTTAGGTGAACCTTTCTCTGCAAGCAGTACTGAGATGCTTCTCGGTTATTCCCAGTATAGCACAAGGTTAGCGACAATGGGTGTGATAGAATATGGCTATGAAGATGCTTGCCTTTTCTCTGATGATATCCAGTCTGCTATTCAGTTCATGTGATGTTGAGCATACGATACCAGTGAGCGAGGAAATGAGAGAAAGGGCGTATGAGATATCATTCCAATATATTGGGATGCCGTACGTGTGGGGAGGGGCAAGCCACTACAGCGATACTGGCGGTGGCGTGGACTGTTCTGGGTTGGTGATTGCGATATATGACGAGGTAGCAGAGAACTTCTCAGTGCATCTGCCATTTAGCGATGCCACTGCCAGTAAAATGGCGAATCAGTACACCATTCCCTTGCTTGAGCCCGAGAAGGGCGATCTTATCTTTATGGGCGAGGATGGGATAGTGAGCCATGTAGCGCTCTGTCATGCTGTGACTGACGATGATCTGGTGTTCCTCGATGCCTATTCTGTATCAGGTGAGGTGGAAATTCGATCATACTCCTTTGATGACCCGAAGATTATCTCTTTTGGGAGAATGTTGGTCATTAGTGATTAGCGATGATCAATCCTCAGTCCATGGTTCCTTGTTGTGAATTTCATCAATGATGAAACGCACTCCTTGGTTATCAGGGGGATTGCGACGCAATACCTTGCATGCAATTTCTTCTGCTTCTGCAAACCGACCCAATCTCCAGAGCAATATACAGTAGCCTTGTAATGCTCTTAGATAGGGGCGGTTCTCCAGACATGACCAGAGCGTTATACCGTCAAAATCGGGGGGTAGCTTCTTCTCTGCAATAGCAATGGCAGCACAATAACAATTCTCTGCATTTCTATAGAAAAGCTTGCTGGAAACATAGGGATTTGCGATGTGTGCCAAGGCATCGATACATTGGGGGAACTCCTCCCAGAGTTTGGTTAGGATGTCATACCGTCTCGATGGATCTATGCTGTCTGCAGCTTCAAAGACAGGGTCACTGTCACGACCATAAAAACCGTATCCTGTGTAATCATGAAACTCGATGGAAGGTCTCTTTCCGCCTTTCAGACATACACCTAGAAGGCCTTTCAGTTCGCTCCTCTCATAGTACTCAGTGGTGGAGTGACTCTCGCCCTCATCATAGTCATGACCTTCAATCTCGAGGGAATCGAGGGAGAATGCATTGCTCTGCACTTCTCCACTGATGTAGGTAGTCTGGTTAAATTGCCACCGTTTTGATTCAAGGAATACCACTGTGTCAAGAATTGCTACCTTATAAGCTCTTGTCTTGACGGAAACAATTTCCTTGGTATCAAGGTCTCTTGCTCGAAACCCTGGTGAAAGGATTTTAAGTACGAGTAAATTACGGGTGGTTGTGTCCATACATTTTTCCTTCTCTTGGTGATTGCCATAAAAGGTTGGTTTTCAATGACAACCAACTTTTAAAATGGTAGACTTTTCCCATGCATAACACAACCTCTGATACACCAATATATAGAAATTGGGTTTCCCTCAAACTGGTCATCGTTCCTGGAGTTCTGGCATTGGGGACTGCCGTCCTTACTGCCTTCTATTCCTGGATCATGATATTTCCGGTAATTTTTCTCTTGATGATGCTCTATTTTATCTATGCAAGGCATCTATTCTCCCCGCAGGGAAAGGATATGCAGGCAGAACTCCATTCCATGCTCATCGAAGAGATAGACTGGAATGGCAAGGGTAAGGTCCTTGATATCGGCTGTGGTAATGGAGCTTTGGCTATCCGTTTAGCGAAGAAGTATCCCGAGGCACAGATAACAGGAATTGAGTTTAGAAAGTTCTCTGAGGCCCTTTGCAAGCAGAATGCTGAAATCGAGGGGGTGTCTGAAAGAGTCTCCTTCAAGGAAGGAAGTATTATAGACCTGCCCTTTGAAGATGATGAGTTCGATCTGGTGGTGAGCACCCTTACATTCCATGAAGTGATGGAACTGAGGGATAGGAGAGAGCTCATGGAGGAAGCCTTCCGTGTTCTCAGGCATGGGGGAGTCTTTGTATTCCAGGACCTGTTCCTGACTAAGAAGATGTTTGGCAATCTTGATCCCATGCTGAAAAAGCTCTCTAGTTGGGGTGCAAAATCAGTGGAGTTCATCAATCTTGGTGAGTCAGAGAGGATCCCGAGTATTCTCAGAACTCCTTTCATGGTAGGGACAATTGGGATAATTAAGGGGAAAGTGTAGGTAAAAAAAGCTCATATCATTATCATACTTGCGGCATATGTGTAGAATTTTGTTGACAACCACCTAGGCATAGGTCACCTTTAATACATTCGTATTAATACATTAGTAAGGATGTGTGTAATGAAAAAAACATTGATGTTTGTTGTTTCTCTGGTTCTGCTTCTTGGTGTGTTCACTGGTTGTGATATGGCTATGGATACCTCTGCTCTCTCGAGCCGTGGGGTAAAAATGGATAGTCCCCTCGATTCTGAACGTGCTCTGAAGAATACCAAGCCGGTCTCCTTTACTGCCTCTGTACAGCTCTTCCAGGATTTCACCTCAGTTGTGACGCTGGATATGGGTAACAGTAATCACCATAAGACCATTGAAGAGACACTCTACAGCTTCATGGATCTCGGTCCGTATGGCCAGTATGGTGGCCTTGTTTCTTCTGATTGGGACCTCTTGGACGGAAAGTTGGTTGTCATGAGTAATGTAACCAACTATAACCTCGATGAGGCTACCGCTGAGATTGGGGGATCGAACCACAGTGTGATCAACATTGTTGATCCTGCAACCGGTGAAGTAGTTGCTACCCTCGATGCCAACGGAACAGTAAAAGGATCTCTCTTTGGTGCTGAGATTGCCATGAACTGGGTCATGAAAGAGAACAGTGCAGGAGTGAATGCAAGAGGAAAGGTTGATGGCATTTTCACTTGGTACGTAATTGATCCCAATACAGGGGCTCCCAATCCAAACTACATCCCCAATGGTAGTTTTGTCCTGACAGGAACCTATAAGTAGATACGGTTCTCTATAACTGATTAGTCTAAAACGCTTCATACCTGCATCTGGTTTTCTCAGCTGCAGGTATTTTGTTTTGTCTGATGCATAAAATTTATTCTTCTATTGCTTTCTTGTTTAGATGAAAGACATTCCTACAGAAGCGTAATTATCGGATAGTATCGGATACAAGCCTTGAATTATCGGATATTATCGGATAATATCTATTGTATCGGATAATATGCGGTACTATCCGATACGGAGGAATACGATGCATTATGACGCTATCGAGTCGAAGATTCTGGAATTCAAGGAACGATTGGATGAATATTCTCGGCTGCTCGAGACAGTCACAGCCTTCGCGAATACACAAGGAGGAACGATTATTATTGGTATTAGGGATAGTGATCGTCTGATTGTTGGCTTGGATAGAAAAGAGATTGAGCGCTACAGTCAAGAAATACCACAGGTCATTGCAGATGCCATATCTCCACAAATTGCTGTGGATCTGTATGAACAACATCTTGAAGGAAAAACCTGTGTAACCATACGTGTATTTCCCGGTCCACAAAAGCTGTATTTTATAAAGAAACTAGGGCATCCTTCAGGGGTTTTTCTCCGCTTCGGAGCTCACAACAGGAGAGCTGATGCTTATGCAATCGAACAGTTTAATCAAGAACGTAGTGGGATGCGATTTGAACAGCAGCCTTGCTTCAGTATCTCCTATGAGAACTTATCGAAGGAACTGCTAGGAGCCGTCTTCGCAAGTTTTGACCAGTCAATCCTCATCGGTGCAGGATATGGCTCTACTGACGTTTCAGGTAGAACCATTCCAAATGTGGCCGGAACTCTGTTGTTCTACCCTGAACACCAGAGAATCATCCCTGAGTCGATCATTGTGGTAAGTGTCTATGCAGGTACAGATAAGAAGCAGCTAATCAAAAAAGAAGATTTTTCTGGGGGTATCATACCCATGCTCGAACATTCTTTTACATACATCTCAACTCTTTTGGGTACGCAGTACGAACGGGATGGACTGATCAAACAGCCAGTAAACTTTGAGATGCCTCTTGATGCCATTCGTGAAGCGCTCGTCAATGCAGTAGCTCACAGAGCCTATGATTATGAAGCTCCCATAAGAATCACCCTTTTCTCAGATAGAATTGAATTCTTGAATCCAGGAACCTTCTATGCCCCTATCAACCCTGAGAATCTGAAGGAAGGGCTTTCCCGATACAGAAACCCTCTCATTGCCGATGCCTTGAGAAAGAAGGGGTACATGGAGAAGCAGGGAATAGGTATAAATCTTATTATATCGTCCTGTCTTGAAGAGGGGTTACCGGAACCTCAATTTGTAGAATTAGAGCATCATGTCAAATTGGTCATGTTCAAGAAATCCTCAAGCAATCCTTCTCCACAGCATGATCAGGACCCTAAAGACTTCACGGCGATGAGAGGGTACTTCACTGCACAAGAGCTTTTTTCTTCGATGGATCTTGCTCAGTATCTTGGAAAGTCCCAAGCCATGGCAAAGAAAATACTCAAAGAACTGCAAAACAAGGGAATGGTGGAAAAAGTAGGCAAAGGGCCTGCTACGAGGTACCGGTTTATCAACTAGCTAGTAGAAACCTGTTTTATACGTTTTATCTTCTAAGGTGTATGGGGAAAAGGAAAGATCCCTTTTTTATTTTTAAAACGTTACTTGCACAGTGTTGATAGGAATCCGCAATATACTGCATGAATTGAGGTTTTACCCCCTGTATCTATGCAAAACACGGCAGTCCACTGCCATGCCCATGAACTTTTCGACCTTCTCGTGTTTGTCCTTGGGGTGGTTCATGACAAAGCAGAATAGGTTCAGATAGTCCTGTAGGTCATCCCTGATGAATCCTGAGTGGGAGGCAAGAAAGAGTTTCAGCATTCTGCAGTATTGGTTGATCCTGTTCAGTGGATTCTCGGAATCAGGCAACTGCTTGATCTGTCTCGAATCATACACGATGCTCCTGAGCCTGAGAGCCTCTACCAAAGGCCCGTGTGCTTGTTCCATGTCATGCCTCATGGTAGATTCCGGCTTGATGTGAGATGCAAATGTATCCAGTGTTCCCTGCTTGGTTGGCTTTCCCTCACCTTCCACAAAGCAGATGACGCTGCTTTGGTCGCAGGCTATGCCGATGCATATCTGGTTGCGAGACAATTCCCGGTACTCCTTGCCATCGACTCTTCTCTGAATGTCGGAATTTCGAACCTTATAAAAGGTCTCGTCAAGCTCTACCTCACCTGACAGGATCAGGGTACCCTGGTACTCTCTCAATACCAGAAACACCTTTTCCATCCAGTATCTTGTAGTTGTATAAGCATTACGGTTGCTCTTTGATGTCAGGCTGAGGCTGCCGTACCCGAATATGGAGAGCAAAAAATCTAGCCATTCGGTAAGCGGTAGCTTGTGGGAATCGAAGATTGTGTTGGTCAAGGCATTGAAAGTCCGTCCGCAATCCTTGCACCTAAACCTGCGGACCCCGTTGGAGGTAAAGCCAAATCTCTGGATGGCGGGGCTTCTACAGTGCCTGCATTCCTGTACATCTAGCGAGTTGAGCAGCTCAACCTCGCCGGTATCAGAGATGACCGGATGCTTCCTGTGATAATTGTCCTGATTGCTCTCATCGATAAATGCTTGAAGTGCTGTGGCTTCAGGCATATCGGACCAGGGGGTCTTCCTCCTGGATTTCGATCTGATTCTTTTCATGTGGTAGTCCTTTGCAAGAAGACAGAGGCCAGATAGGGACTACCACATCGCAACTATCCAGCCAGCTGTCTTCACAAATTACAGCCACAGTATAGGCTTTTGCCTTCTCATGTTTCAATGGGGATTTATCAACACTGTGCAAATACGGATTTTTATTTTTCATATTGCTTTGGAACGATCATTACGCCTGCATCCATCGGTTGCTTTGCTGAGATTCTGTATTGCATAAAAATTACTGGGTCTCTGGATTGACAAATATTAAAATGTGTATAGATACTTAATTATAACTTAAGACATACGTGCTGAAGCATTGTTTGCTGTTTTTTTAACTGTGTGCATCATGGAGTCATCGTTGCTGACCGTATCTTGGTACGGAGTAATTTTTCAGTTGATGAGGCATTCAATGAAGTGGACTACAAGTGTAGCAAAGCCAGAGCCTAGAAGTCCTAAAAAACTATATTGTAATATATTAAATATCGATATACCGCCATAAAAGAAAAGAAATATTCTACATTTTCTGATTTGTCTGGATTCCTTGCATATCGCTAAGGATAGGTTTCTGTGTCTTTATACAAGTGAAATTCATAGGAGTTTGTATGAATACTATTGGTAAATGGATAGGAATTCTTGGACTATTATTGATACTTATAGTCGCAGGTTGTGACATAGGTATGACGGGTTTAGATACGAAAAATGTCGGTACCCTGTCATTGCAGGTAAACCAAGGTGGGGATTTCGTAGAGAAGACTTTGCTTCCCAATATTTCCATGGATATTGTGGAGTGGGAGATTACCGGCTCTGGTCCTGATCAGAGGACGTATGGGCCTCAGGCCTTTGCACTCGATGCCTCTATTACCATCCCTGAACTCTATAAGGGTACCTGGGATATTACGGTAGAGGGATTGAATGCGTCAGGAGATGTGATAGGACGTGGCTCAAAGAGCTTGGTGATCACCGCAGCGCAGACAACCAGTGACTCAATCACTGTTGTACCTCTGAGCGGTAATGGAACATTGGAATTGAGTGTTTCTTGGCCTACAAGCCTCTTTGACAATGACGTGTTTGAGGTAATACTGACCGATAAGGATGGAGTAGAACACGAATTGTCTCCAACTTTGGATTATACAAACGGGACTGGTTCCTATAGTGGAACATGGGCAGCCGGCTACTATGATCTGAATGTCCAGTTGCTTGATGGGACCACTTCAGTATGGGGTACCTACGAATCTGTTCGTATTTTAGAAGGAGAGGCTACAGAGGGAACCCTCATCTTGACTGAGGAGATGTTGAATATCAGCAATAGTGGGGCATTGAACCTTGATATTGTCGAAGACATGCAGAACCCGTTTCTCGTGAGTCTCTCTGGGGTATCAAGTGAATTGACTGCCGGTACATCCATGCAAGTAAGTAGTTCGGTAGATCCATCCAGTGAGACATACAGTTATGTATGGTTCCTCAATGGTGTCATGATACCGGATGAAACCCTCTCGACAATAACCTTTGGCGATACGCTTGCTATCGGCCACTATAATCTTGCACTACGAGTAAGTGATGGAACGGTCATATCCTCTACAGTACACTATTTCAGTGTAGTGCCTCCCGTGAATGTAGTGATTGATCCTGATTACAACTTCACTCCGGATGAAACTGATAGCACACCGTTTACTGTGGTTTCTACTGTTCCTTCCAATGGGGCTCAGGATGTACCGGTTGGTACTTCTATCACTGTGTACTTTGATGATTTGATCAACCCAATAAGTCTGAATGATGTCTCCATGTCGGTAACTGTTGCTGACCAGGTTGTGTCCGGTACCTTTGCGCTGGAGCGTTCAACCAATGATCTCTATGCGGTACTCCACTTCACCCCGTCACAACCGTTTGCGGATAATGTGGATGTCACAGTGACGCTGAGTAGCGTGAATGGATTGCTGGACAAGGGTGGCAATACCCTGGCGAATGAGCTTGTCTTCACATTCCATACCGCTACAGCCTATGTGGGTGATGCTACAAACCTGGGCTTTGAAAGCGGGCTGACTGGGTGGAATATCACTGGTAATGGAGGAATAGTGGATCTTCCCTTTGCTTCTGAGTTGTCTTTGGAGGGAGTGAAGGCAGCCATGATCACAACTGATGCAGCGGTTGACTACGGTCTATCTGGGACTCCATTGAATGATGCAACCTCCATGCTGAGTAGTGGAAGTCTTGAGGTTCCTGGCGTGGCAACGCAGTGTTCCTTCGATTACTACTTCCTCTCTGCTGAGTTCATAGAGTTCATAGGCTCCGAATTTGACGATACGTTGACTATGACCTTCTCTGGGCCAAACGGTACCATAATAGAGACCATTGAGACGGTCAATTCGTATCAAATAAGTGATTGTACACATTTGCCAAGTACTCTCGACCCGCAGGATGACCTCTTCCATACTGGAGCAAAGACGAAACAGGTAGATATTTCTGGTCTGGGAAGTCCGATCACCATTAGTTTTGCTATTTCGGATGTCGGTGATCAGATATACATCTCTGCTTTCTTGGTGGACAATTTCCGATTTGAGTAGTTTATTGCAACGAGGATAGAGCGAAGCACAAGAATATCTGTCAATCTACTGATGGTTCTATCTGTACTTGGGAGAGGAGGGGATTCCCTCCTCTCCTTCGTATTAGAAAGACGTTTATGCTATTACTCAATGGAAACATTCAGCTCTTTTTTCTTCAACATACAATCTGTGAGATAGAGGTTGATAATATTCTGATATGGAATACCCTTCTTCTCTGCCATGTCCTTGAAATAGGCAACTGTTGCAGAGTCCAGTTGAATGGGTACTTGTTGTTTCTTGATGAAATGAATTTCAAAGCAGGATTGGTATAGTAAGCTACACATTAGTATTTGCAAATAGTTATACATTATGTATAATCAAGATTAGGTGGAGTTATCTAAAACATGCAGAAACAAAAATGTTCCTATTGTGGAAATGAAGATGTAGATATTAGAGAAGACCAAGTCGAAGTCTCAGAGCCCTTTGCAGATGTGAATACAGCGACGGTGAAGATGGTGGTTTGTAATACCTGTGGATTTGTAGAAGATCATGAGGACAACGATCGTGTCTTACAAGATGCTCTTGCCGTATGTAAGCAATCATCGATGGTACATATCCTTACCTACTTGAATGCACAAGGGTATACAAATGCTTCGATGGAACGCTCCCTAGGTCTTCCTGCAAGAACCCTTGCAAGGTGGAAGAATGAAGACATTGTCCCCTCGGCAGCAGCTCTTGCACTTATGAGGTTCATACGGACATTTCCCTGGCTGCTCAGGGTTGCAGAAAAAGAGTTTGATGAAGAGAAGTCTCATGAGATATTCCTGAGTGAAGGAGAGAAAGAAATCCGTAAACGTAACCACCAGGATATGTCAGATTGCAAAAACATTGAATCAATATGAGACCTGTCTATTGCTCAAGACAAGATGCTTAAAGTTGGTATTTTCCAGGATTGTTGTTATTGAGGTATCTGAGCTGTCGATTCTCTTTGTATCAGGGAAGGGTGAATCGAGTGATGGTAGACGCTGTCTTGTTTCTTGAGAAGTTTGAGGAGACTCTGTGCTGCAAGCTCACCTGTTTTTGTGATGGATTGGTTGATGGTGGTAAGAGGTATCCTGCAAAGTTCACTGATACGAATGTTATCGTAGCCAAGAATTGATACCTGTCCTGGAATCCTGATTCCCTCTTCCACGAGACGATTGATGATGCCTATTGCTACGTTGTCATTCGTGATGAAGAGTGTTGTTTTAATACGATCAATATGATTCTTCCTGATAAGATCAGGAGCGAGAATGTATCCCTCCTCTTGCGTCTTTATCTGTGAATAGCGAATGACTGATTCTGGTGAATTGATGGTGTTGTAGAAACCTTCAAGACGGTTGTCGATGGATTGATGCGCAAATCCCGTGATAACAATTATCTGCTCGCTTGGATAGGTGTTAAGATATTGTGCAGCAATACGTCCACCTTCATGGTTGTCACAGCAAACATAAGAAATGGAAGGATCTTTGGGGACGCTGTTGATTACAACAAAAGGTATCCCTGCTTCTTGAAGAAGCCGAATAGCAAAGCTGTTTTCACTAATCGGGGCTATAAGCACTCCCTGCACACGGTTGCTGATAAGCGAACGTACCAGCTGTATTTCTCTCTCTTCTATCCATCGAGAACTTGAGAGAAGCATAGAATAGCCACTTGGAGAGAGAATACGGTCAATCCCTTCGGCGATTTCAATAAAGAAAAAGTTTGAAAGCTCATCGATGATAACCCCAATTGTTCGTGTTGGGCTTCCTGCAAGTCCCTGTGCAAGCAAGCTAGGGGTGTAAGAGTATTTATCCATCACAGCACGTACGCGTTCCTGAGTACGCTTTGAGACAATCTCAGGGTGGCTGATAACACGGGAGACGGTAGCTTTACTTACTCCTGCTTCAAGGGCTATATCATCTATGGTTTTATGTTTCATTTCAAAGATACCTTAGGCTTACTGTCTCTTGCTGTCAATAAATAATGCCGGATAATTGCAGTTTCATGCCCATGCAAATTAATTTCAGATCATTCGGTTGACAACTGGGTATTGGTGGCTTAAGCTTGGTATAAAGAGAAATGAAAGCGGTTACATTTTTATAAAGCTTTCTTCTCGCAGGGAGACTGTCTTGAGCGTGAACGGAATTTTAGGAAATAACATTGATATCCGCCAGGTGATTGCCCGTAATGCAGGGCGACCAATATCTATTGCGATTATTGGCGACCTGTGTCTTGATCTTGCTTATCAGGTAACGACTGAACAGGCTGAAATATCGGTAGAAACTGGCTTGCAAACTTATTCAGTCCTCAACTCAAAGCCCGAGCTTGGAGGAGCCTGCAATGTTGCTGTAAATTGCAAAACCCTCGGGGCTGATCGTGTTGATATCTATGGAATCGTAGGTTCTGACTTTTTTGGTGATTTGCTGATTTCCCTGTTGCAGAAACATGATATCCAAACAGAAGGGGTTGTTCATCAGGAAGATACATGGGCAACACATGTATACCATAAGGTCTTTGAGAAAGGAGTAGAACATCCTCGTTTTGATAGTGGTAATTTCAACACCCCAACTGAAGCAAGTATCATAGGTCTTCTCTCTACCCTGAGAAAAAAACTATCTGAATATGATGCAGTCATCATCAATGAGCAAGTACCTCGTGGACTCCATAGTGAGTCTTTCCAAAAAGCTCTGAATGAGGTCATCGAAAGTACTGTTTCTGATTCCGGGGTTCGATGGTTTGCAGACTGCAGGAAATTGAATGATATTTACAGGAATACTATCCACAAGCTCAATGAACAGGAAGGACGCCTTCTCTACGGCTCTGAATGTACATTAGACAGACAGGAATTGGCGATCTGGTTGGCCAAATATTTCAAGCAACCAATTGTCCTAACCCTTGGTCCTGATGGGGCTATTGCTGTAGATGAAAAAGAGGCAATCCAGGCATTCCCTGGTATCCATTTTGCTGGACAAATCGATGCAGTCGGTGCAGGTGACGCTTTCCTGGCCGGATTGGTAGTGGCTGGGGCCTGGGGCGCCAATTTAGCGGAAGCTGCCTACATCGGTAATATATGTGCGGGGGTTTCGCTGAAAGTTCTCTATGAATGTGGTCACCCATCAGCCGATGAGGTTATCTCGTTATCTGAGAAAGCTGATTGGCGTTATAATCCTGAAATTGCAGATGATGAGAGGAAAGCTCTGTATTGGAAGGATACACCGCTTGAAATAATAAAGCCTTCACAAATGAATGGATTCCCCAAGGTGGCGATATTCGACCATGATGGAACAATCTCAACTTTACGACAGGGCTGGGAAACAGTCATGGAGCAGAGCATGCTCACTGCAATAGCAGGAGAAGCTTACAGCTCCCTGTCCAGTAAGGACATCCAATCACTCAGGAATGATATACATGCTTTCATTGATCGTACCACTGGCATCCAAACAATCGAGCAAATGCATTACTTGGTTGAACTGGTGCGTCATTATGGGTACATTCCTGAGAAGGAAGTGCTTACGGCATTGCAATATAAAGAACTTTATAATAAAGAATTGTTGGCAATGGTTGACAAGAAAGCCGTTGAGATTCGTGCCCGGCGGCTTGATGCCACTGACGTTACTATCAAAGGATCGATAGATTTCTTGCGATTTCTCTCTTCACATGGTACAGAACTCTATCTTGCAAGTGGTACTGATGTTGATGATGTAAAGCGTGAAGCAGAACTACTTGGCTATGCAAACTACTTTGAAGGCCGAATTTTTGGCTCGGTCGGAGATGTCTCGAATGACCCTAAACGGTTGGTGATTCAGCAAATCATTGAAACACGGTTGAACGAAGACTATGAGTCATGTGTAGTCTTCGGAGATGGTCCAGTTGAGATGCGTGAGGCTAAGCGCCACGGCTTGCTAGCAGTGGGGTTGTTGAGTGATGAAGTCCGCCGTTACGGTTTGAATATGAAGAAAAGGAGCCGTCTAGTCTTGGGTGGAGCTGACCTTCTGCTTCCTGATTTTTCTCATGCCTCTACCTTGAGTAAATACCTCGGTTGGGAGGTGAAGTGATGGGTAAGATGAATCACCTTTCAGCAGGTAAGCAAGCGCTGTTCGATCGAAATACCATGACGTATTTCCCGTTATCTTCACGGAAGAACAAGGTATTTATCGAGTCCTCCTGCGTAGATCCAGCAACAGATAGTGTTGCAATTCCTACAAAATTACAACAACAAACAGCACTGATTGCTGATGAGATGGTCCAGGCACGTAATCGTGGTGCTTCAGTAATGTGTGCATTCGGAGCTCATACCATCAAGAATGGATTAGGCCGACTGCTCGGTAATTTGGTGCAGAAAGGATGGTTGACTCATCTTGCAACCAATGGTGCTGGGGTTATCCACGATTGGGAGTTTTCCTATCTTGGACAGAGTAGCGAGGATGTTAGAGCAAACGTCCAGGAAGGCAAGTTTGGAACTTGGGAAGAGACCGGCTTGTACATCAATCTTGCCTTGGCTATTGGAGCGTATGAGGGATTGGGGTATGGGGAATCTATTGGGGCAATGATTGTCCGTGGTGGATTGGAAATACCGAGTCGCTCTGAGCTGGAAACATTTGCCACTTCGTTAGATGGATCTGCAGGCAAACGAGGCAGTGCATTGGATCTGCTTGATCTCATTACAGATTTGGACGATTCGCTCTTTGGTTCACGTTTGAATATATCTCATCCATATGCCAGCTATAGTGCACAGGCACTGGCGTGGGAAGCACAAGTACCTTTCACCAGTCATCCAATGTTTGGACACGATATCATATATACACATAAGGCGAACAGGGGAGCTGTTATTGGCAGAACTGCTGAGCGTGATTTCCTCTCCTATGTGCAGAGTGTCTCAAATCTGGAAGGGGGAGTGTACCTCTCTGTTGGATCAGCTGTAATGTCTCCGATGATTTTTGAAAAATCTCTCTCGATGGTGAGAAATACAGGTAAGCATGTCACTGATTGTGCAATTCATGTGGTTGACCTGCAAGAAGAGAGTTGGGATTGGTCCAAGGGAGAGCCTCCTGTAGATAATCCTGCATATTATTTGCGGTTCATGAAGACCTTCAGTCGAATGGGATGCAATGCTTCCTACCTCTGCTCTGATAATCATGCATTTTTCGTAAGTCTGTATCGTGAGTTGGAAAAAAGGAGTTGAATCAATGGACATTGTTGGACAAGTAAATACTTGGAAAGAAGAAATGGAGAGACATCTCCATGATGAGTTGCTCCCATTCTGGCTTGATCGAGTTTGGGATTCTGATTGGGGTGGCTATCTAACCCAGTGGGACGCTGAAGGCAAGGATTCAGGAGTTGATGAGAAATCATTGCTTGCCCATATGCGTACTATCTATTCTCTTTCTCTTGCCTGTTCCCTGAATCATGACCTTGATGGACGTTGTGCAACATTGGCAAAGAAAGGTGTCTACTTTGCGATAGAACACTATTGGGACCCTGTACATGAAGGATTCTTCTGGCTGTTCAACCGGAAGAATGAGGTTCTCATTGATAAGAAAATCGTGTACGGCCACTCCTTCGCAATCTATGCGTTAAGCACGTATGCCAAAACTTTCGATGATCCAATTGCTTTGGAGTATGCAGAGAAGTGTTTTAATCTTCTCCAAATCTATGCTGCAGAGACTTCCTATGGTGGGTATTGGGAAATGTTTGAACGTGACTGGACCCTCTCATCAGGAGGTAGCGGTGGAGGAGACCGAAAAACTCTTGATGTTCACATGCATCTTATGGAAGCCTACACCGCATTGTACAATGCAAGTGGAAAGGCTATCCATCGAAGAAAGCTGGAAGAGATCATTGACTTGATCAATACAAGGATCTTGCATCCAGTTCACAAGACTGGAATCCCCCAATTCAATTGTGATTGGTCGGTAGCTCCGCAGATCAAATTTGACATCATTTGGGGTTGGGATCGTTTCTCAGATGATTCAGGTGCAAAACCTAATGCCCTTGATAATACGTCCTACGGGCATAACGTAGAGTTCTTCTGGTTGCTGAGTGATGCTCTTCGAGTACTTGGAAAATCCATACAGCCATATGAACCTATGTTTGTCAAACTACTGGATCATGCAGTTTCCTATGGTATCGATCGTGAATACGGTGGAGTCTACGTGGAAGGTTCACTGGATGGGTCTGTGGTATATGACGATTGTAAGGAGTTCTGGCAGCAAGCAGAGTTCTTGATTGGGATGCTTGATGCATATCTCACTTTCGGTGATGAGAAATTCCTGGAGGCATATAAAAACGTTCATGCTTTCGTATTTGAAAAGATGATACAGCATGATTTGGGTGAATGGCTTGCCCTCCTGAAACGAGATGGAACACCTATTTGGACTCATATGAGTCATTCCTGGAAAGTCAATTATCACACGATTCGCTCTGCTACGCTAAGTTTACAGAGGATGGATCAGATACTGTTACGTTTGCAATGACTTCGTTGAAGTCTTGATCATAGAAAAAGGAGAAAACTATGAAAAAAAGAATCATGGTTGGTCTGTTGGTAGCCTTAATGGCAACCACGATGATCTTCGCGCAGGGTGCAGCTGAAGCCAAGGCTGAAAGCAATACCCTGGAGATTTTTAGTTGGTGGACCGCTGGTGGTGAGGCTGATGGCTTGG
Source organism: uncultured Sphaerochaeta sp. (assembly GCF_963676285.1). Classification (NCBI taxonomy): domain Bacteria; kingdom Pseudomonadati; phylum Spirochaetota; class Spirochaetia; order Spirochaetales; family Sphaerochaetaceae; genus Sphaerochaeta; species uncultured Sphaerochaeta sp. The sequence continues at coordinate 2,276,847 of NZ_OY781063.1, forward strand.
AGGCGATGTACAATGAGTTTGATCGCCAGTATCCAGGCATCGAAATCATCAATGCTACTGTTGCTGGAGGTGCAGGAACCAATGCAAAGGCTGTTCTTGCTACCCGTATGCAGGGTGGGAATCCTCCCGATTCATTCCAGGTTCATGCCGGTCACGAATTGATTGATACCTGGGTAGTCTCTGGATTCATGGAACCCATTACCTTCGTATTGGAAGATGCAGGGTACATGGATAAGTTCCCTGCGGATGTAATCGACATCATCTCTTACGAAGGTGAGGTCTATAGTATTCCCGTGAACATCCACCGTTCGAATGTAATGTGGTATAGTCCGAAGCTGTTTGCACAGTTCAATCTGCAACCACCAAAGACCATGGCTGACTTCTTCCGTGTTGCAGAAGTCTTCAAGGCGAATGGAATTCCAGCTCTTGCTCTTGGTGATAATGAGATTTGGGCTGCTACACACCTGCTTGAAAGCGTAATTCTCGCAAATGTTGGACCAGATAAGTACAATGCACTTTGGGAAGGCAAGGTGAAGTGGAATGATGCTCAGGTGCGCAATGCTCTGAATGATTTTGCCAAGATGATGGGATATATCAACCGCGACCACGCTGCTCTTGCAAACATGGATGCTGCAGGCTATGTAGCTGAAGGCAAAGCTGCCATGAACGTCATGGGCGACTGGGCTGCAGGTTATTATTACTCCCAGGGATTTAAGCAGGGCGAGGATTGGGATTGGGTTCCTACTCCTGGTACTTCAGGCAACTTCATCATGCTAAGTGACTCCTTTGGCTTGCCGAAGAATGCTCCCAACAGAGACAATGTCATCAAGTGGTTGACACTTTGTGCATCACAAGAGGGTCAGGATGCCTTCAATCCTATCAAGGGATCCATTCCTGCCCGCATCGATGGTGACCGTTCCAAGTATGACCGCTATTTGAATGCTGCCATGGACGATTTCGCATCCGATGCAATCGTACCTAGTGTTGCACACGGTGCTGCTATTTCTGAGCCTTGGCTCACTCGTATCAACGATATCATGAGTGTTTTTGTAACTGACTTGAACGTTGATAAGGCAATCACTGAGTTCCAGGCTGCTGCTGACCGATACGCACCTAAATAAGGTTGTCTTGTGTATTGGAGTGCCTTGCTGTACGCTTATGTACAGCAAGGTACTGTATCTAGACTGAATGGGTATGTGTTTCTCCATAGCGGAGAATGCCATACGATTGAATGATTGTAACATGATGGTGACAATCATGTGCTATGTATAGGATAGGGCTTTATGTACTGTGCAAAGAAAGACCGCAGACTTGCAGTGTTGATCCTGTTGCCCATGCTTCTCTTGCTGTTCATTTTTGTCTATGGCTTTATTGCATGGTCATTTAGGATTTCTTTCACTGATTGGAACAGCATTCTTCCAAACATGACCTCAGTAGGGTTTGAGAATTATCAAAGGTTGTTTGATTCACAGCGGTTTCAGACCGATATCCGTAATACAATCTTCTTTACGCTGTTCTTCCTTGTTATTTGTATCGTAGGTGGTTTTTTTCTCAGCTATCTACTCTATTCCAAATTACGGGGTGAGTCGTTCTTGCGAACGATATATCTATTTCCCCTTTCTCTGTCATTTGTTGTAACTGGTGTCCTCTGGCGTTGGATTTTCAGCCCTGAGGTAGGAGTAAACTCTCTATTCCGAATGATGGGATTTGAAGCAACCTTTGGGTGGTTTACCTCAACCCATAGCATTGCTGGATTCAATGTTGCACTCATTGCCTTGATCATCGCCGCCTCTTGGCAATATCTCGGGTATACCATGGCAATGTTTTTAGCAGGGCTGAGAGGTATCCCTGACCAACTCATTGAGTCTGCACAAATAGATGGAGCGGGAGAGTTGGCTACCATGTGGTATGTCATTCTTCCCATCATCAAGCCAATTACGTTCTCTGCCATGATTGTACTCGGTCATATCTCCCTGAAGATATTTGATCTTGCGTATGCAATGACCGGTAAGGGCCCAGCATTTGTAACAGACTTTCCTGGATTGTTCATGTTTGAGACAACCTTCCGAGGAAACCACTATGCTGAAGGTGCAGCAATCTCTATTATTATGCTGATCTTGGTTGCTGTGGTAATCGTGCCGTATCTCATTTCAACACTGAGGGGGGATTCAGAATGATTACCAAAAAATCAAGCAAGATACTTAAATACACGCTAGCGTATATTGCGGTTTTTCTCTTCCTGTTTCCTCTTTATGTGGTTTTCAATAATAGTCTGAAACCATTTGCAGATGTAAGAATCAGCGAGATGTGGATTCCAGCTCAAAATATATCGTTTGAGGGTTATGCTGAAGCGTTCGTCAAACTTGGCCAGAATATTCAGAACAGTTTTATGCTTGTAATTCCTGTTAGCCTCTTTTCTGTAATTTTTGGAGCTATCATAGGGTTCATTTTTGCAAAAGTTAAATTCAGGTACTCCAATATCATCTTCGCTTTGGTCATCTTCGGTATGTTTATTCCTTACCAAAGTATCTTGATCCCTCTCGTTCGTACCATGAATACCGTAGGGTTATATGGTCATCTCTCTGGACTGATAGTGACTCATATCATCTACGGATTACCCATCTCGTCTCTCATGTTCCGGAATTACTATGCGAAACTCCCTGATGAGTTGCTTGAAGCTGGGATGATTGACGGACTCCGCCTTGGTGGGGTGTTTCGGAAAGTGGTTGTTCCCATTTCTCTGCCTACCATGGTCGTGGTGCTTATCTGGCAGTTCACCAGTGTCTGGAATGATTTCCTTTTTGCAGTCACCTTGACGCAGAGGCCTTCCATCCAGCCAATTACTGTTGCCCTGCAGAATTTGGCAGGAACACAAGTGATAGAATGGAATGTACAGATGGCGGGTGCCTTGATTGCAGCGATTCCAACGTTGCTTGTATATATTTTCCTCGGAAAGTATTTCATTCAAGGACTCCTCTCCGGTTCAGTGAAGGGTTAGTATTCTATGGAATCACAGAAATATATTGGTATTGATATTGGCGGTACAAAAACAGCTATCAGCCTTGGGGATAGCGAAGGTCGGCTCATCAATAAGCGGAAGTTTCTGACTCCGTCTGGAGTTGAGGAAGTGTTAGAAAGCATTTTTGTAGAGGTTGAACTACTACTGTCTCCTTCCCACTCCCTTAGTGAAATTAAGGCCATTGGCATTTCATGTGGGGGGCCTCTTGATAGCAAGCGTGGAATCATACAATCACCTCCCAACCTGCCCGGTTGGGATGATATTCCAATTGTGGACATTGTATCAGAGCATTTTGGCATTGCAACGTATCTGGAAAATGATGCGAATGCCTGTGCCTTGGCCGAATGGTATTGGGGTAATGGAAAAGGGTATGACTCAATCATTTTCTTGACCTTCGGTACTGGGTTGGGCGCTGGCTTGATCTTGGATGGTGCTCTCTATCGGGGAACCAATGGCCTCGCTGGGGAAGTTGGGCATTGGAGGATGGCTGATACGGGTCCCTATTGTTACTACAAGAGAGGATCATGGGAGAGCTACGTCAGTGGTGCAGGTATATCCGGTCTGTATGAAATTGCAACCGGGAAAACAGTGAGTGCCCAAAAGGTTTGCCAGCTGGTCAAGGAAGGCGATTCTACTGCGGTGCATGTCATTGAACAGAGTGCAAAGATGTTGGGATCAGGTCTAGCCCTCTTGATTGATTTACTTAATCCACAGCGAATTATTATTGGAAGTATCTATAGCAGGGACGAGGATTTGTTCCGGCCAATAATGGACCAAGTGCTACGCGAGGAAACGCTAAGTGTTCCCTACTCCAGTTGTGAGATAGTACCATCCTTGCTTGGAGAACAGCTGGGAGATATGGCAGCCTTAGGAATTGCTAGAGACCATAGTATGAGGAGAGAGCGATGATATATACATTGGATCAATTGCTAGAACGTTACCCACAACTAAAGTGCATAACCAGGAATTTAGCAGCGGCTCGGGATCTGGTGGTGAAGAAAGCTCAAGAAGGAAAACTTTTCTTGGTTGCAGGCAATGGTGGGAGTAGCGCCGATGCTGATCATATTGTAGGCGAACTTATGAAGTCGTTCGCTCGTAAACGCCCGATAGAAGATGAAACAGCTCGACAATTGAGTAATATTGGGGGAGAGACAGGGAGTCGAATAGCTTCCAATTTGGAGGGAGCGGTAAAGGCAATCTGCTTATCGAGTCACCAAGCGCTTTCAACAGCTTTCATGAATGATGTTGACCCTTCCCTCGTGTATGCACAACAGGTATATGGGTATGGTGATCCTGGTGATATCTTTATCGGGATATCGACTTCAGGCAATGCAAAGAATGTGGTGAGTGCAGCGTTGGTGGCACGAGCAAAAGGTTTGTCGGTACTTGGTTTGACAGGTGAAGCCGGTGGTGCATTAAAAGAGCATTGTGATGTATGCATTCAGGTTCCTGAACGTGAAACATTCAAGGTCCAAGAACTGCATCTCCCTATTTATCATTGGCTATGCATCGAAATCGAGGCAGCTCTTTGGCCATAGATGCAATGATTTCAAAGGAGGGATGCCTATGCAGTTGCTTCCAGATATATATGTAGTTGGAGGAAGTCTCGTTGGCCTGACTGGAAGCCAAGTGAGCGGTCCTTTTGATGATTGCAATGTGTATGCACTTGATCTTGGATCCGAGATCCTCCTTATAGATACAGGCAATGGTGACTCTTGGCCTATGATCCAGGAGAATATGCAGCAATGGGGACTTGATACGAGAAAGATTACAACTGCCTTGATCACGCACCCTCATTATGATCATGCCCAGGGGGCTCATCTCCTACAAGATGCAGGAATAAAGCTTGTTGCTCATGCCTATACGGCTGATGCGATGGAGAAGGGGGATGAGCGATGTTGTGGATACCTGTACCATCGTGTATTTACTCCAGTATCTGTCGATCGAATCTTGGAGGATGATGAACAGTTCTCTGTTGGTTCCCTCTCGGTCCAATCAATCCATCTCCCTGGTCATACCCTTGGATGTACAGGGTTCTTGATCTCATGGAGGGGAAAGAAGGTTCTCTTCTCTGGTGACGTAATCGGTACATTGGGGTATGGTCACTTTGGCTGGAATGGCTCTATCGACTTTGACAAGCAGGTGTATATCAAAACGCTTTTAAAGCTTTCAAAGATAGATTTTGACGTCATGCTTCCCGGACATGGCCTTGCATCTTTCACTCATCCAAGAGAGCGGGTAGAAGAGAGCCTAAATGAAGCTCTGATGGTATGGCGTTAGCAAGGGAATCAGTATATTCCTATGGTAGTAACCAAGAACATACACTTAGATATGTTAGCGTAAACGGGAAGATCATAAGATCTCTAGCGTCAAGAATAATTGATAGTGCTCAAAATCCTACTCAAACGAAACATTCAGCTCTTTTTTCTTCAACATACAATCCGTGAGATAGAGGTTTATGATATTCTGATATGGAATACCCTTCTTCTCTGCCATGTCCTTGAAATAGGCAACTGTTGCAGAGTCCAGTCGAATGGTTACTTGTTGTTTGGGTAGTTTCGGGATATTGGGATTCTTACCAGCATTTGAGAAATCATATTCGTTTTTCATTTTTGCCTCCTTTTTCGGATCCCATGCAAAAATTATCTCTTTCATGATTACATTATAATTATAATATAATTATAATTCAAGTATTGTCTTCACTTGGTTTTAGGAATGGACAAGAGTGTCTTAAACCATCTATAACTTCAACCTCTCATGGCTACTAATCATTGCCTCTTCAATGTTTGGGAAGATGGAGGATTCCGCTATGAGATGGTGTTTCAGGAATTTCTCCTTCAGGTTGTCGTTCAGACCACTGAAGAGTACCTGGATATCCTTCTTCTTCATATCGGAGAGAAGTACTCTCAGCTTCGCTATTCCATCAGAGTCTACGATGGGCACATAACGGAAACGCAGGATAAGAATCTTGTAGCCTTTATCGAGTTTCTCTTCAATGTTCAAGAGATGGAATACCGATCCAAAGAACATGGGGCCGTTGATCTCCACAATCCGTATCCTCTTGTCATACTCCCCAAGCTCTTGGGAGAAGATCAACTGGTCATCGACCAATGAAAACCCGAAATTGTCTAGCTTTTCTCAACATTTTCTCCATTCCTTTATTGACCTTCAGGCTTAAGACTCTAGAGTAGTAAGGACTGAGAAGTCCGGAAAACAAAAGGAGTCAATAATGAAACGATTACTAAGTGTTTTGCTCGTTTTGCTGATGCTCACTAGTTTCTTGAGTGCCGCAGGGACGGCAGAGACTGGGGCGAAGCAAGAAAAACAGCAAGTTCTGCATGTGATGATGAGTTCTGGTGATGCAGGTCCAGGAAATATCCGGAAAGCTCTCGATTCTGCTGCAGAGCTCATGGGTATTACCCTGCAGTATGATGTAATTCCTGATGACCAGATGCTTAATGTTACAAACACACGGTTGGTTACAGGTAATGCCGGAGATATCATTGTCCATAACTTTGGGCTTACGGATGTATCTGCAAAGGACCTAGCTCCGCTGAGTGGACCTTGGGTAGAGAAAATTACCAGTACCACAAAACCACTTACGAAGGATGGGCAAGGCAATGTGTTGAAAGCTCCGCTTGGTGGAGAGTCTAACATGGGTCTCCTATACAACAAGGAAGTTTTGGAAGCGAGTGGTGTTTCCTTGCCAATCATGGACTATGGACAGTTCATCACTGCGTTAAAACAGGTGAAGGATGCAGGCTATACTCCAGTATATATCTCCAACAAGGAAGTCTGGACTGCGCAAATTCTTTTGCTTACATCCATGACGAGTGTCTTTGCCAATAATCCTGAAGTTGTCGAAGGTATTGTTACCAATACTCTCAAGCCGAGTGATGTACCAGAGCTGGTTGCACTATGGGAGAATGCGCTGTCCCTCAAGACAATGGGATTGATTAATAAAGATTACATGTCTGCAACCAATGATATGGCGCTTGAAGCTCTTGCCAGCGGTGAAGTTGCTTTCTATGCGATGCTGGACAATGCATACGGAACCCTCAAAGAGTTCTATCCAGAATCAGTTGATGCCATTGGAATGATGTATACCCCTCTTTGGGATGATGTTGAGGATGGGTATGTACTGTTTGGAACTGCCACCAACTATCTCTCTGCTGTTGCAGAAAGCACAAATCTGGATCTTGCAAAAGAGTTCATCAATACCATGCTAACTGAACAACCGTTGAAGACCTATTATGAATTAGTACCTGGAGCTGTCCCCTATACGGATCTTGGGTTCTCTTTGAATATGAGCCCGTTCAATCGAGAGATGAAGGAGTATGCAAAGATGCTCCCATCCCTTGGTGATTTCAATAATAGTACCTATAACGGTGAGACCCCATTGGAGCCCTTCTATGGGAAGTTCAATGAACAGATACAAGGCCTATTTGCTGGTCTTTCAGTTGAGGATGCACTAGAGCGTTGGTATGAAGCCTATGCTGCAGATGCACAAGCCCGTCGTGTTCCTGGTTTCTAAACACTGATACTTATGCTGTGGCAGCCTGTTTTGGTTGCCACAGCATCACATGGAGCGTCCTCTTTTGAACAGGTATACATCCACTTATTACACCTACTGGTTTGCAGTTCCTGCGTTAGGTCTATTCACTCTGTTTTTCATCATTCCTAATGTGGCAAGTCTGGCACTGGGTTTTACTGATTGGTCAATATTCTTTTTCGATGATATGCATTTCATCGGCTTGGATAATTTTAAACGACTCTTCTCTGAACCAAACTTCTGGCGTGCGGTTAAGAACACGTTCTATTTTTCCTTTGTAACGGTACTTGGGAAGAATATATTAGGATTTCTGCTTGCTTTGCTTGTACAACGACAAACTCGGTTCAATCATATCAATCGTGCCATAATATTTATGCCGATAACCATAAGCCCCCTTGTGCTCGCAATCATTTTTCTGTCGATTTATAATCCGACACATGGTTTGATCAACAGTACTCTTGAATGGTTGCATCTTGGTCATCTGCAACAGGATTGGCTCTTTGATGTTCGATTTTCTCTCACGTCCATCAGTGTCATGGAAATATGGCAACAAACTGGATTCAGTATGGCAATATTCATTGCAGGATTGCAGGCAATACCCAGGGATTATTATGAGGCAGCAGAGATTGATGGAGTCAATAAACTCCAGCAGATACGATATATAACGCTTCCACTAATTGTACAATCAATCAACGTTACCTTGATGTTGAGTATCATTGCAGGTATCAAGGTATTTGCCCAAGTGTATGGAACCACCAATGGAGGTCCTGCTGACCAGACGCAAGTATTAAGTACCTTCCTCTATAAGAGTTTTGGAAACGGGTATTTGGGGTACTCCTCAGCTGTAGGATTGTTCACGACCCTGCTCATTGCGTTTCTTACGTTTGGAATAGTTGCCTACTTGCGAAAGAAGGAGATCGAATTATGAGAAAGCCCTTACGCTTGGCTTCTTACACCATGACCATGCTCGCAAGTTCAGTGTTTTTCATTCCTCTCTACATGGTTGTAATCAATTCATTTAAAACGAGAAGAGAGGCAGGATTCTTCTCAATTTCACTTCCTTCCAATTGGCAGTTTGAAAATTATCTGGAGGTCTTCAGGAGTGCAAATATCCTTCGGGCATTCAATAATGGATTGATCATCTCAGTTGGCTCTGGACTGATAATAATTCTTTTGGCCTCTCTCGCCGCATATGTACTTGGAAGATCGAGAGAGCAGTGGGCTCCCGCTCTCTATTATCTCTTTCTCAGTGGGTTGGTCATTCCGGTCGCATTCATCCCTACCTATCTTGTTCTCGAGTATATGTCGTTACTCAACTCCTATGCTGGACTCATACTGGTAGCAGCTACCTATGGACTCCCTATGTCCATATTCCTGTATACAGGGTTTGTAAAAACCATTCCAAGGGAGTTGGATGAAGCCGCTGTATTGGAAGGATGTCCTCCCTTGACGTTTTTCTTGCAGATACTCTTTCCTTTGATGAAGCCTGTTACCATGACACTCGTCGTGTTCAATTTTGTAGGAAGCTGGAATGATATCCAGATACCACTGTATTTCTCCAGTAGTGACAAATGGGCACTTCCCTTAACTGTATATAATTTTTATGGAGCTCATGCCTCATCGTGGAATCTTATTTTTGCTGATATTGTGATAACCATTCTTCCCTTATTGTTGCTCTATCTATTCGCCCAAAAATATATTACTGCTGGGATGACTGCGGGTGCAGTTAAAAGTTGAGAGTCGTTGTATGATAGGAGATGAGGTAATTCAATGTTCAACAGCATAAGATCACGCTTGATTTCTCTCATACTGCTGTACCTGCTCCTGGTAATCATTCTTGTTACGCTACTTATCTCGGCAACGTATATGAGAGACAGAAGAGCACAGTCAGAATTATATGTGCAACAGCGAATCAACAATGCAATAGAGTTGCTGGATACTGTTATCTACCGTATGGATACGCTTGCTACCCAGTTACTGGCGAGTAATACCCTGCAAGAGATGTTCTTTAGTGCAAATAGGCAGTCTTACGCAGATCGCAATTACTTTGAACATAATCTTGAACAGAAGAAAATCGCCCAGGATATTCTTTGGGCTTTCAACTCACCCAATACGCAAGCTCAGAATGTGAGTATCTTCAGTGATTCCACCTACTTGGGGTTGAGGTATACACCCACTGTTTCACGTACCAAGGAGGTATCTTCGTGGGATATGTACAGGGTAGATGAGGATCAGAATTTTACTCTTTTACCACCCCATCAGGATTATTGGGGTGGCATGCAGGAGCAGGAAGTTTTTTCCTTGGTTCGTCCTTTCATTGGAACCAATTTTGGATTCATCAAGTTAGGGACGATTGAAGTGATGGAATCTGCTTCCTATTTGGAAGAAATCTTTGCAATTACAGAATCTGAAACAGGTCTCTCCTTCTTGGTAATCGATGGAGAGGGCAATACGATTCATGCAACGAGTGAACGAAGTCATGAAGATATCGTACGATTACAAGAAGTGCAGCGTATAGATGCTAAACAGGATATAGTTCCTATTGAATTGAGTGATGGTTCGTATATGCTGGCTAGTGGGAATTTGTCGTCTGTTGGATGGGATGTGTTTCTCATCCAGCCTGAGTCGCTTTATAACGCTCCACTGCGTACCTTGATCTTCCAATTACTTGCTCTGTTCCTGGCACTCACTACTTGTATATTTATCATCATGATCATCATCGTCAACAGGGTAACCCGGCCACTGGAACAGCTGATAGAAGATATTGACAGTTTCTCTCTCTATGAAGAACCAACTATCCACGAATGCAGTTTGCAGGAAGTGAGTGAGATACAGCAAACCTTTCTTCGTCTTGTTTCAAGGCTTAGGGAATCATCGGATAAACTTCTCATTGCAAATGAGACAGAACTGAATCTTCGGATTATGACACTCCAGGCAAAAATTAACCCCCATTTCTTGTTCAACTCCTTAACGGCAATAAGTGCAGTTGCTTCAGAAGAAGGAGCAGAGAAGGTCCCTGTCATGTGCAGGCAACTGAGTGAACTGTTTCGTTATACCAGTAGTGGGAATGAAGGGGAGACCACTCTTGTAAATGAAATTGACAATGTACGGACATATATGGAGTTTATGACGTGGCGATTTGAAGATTTTTTCTCGTACTCAATAGATATACAAGGAGATACAAGCCAAATATATGTACCAAAACTCATACTGCAACCATTGGTGGAAAATGCTTTCACTCATGGTTTCAAGAATGCGTATCCCCCTTATCGCATCCAGATTGCGTGCAATGTAACCTCTGATGGATGGAATATCAGGCTTGAGGATAACGGGGCAGGGTTCTCGCCAACTGTGCTGAGTGAATTGAATTTGCTCTTTCACAACATCGATCAGATCATTGGGAATAAATTGGACTACAAGGAGTTGAAAGCGCACGATATGGCTCTGGTAAATATTTATATACGCTTACGGTTGCAATATAAGGAACGATTTTCTTTGGATATTACAGAGGCATGTCCTGGCAAAGGGAGTGTAGTAATGCTGTGCGTGGCAGGAAATGAGGCAGGTTGTCTATGATACATGTAGTTATTATTGATGATGAACCAATCATTATCAGGAATATTCAGCGACTATTTTCTGAGAGTGATCCTGATTTTGCCGTAGTGGGTAGCGCAACCAATGGTGAAGAAGGATATCAACTTATCAAGCGTTTGCAACCTGATATGGCTTGTATCGATATCAGTATGCCTATTCTTGATGGTATCCAGATGGCCGAGAGATTAAGGGAGGAGCAGGACACTACTCCATTGGTCATCATCAGTGGATATAGTGAGTTCGAAAAAGCAAAAAAAGCCGTACAGCTACAAGTGCTTGATTACCTGGTAAAACCTCTTGATAAGACCTCCTTCAATGTCTTTCTCAATAACATCAAGCCTAAACTGCTTGTTGCTCAACATACGAGGAAACAGCAGCGCTTTGAGGAGATGCTTTCTGTTTCAGAAAAAACGCTCTCTCCGACAAATACACCACTACTTGGTGCAAGCATCTGTTTTGGTTCATATCATTTCTCTCGATCGAATCTCTTTGAATGTTCCTTGGACTTCCCCAACCAGTTGGAACTGCAAGAGATTCTCAGGCCATTGCTTTCATCACAGGTGTTTTTTGTAGTGCCTGGACGGTACCACAACGAATATCTGCTGGTAATTGAAGATGCGAAAGAGTCACCAAGTACGCTATTCCCTGCCCTCTACCGGAGGTTGTTGGAAAGGGCAGGAGCAGTTCCCATTACGCTTGTGTATTACCCAGAATTGTTGGATTCAGCACAACTTCGTATGTATGAACAACGGCTTTCCCAGGCATTATATGGACTCAGCATTTTTGGACGCTCAAGCCTGTTTTCTCACGATGCAACACCAGAGAACATAGATATCCAGTCTGAATTTCATGAAGAGTTGTCACTCTTGCAGCATACAAAACAAAGGCTGGGGGAATCAAAGCAACTGATTGAATCAATCTTGAAACGGTGTGAAGAGCGTTCTTTGTCCCAGCGTTATCTGTTGAGTTTGATTAGACTGGTTTTCTCCAAATTATCCTATCCTGAACACTCAATTGATCTCACAATGATGCTTGATGTAGCATTTGGAAACTCAGTGAGTTATGAAACCCTTCAAAGACAACTGTTTGAATTGCTCGAACAAAGCTATACACAACGCGGGGAGATAGAAGGGTATGACAACCAAGGGCTCATGATTCAAATGAAAACATATCTTGAGAGCCACTATAGTGAACGGATCCGAATCCAGGATCTGGCAGAATCGTTTGGGTTCAACTATTCATATCTCTGTATTCTTTTTAAGAAATATATCGGGGAGTCTCCAAATGAGTACCTTATCAGATGCAGGATACATGAGGCGAAGGCTTTACTGTTACGTTTGGAAACCATGAATATAAAGGCTGTTGCGGCTTCTGTGGGGTATGAAGACTCTTACTATTTCAGTCGGATTTTTAGGAAACATACCGGCATGACCCCCTCAGAATTCCGCAAGCGTCATATGCTAGAAACAACGTAAGAATAATCATTAGGAGTAACATTGTAGTATGGACACACATGTATTTAAGCCAGGCAAACCTTGGAAAGACACAGAGGGGAATCTCATTCAAGCACACGGGGGCTCTGTGTTGCATCATGAAGGGGTGTATTATTGGTATGGGGAAGATAAATCCAATTATGTTCCAAAAGGAAAGAACTGGCATAACGGGGTGAGATGTTACCAATCAGAGAATCTCTATGATTGGACAGATATGGGGACCATCCTGGCAGTATCGGATGACCCTGATCATCCGATGCATCCTTCCCGGATCATGGATAGACCCCATATTGTATATAACAAGCGGACTGATACATTTGTGATGTGGATTAAGTTTGCCGGGACAGAAGAAGCTCCTACTGATTGGATGACCCAATACATGGGTATTGCTACCTCAAGCAGTATGGATACCCCATTTACCCTTATAAAAACAATACGCCCATTGGGTATGGAAACAGGAGATTTCGATCTCTGGGTTGATGAGCGGGACGGGAAGGGCTACTTCATAGCTGACAGGGTGCATACCGAACTTATCATTGCAGATTTAACCGACGATTACCTGGATGTGAGCGGATACTACTCAAGTCATTGTCCCCGGACTGAACCCCCTCTAGCTCGAGAGGCTCCCTGTTTCTTTAAAAGGGGAGATAGGTATCATATGATCAGTAGTGGAACTACTGGATATAACCCAAACCCAACAGAAGCCATGGTGGCACAGCTTCCCCATGGAACCTATGTACTGCAGGGATCTTTCTGCATCGATGATGAGAAGCTTACCAGTTTTGATTGTCAATTCAGTTCAGTATTCAAGCATCCTACTCGCTACGGTTTGTATATAGCCATCGGTGATCGTTGGATGGCAAAAACCACTCTCATCGATGGGCAGCAAGAGGCTGAGACCAGAGAAGCAACCTATATTTGGCTTCCCATCAGGTTCCTTGATGATCGACCGTTCGTGGAATGGAGAGAGACTTGGAGCCTCGATGAATATCCTGTGGATGATGGCCCACTTCCTTGGTGGAAACGATAGATAACTGCAACGAACATGAAGGTAATAGGCTCCGGTCATAGACAGGACCGGAGTCGGTGGATGTCTAACTTTCATTGGATTGTCGAAAAGCGCTGCTTCAACCTCTCATGGCTACTAATCATTGCCTCTTCAATGTTTGGGAAGATGGAGGATTCCGCTATGAGATGGTGTTTCAGGAATTTCTCCTTCAGGTTGTCGTTCAGACCACTGAAGAGTACCTGGATATCCTTTCTCTTCATATCGGAGAGAAGGACCCTCAGCTTTGCTATTCCATCTGAGTCTACGATGGGCACATAACGGAAACGCAGGATAAGAATCTTGTAGCCTTTATCGAGTTTCTCTTCAATGTTCAATAGATGGAATACCGAGCCAAAGAACATGGGGCCGTTGATTTCCACGATCCGAATCCTCTTGTCATATTCTCCAAGCTCTTGGGAGAAGATCAACTGGTCATCGACCTTGGAGTACATCAAGGGGCTGAGTTCCACTCCATCAGCCATTCTCTTCATGAAGAGGATGACAGCCAGCAGGAACCCTACCGGGATGGCTATGGTAAGGTCGGTCAAAAGGGTGAGTATAAAGGTAGTGAGTAGGACAGCAGACTCATACCGGTTCACCTTCAGATTACTGAGGAATACATGGATCTCACTCATTCTCCAGGCAACAATGATAAGGATGCCTGCCAAGGCAGCCATCGGGACAAACTTGACGACCGGCATTGCTACTAGGTAGATGAACAGGAAGGTGAGGGCATGCACAACGCCGGCTATAGGAGTCCGACCACCGTTGTTCACATTTGCTGCAGTTCTTGCAATTGCCCCAGTTACAGGAATTCCTCCAACCAGGGAGACTGCGGTATTTGCTAATCCCATGGCGATGAGTTCCACATTCGACCGGTGGTGTCCACCGATCATGCTGTCGGCAACGACGGCGGAGAGCAGGGATTCCAGTGCACCGAGAAGGGCGATGGAGAAGGCAGCAGGCAGCAGGGTCATGAGTGTCTCTTTGTTGATGGTGAAGAATGTAATGTGAGGAACCTGGAACGTAATCGTACCAAAACGGTCTCCGATGGTCTCCACAGGAACCCCCAGTATTGAGGTCAGCAGGGTAACCAGAACCAGCGAAGCAAAGACAGCAGGGACCTTCTTGGTAAGTTTTGGTAGGAGAAGAATGATGGCAATGGTTGCAAGCCCCACTGTCAGTGACCAAGGGTCAGTGAGATGAAGATTACTTGCGTAGTAAACAAGTTTCTCTAGAAACTCACTGGGGATGCTTTTCTCTGGTAACCCAAGGAAATCATTGATCTGGGTCATGAAGATTAGGACAGCGATACCACCGGTAAAGCCGGTGATGAGGGTCTGGGGTATGTACTTGAGCAGGGAGCCCATCTTGAAGAGCCCCATGAGGATCAGGATGATTCCTGCAAGGAAGGTCGCAATAAGGAGCCCCTCCATACCATGGGTGGTAAGGATGGAGACGATGATGACGATGAAGGCACCGGTGGGGCCTCCGATTTGGACTCTGCTTCCTCCAAAGAGGGAGACGATGAGTCCTCCAACGATTGCAGTCAACAGGCCGGTCTCAGGAGATACTCCAGAGGCAATGGCAAACGCGATTGCAAGGGGAAGGGCTATTACCCCAACAATGATTCCACTGATGATGTCTTTCTTGATCTGTTCTTTCCCAATCCCCTCTTTTATAAGGGTAAAGAGCTTTGGTTCCCATTCCTTATTACGCACTTCTTCTCTCCTGGGTGAGGTATACTCCAGTTTTAATAATATGCCAATTGGGTAATACAGATAATCCAAGAAAGAGTTACTGATAATTGAAGAGCTAGTGACCTTTATTAATACATCATGCCCAATAACCATAAGGGAATGGTATTTCCCCCGGGGTAATCGGTGTCATCACGTATTACAAAGTCAGCTTTTTTGGGACGTTTAGAAGGCCCTCCCACCTCAATTTTTACTTGACTTGAGCCTTTAGCTCCTGTTTTGGAAACGACAAAATCTCCCGTGGTCTCGTCTTTTGTTGCTTCAACCAGATAGCCCCCATATGAGCAGAGCATAGTAACCAAGGCTTCCCTTGCATTACCAACATCTCCTCCGAGTACTGTGTAGAAGGCTGGATCAGAGAAGAAGAGTTTCTCACCTGCGCTTTTTACTTTGGTGGTATGTTCTTTTCTGATAATACGGAGGAGGTCAACTGATTCCATTACCTGTAGTAATTGATAGAGTTTGTCAGCACCGATTCCCCAATCGCTGCAGAGAGAACGGACCTGAAGGCGAGGAATGGATGTACCAGCCAGTGTACCAGAAACTGCCTTCATCAACCGAAGGTTGCCATCAGTTATGGAAGGAAGAAAGAATGGGATGTCACTGTAGAGTGTTTTATCAAGAATTGAGAGCATTCGGTTATTGAAGTCTCCCTCACTGTAGAAAGGACGGGTCCCTATACTTTTATACATTCTGAATGCAGATAGGATATCGGGGGAAGGTTGTACAGGAAGCGCCTTATTTGGAGAAAAGGGGTTGTACACTGGATACTCAACACCAGTTTCAAGGTACAGAAACTCTCGGAACGAGAGAAGCGGCATCTCAATATGCACGAAACGGCGAGAGAGATCACCTTTTCCCATTCTCAGACAAAGAGACGATGAATCACTAATCCAGAGCGTGTGGTTAGGGAAGTCATCGTAGAGTGCTTTCATGTGTATACTCCAGTCTTTTGCAAAATGAACTTCATCAACTATTACCCCTGAATAGCCTGCAAGAAAGATGGAGACCACGATTTCATAAAGACTCTCGGTACCTAACGTGGGGTTGTCAGCCGAGAGGTACAGAATTCTCTGCTGTTGAGTGTCAGATAGTCTCTTGGCATGGTGGAGGAGGTAGGTCGTCTTTCCAACACCTCTTGGACCGGTGAGCATGAAGGTACGTGGAAGTATATCCCTATGCCTAACAAACGGCCGGAAGCGTTTAGGCAAGGAGGAAATACGACGTAGCATGGTTGTTTCAAGTTCAGCAATTCTTTTTATAGTCATGGTATATATAGAATAGAAGTGATATGTTCCTGAGTCAAGAACAAAATAATTAAAATATTCCTATAAAATGAACATTACATTGATACTTTTCCAACAGTCGGAACAACAAAACAATTATTAGTGCATGAGTGTTTATAGTATTTGGGAAGATTGGGATGTGAAGGAAAAAACCAATGGTCATAGGTTGATTCCATGGGCCTAGAATGCCACTTAAGGGGAATTAAGAAATTTCTTGCTACTACCGAGGATAATACTTTTGGGTATAAAATCCCCCTGCGCTGGCAAGGGGAGAGGGTAAAGAGACGAAAGGCTTCCAGGTAATCGTTGCGATTATACCTGCGTGCCCTGCTTTGCATCTTCCTGGGCGAACATTTCGATCAATAGGTTTGCTCCCATCATATCGGGACTTTCCATCGACTTGATGCCGTCGAGGAAGCCTTGGAAGTCAACCAAGGTCTCAGAAAGCATGAGCCTGACGAAATTCTCGTCCTCCCGTTTGCAGTTCGTTTCAAGTTTTGTTTCAAGGTTCTTGATGGTAAATATGGTAGCTTCTTTGCGAATTTGCCATACCTTGACGGTACCTTCCAACCGTTTGATGAAGAACCCTTCGGATCTGAATCCTTCGATAATTGAGTGTCGGACGAAATCGGCTGCACGCTCTGTGGGAAATTCAAGTTCAATGGTGACGATGTCTTCCTCCTCAAGATGTTCAAGGGAATTGCGGTACCCAGAGGCACCTCCCTTGAAGGCGAAGACGACCATGGGGGGAGCAGCCACTGAGGCAAGGAGCATGGTTACAACCGCCACACCAAACATGTCTTCACCGATGGCCCCTGTAGCCAGTCCGATACCTGCAACAATTAAAGTGACCTCACCACGGGGAAGCATGCCTGCCCCAATCCTGAAAGCACCACGGAGATTGAATCCCGCAAACAGGGCAGGAAGTCCGCATCCGAGTAGTTTTCCGATAAAGGCAATGCTGGCAAAGATAAGCCCAAACCCCAAAATCGGCTTGATCATGGAAAAGTCTACCATCATGCCCATGACCGCAAAGAACATGGATACGAAGTAGTCGCTTACCGCATTGATGCGCTCGGAAATCTCAAAGGAAACATCAGTCTGGGAAAGGGCCAGACCCATAATGTAAGCTCCGATGATCATGGCCAAGCCAACCATCTCTGACAAACCTGCAAGCAAGAGGGCGAGGCCAAACGTTATCTCGGCTATCAGTTCCAAGGAATTGAGCCGTTTCAGCGAGCGGGTGATATGGGGCGCAATGACAATGCCTACGACCATACAGAGAGCCCAGAATCCGATGGCTTTTCCTCCAACGGCTCCGATTGTCTGCCAGGCTATGGTACCCCCGTTCTGCTCCACTGTTGCGATTCCGACTACGATGGAGAGCAGGATGATACTGATGACATCGTCTAGCACCGCGGCGGCAAGTATGGTTACACCTTCTGGAGTAGAGATTTTCTTTTTCTCATTCAAGATCCTTGCAGTAATTCCTATCGATGTTGCCGTACAGATGGTTCCTAAGAACAACGCTTCGGGATGCATGATCGAGTGAATGGATGGAATGAGTAGCACGGTAATTCCCGCCCCCAGGAAAAATGATACGATTACTCCGCCGAGTCCAACGATTGACGCCTTTCCCGAGAACTTAATGAAAGTGGGGAGGTCTGTTTCGAGGCCTGAGGAGAACAGTAAAAAGATTGAGCCGATCGTGGCAAAACCATACAGTTCGACCGATACCGGAATAGTTCCAGAGACCTTGGGAAACAACGGTCCGAGAGCACCCAATGGAATGGCTCCTAGCATGAATGGTCCAATGATCATGCCTGCAATCAATTCTCCCAGTACCTTTGACTGTTTCAGTTTTTTTGAAAAGAACCAGCCCATAAATTTTGATGCAAGCAGGATTACTCCCAGTTGCATTACCAACAACATCATTTCTTCAGACATTAGTGTTTTTCTCCTACAGGCCGAATACTTCCAAGACTTCTTTCGGCGTCTTTGTTTCAAGCAAACGCTTACGGGTATCAGCGGTTTTTATAACTTTACTGATCTCGGCGAGGAACTGTACATGAGGTCCTACGCGGTCTATGGGAGATACCGTCATAATAAATATCGTACTCGGTTCCCCGTCGAGAGCTTGAAAATCGACCCCTTCAGGTTTTAAACCGATACACGCCACCAGGTTTTTGACTG
This sequence comes from uncultured Sphaerochaeta sp., assembly GCF_963676285.1. Classification (NCBI taxonomy): domain Bacteria; kingdom Pseudomonadati; phylum Spirochaetota; class Spirochaetia; order Spirochaetales; family Sphaerochaetaceae; genus Sphaerochaeta; species uncultured Sphaerochaeta sp. Next base: position 2,295,789 of record NZ_OY781063.1, read on the forward strand.
CTTTGGTTTTTACATGGGGAATGGCAACTCCGTGCTGAATTCCGGTAGACATCTCTTTTTCCCTTGCCATGATTCCGGAAAAAACAGTTTCCACATCGGTGATTTTCCCATCGGCGACCAGGATTTCTAGCAGTTCCCTGATTATCTCTTCCTTTGTTCTTCCCTCAAGATGCATTTTAACGAGGGGAAGCGATAATATGTTTTTCAATTTCATACTACTTGTGATACCACTGTTGAGGATTTCACTCAAGGCGAAGAGGCAAAAAATGTACGAAAGAAGTGCATGTATAGTTCTTGGCCACCTTTTACACTCTGGTGGAAAAGGTTGTCATCGATTGCATTGCAAGGGTAAGCAAGCCGCAAAGGGGGGAGAAGTACAAAGCAATAGGTACAAGAACTACTGTTTCTCTCCTTACTTGCGAGAGGCGGGCTTAGCTATGGGTCCCGAATGATGGAAAGTATATGCAAGAAATGCGTACGCTGAACAATAAAGCGAAAGATATCTATTGATGTACTACAATTGAGGAGATGTTGTGGCTATATGATTGTCTGATAAATTACTTGTTAATAACAAGTTAGTAGCTATTCTTCATGTTTTTGTTGCGGAACTTAGGATATTTGTAAAGTAATTTCCATGCTTTGCTCTGTCTAACTCTTTTACCTAAGCATCGATCAAAGTATCTTCTACCGGTGAGTCCTTCGAAAGAGATTGGTTTCCTTCAGGTCATAAACGACCTTATCATAGTACGCTTAGCAGCCCCAGTGTGCGGCCTGGAGCAAATGCAGATCATTTTTTGTCTGTTCTCATCTCTCATACTTCCCACTGAATACCTTCTTCAGTCCATCGCTGCTGGCAGGAATGAAGGGAGCTCCTTCACTTCCCACCACCCCTTCTGCAACCTCTGTGATGAGGTCTCCCATTGGGTCGAAGTCAAGACTGGGGTCTATCGTGAAGGATCCATCTCTCTGTACCGTAACCTCAATCTCAATTGCATCAGCTTGGGGAATCGATGTAGTAAACGAGCCTGAGGCGTCCCCTGTGAAGGAAACACCTTCGCTGTCTACTGCCACAGAACCGGTTGCTGTTATCTGGGTTCCTTGATAGCTGGCAGTAGCCTCTCCTTTTGCCCCAAACCCATAGTCACTGACTGTGCCATCGCCGTTGAACCCTATTTTTCCTGTTACAGAGAGCTTGCCTTCAATTTTTGCTCCTCCTTTTCCTGCACCAAATTGATAGGAGAGAGAGCCATCATGCATACTTTTTCCGGTGAAATTATTCTTCGTGTACTGGTAGTCGAACCCAGGGCTTCCTTGTGTGGGAAGATTGAAACCAAGTTTGAGATCGGTTCGTGCGACTGAGATTCGCCCTGAAATCGGTACGAACGGGATATCGAGGTCTGTCCCATATGAGTCGAGTTTCTTGAACAGAGGGGATGAGGGAGGAATCTCTCCCGATTCAAAGCGTTTCTTTTCATAGTTGTTCTTTGCTTGTCTCTTCTGTTCTGTTTGCTCGATCGCTTCCTGCCTTGAATAGTCATCACCACACATTTCCTGGATCGGGTAGTAATCGAATGCACCATAGGCAAAGAGAACCCCTTCTAGGCCTGCCAGTACTGCTTGGTCAATGGCTGAACGAAGTTCCTGATCCTTTAGCTGCCGGACCTCTGGGTCGCTGATCATAGCCACATGCTTGAATACATCTTCATAGAATGCTTTTGCATAGGGGGTGATTTTCTTGAGGTATTGGTGGGAAGCGTAGCTGGTCATCTGGTTCCAGTATGAAGAGCAGATGTCGTTCCATGTCTGTACTGCTTTCTTGCATTTATCCCCACTGAATTGCTCTTCGAGTCCATACAGGCTATATCCGGCTTGCTGTGCCATTCCTTGTAGATTCGTTATGAGTTTTCTGGTTAGCGAATTCAGGTACGATCCATAGGCATTATATTTGATCAGGTACTGGAGCATGTTGTAGCGCTGGATCAGAACATTGGTAGGATCGACATAGTCAGCAGGGTTGAGCTGGAAGATGACCATGGAAGGATCTCCCATGGTTGCAAGTTGTAAGCTGGAAGCAGTCCTGTTGTTCATGAGATCAAGTTCTGCCTTCATTGCTTGTTGCTCAAGATCTCCAGCATATGCATACACCTGATCCACTCCGCTTACCTGCACATTACCACCCATTGCATTGGCATATTTTTCCGGATGTGCTTCAAGTTCATCGAGATCGATGCCCTGGAAATCAATATTCATTCCCATACGCTCAAGGTCGGATATGAGATCTTTTGCGTATGAGGCTGATGCCTTTGTGGCAAACATTGCCACTGATTCAGTGAGATCGGTAAGGGCCGCGATCCCATCGGGCTGGCGAATTGACTGCAAGGAGCCATAAGCAAGAACTGTATCGATCTTTGGGGGAGTATAGCTCCCTTCCGGTACCAGGTAGTCTATAAAGGTTCTGATCTTATTTCTCTCGTTCTGGTCCATGGAAGAGATGAACTCAGCCGCTGTCATGATTGGTTGTTCGGCGATTGTCTCGATAGCTTTTTCATATTGCTCATCTGAGGCATCGAGAGGAACTTCTACTACATCGGAAACCTCTTCCAGCATCTCAGCTTCTTGCTTCATCATTGCAAACATAAGAGGACGATTCAGCATGGCATCTTCGAGAACTGCCCTAGATTTCAGGCGGAACCCCTGTTTCCAGTAGTATGATGAAAGTCCTACTGCAGCATCCCAGGAAGAGGGATCTACCTCGAGTGCAACAAGAAAACAGCGTTTGGCTTCTTCATCAGCATCTTTTTCCAACAGGGCAGTGCCAAGGTTGATGAGGGGCAAAACGCTTCCGTATGTATAGGCTCCTTCTTCCAATGTAAGGGAGAGTGCATATCGGTAGATGGGCACAACCTCTTCTTGGGTTGTGCTTAGTGCTGTGGCGAGATTGCTCGCTGCAACTGCGTTCCTGCAGTCAAACGAGAAAGCTGCACAAGCCAATGCTTCTTTGAATGATTGGGAATCTCCATAGAGTATTGCCATGGCCACCAATTCAGAGGATATTGGATGCCCAGAACTTCCTGAGAAATCGGGTTCAGATGGCAGTAACCTATTCAGTTCAGCACGGTCGTATGGACCCATGCTCTGTAGAGCTTTATGGTAGCAAAGAGAGGCTAGCTGTAGAATACTGGGTAAGTCGTAGGCCTTGGCTAACAATAGAGATGGAGTGAGTTCCTCTTTGTTTGCTTGCTTTCTCTCCTGTTCGACCTCCAGGATTGCCTGTTGCATCGCATCTGTTTCTTCCTTGCTGGGAGTAGAGACGGGAACGGGAAGAGGAGAGAAGGAAGGTGGCAGCATGATTTCAGGAAGGGTATAGGCAACCGTTTGCAGCTCATAGTTGCTCCCCATGTAGTGCTCCATTACCTTTTCTTCGACTATCTTCGAAGTCTGGCATTCAATTGCTCTCGATGTAACAGCATCAAGGGAAGCCATACAACCGGTGAAGAGTAGTGACAGCATCACAAGCATGAAAGATGCAATTCGTACATAAGAAAACCGTTTCCTATCCATACGGTTCCTCCCATACTTCTTCTGTTAAAAATCTGCAGGTAACTCTCTCTATCTAATAAAAATGTAACAGAGGAATTGAGAATGCTCAACAAAATTTGAAGGTTACTAGTGATCAGTAACAGCATAAACTTGTAACTGGGCTTGGAGCGGATCGGACAGAGGACAAGGCCAAGGAAGCGAAGATATCGAGATGTCTGAACTGACACGAACAAAGTCCATCAGTTCGATAGGCCGAAGAAAAGTAAAGATTTAAATGGTACAGATCACTAGTTTTTCCATAAGGTTTATGGATTTCTAGAAAGCGCACTGTATGCTGGGTACAAAAATCAGTGGGAGCCAAGCGCTCTCCATAGGTAATTAATTCTTGACAGCTCAGAAAAACGAGACTAAGCTGTCAAGAATGTAACCGGTTACATTATCGGGGAAGGAGGCTTCTTGTACAAATTGTCACTACTATATGAGCCCATCCTGGTTTGGTTGAAGCAGAGATTTTTTTTATCAGAAACTTGTCTGGATACGTAGGTTTCTTGATGCTCATATATTTCTTGCTTTGATGGGCTGCTATAAATGGATCAACCATGGTTGAAAGAACAATTCGATAGCAGGTTCATCCAAGAATACTTACAGCAACATCTTGTTCAAGACTTTAGCAGGTGATCATGATTGGTTCCTGATGATACTTCCTTAATGCTTTGTTTGATCAAGAGAGGTTGCATTCTCCATCGCTTGCTATGGTTTTGTTTTAAGGATTTTCACGATATCGTATGGAGATAATGGCAATTGCTTCAATAGCAGGGTAGTTTTCTGTTGTGTTTCTTGTTCTCATCTATGAAGATGTATTACTACAATCTTCATGATATTTGGTATTCCTAACTGTTCCTATTACTTCTCTACATACAAAGGAAAGGTGTTTATGCATAAAGATTCTCTTACAATCCATCTGATTGGCAATGCTCATATTGATATTCTCTGGCTCTGGAAATGGGAAGAAGGCGTACAAGAAATACGTTCTACGTTTGCTTCAGTCTTGGATAGGATCGAAGAACATGATGATTTTGTATTTACCTCTGCTTGTGCATACTACTATGAGTTGGTTGAAAAAATTGATCCCTTGTTGTTTGGCAGAATTCAAGAGGCCGTGAAGAGCGGTAAGTGGTATATTGTAGGTGGATGGTGGTTGCAACCCGATTGTAATGCTCCCTCAGGAGAATCGTTCGTGCGTCAAGGACTGTATGGGCAAACGTATTTTGCTTCTCGGTTTGGAGTAATTGCAAAGCACGGCTATAATGTTGATTCTTTCGGCCATCATGGGAATCTTCCCCAAATACTCAAGAAAATGGAAATTGATACGTATACATACATGCGCCCAGGGGAACATGAAAAATCGATTGCAAAAAGCCTGTTTCAATGGAAAGGAATTGATGGAACCAAGGTGATGACATTTAGAATTCCTCCAAATTACAACAATGCCAGTGATTGGGGTGAAGGGCTGAAGGCGAAAATTGATGGATTGCGGGATCAAGCAGAAAAGGAATCTATTCCTTTAATGGGATTCTACGGAGTGGGAAACCATGGCGGTGGCCCCACGAAAGAAAACTTGCGTACACTCGATACCCTTATCGATGAAGACGATTCGATAGGGTACAGCAGTGTGGGAAGATACTTCTCTCAGATTATCACTGCTGAAGGTCTTCCTATTGTGGAAGGTGACCTGCAATTCCATGCCATAGGATGTTACAGTGCATACAGTATGATCAAGCGACTGAACAACAGTGCTGAGCACCTGTTGATGAGAACCGAGAAAATGATCTCAGTACTTTCAGCAATAGTTGAACCAGAGAAAGGTTCCTATAAGATAATGAAGGAGTCTTGGAAGAAAGTATTGGTTAATCAATTCCATGATTCACTCGGTGGCTGTTCAATCCCAGAGGCTTACGATAAGGTAATTCAATCGTACGGTTGGGCGATGGAAAGTGCTGATACCTTAGCATCCTTGAGTCTGCAGAAATTGGCTTCTAGAGTACGAACATTCCAGAGCGGGACAACTCTCCTTGTCTGGAATCCTCATCCCTGGAAGGTAACTGAATGCATTGATATAAATACAGTACCGACTTCTATTGTCAATGAAACTGGAGATGATGTTGTCTTTGAGATTGTACCAACTAATTCTATTGGGAATGAATATACCCATGCTGCTCGTGTCTGTGTACAGGCTCCTCCATTGGGTTACGCTGCATATCAACTAAACGATACGCAATCAAGGTTGGCTTCTGAACAGCTCCGCTCTCTTCAGTATGTGAGAACAACCACTAATGTAATTGAGGCAGGCACCTTCTCTTGTGAGATTGATCAAGAGACAGGGGCAATAGTTTCGTTAAGAAATGTAATAAATGGAAAGGAATATCTTGGACCAAAGGGAATCAGACCCTATGTTGTTGATGATGATTCTGATACCTGGTCTCATGCTCTCTGTAGTTATCGAGGGAAACGGACACCCATGCAGCTTAAATCCTTCCAGATGGTGTCTTCTGGCCCAGTCTCAACTGAATATGAAGTTACCTACCAGGGTGAACATAGCCTAGTGGTACTTAGGCTGAAACTGTACCAGCAACTCGACTATCTTGATCTTAGTACAAGAGTTCTCTGGCATGAGCACCAGAAATTGTTGCAACTTGTCATAGATACCCCTTTTGGCGATGAAGAAATCAACTGGAAGACGGAAATTCCCTATGGTGCAATAGCTCGTCCAAAGAATGGTAATGAGTATCCTGTGCAGCGGTGGAGTTGGATTGGTAGAAAAGATGGAGTAGGTCTTCTTGTCATAAACGATGGGGTTTATAGTGCAAGTGCAGAAGAAGGTGCCCTCCGATTAACATTGCTCAGAAGCCCCATTTTTGCACACCATGAGCCTGCACATCCAAGACCCGATCTGTATCCACGATATATGGAGCAGGGGGAACATCAGTTCCTGTTCCGACTTATTCCTCAAGGTGGAGAGCGTTCAGGAACTAATGACTTTGGTAGGGCTGCCCTCCAGTTCAATCAGAGGCAGCAGGTCTTGCTTGAGTCAATACACGGAGGGGAGTTGTCTCTTTCTTCCAGTTATTGTGAACTCGAAGGAGATGCTTCCTTGATCATCTCTACCATAAAGAGAAGTGAAGCTGATGATGGTTGGGTGATTCGTGTCTTTGAATCATCGGGTCAGGAAGCAAGAGGAATCTTGCATCTCCGTTGGCTTAGTATCTCAAAACAGATTGTACAGAATTCGTTTGAATTGCAGACATATTTCGTTTCCGATACCTCAAAGTCCATCCTTGAGTGCAATTTGTTGGAACATCCATCACGTTAAATAGGGGTATATGATGTTTACTGATTTTAGTCTCGATAAAATTGCCAGACAGACGGCCCTCTTGAAAAAGGTGCGCTACCGCGATGGTTTTACCATTTCCTCTCTTATCGCTACAGAGGAACCTGAGGGTGCAGCTCAATGGTCCTTAATCAAGCCTGGTAAGACATCTACCATCATGGAGGTGGGTAACTTCTGGAAAGGGAGGGATAAATATCTTTGGTTGCATTGTGATGTGATAATTCCAGAAAAGTTCAGAGGGAAAGATGTGGTTGGCCTTTTTGATTTTGGACGGACAGGAGCAGGATTTAATAGTGGTTTTGAGTCTCTGTTATATCTTGATGGAGTGCCATATCAAGGGGTGGATACGAACCACCAGGAAGTATTCTTCAAAGATGAGCACATTGGACGGAGGCTCTCGTTGGATTTCAGGCTATGGAGCGGCCTGGAAGGAGGAGGTGAAATAGAGATTCAATATCACCAAATCAGAAAAGCAGGAGTCTATTCTCTTGATCCAGCAATAGACAAGTTGTTTTATCTTCTCTCGGATTGGATTGAAGCTATCAGAATTATCCCCGAAGATCGAGTGGTAAAACATGAGCTGCAGGCTTTGCTTGTTGAGACATATAAAAGACTTGATTTCAATTTGCCTTTCAACTCTGAAGCCTTTTCATCTTCTGCACAATCAGCACTTGCTTTCTGTTTGCAAGAGCTTAAGAACATTGATAATGATGAGAAAGTGAAGGTAGGTTGCATAGGGCATACGCATATCGACCTTGCATGGTTATGGAGATATAAGCATACTCGAGAGAAAACTCAACGCTCTTTCTCTACAGTCCAACAACTCATGGAGCGATATCCAGAGTATATTTTCCTTCAGACACAAGCCCAGCTGTATGAATCGGTGAAACATGATCACCCGGCCTTATATGAAGACATACGAGCTAAAGTAGGTTCCAGGCAGTGGGAAGCCTCAGGGTCAATGTGGGTTGAAGCTGACTGCAATATTCCATCAGGAGAGTCTTTGACCAGGCAGATTCTCTATGGAAAACTTTTCTTTAGGAAAGAGTTTGGGGTTGATAACACATTTCTATGGCTTCCAGATGTCTTCGGATACAGCTGGGCATTGCCTCAGATTCTTAAGAAATCAGGTATTGATACGTTCATCACCACGAAGATTAGTTGGAACGAAATTAATCGAATGCCTCATGATACGTTTATTTGGGTTGGTATTGATGGTACAGAAATACTCACGCACTTTATTACCACTCCGGACGAAGAGGGCCTCAGGAAGTTCTACACGTATAATGGACACATATATCCAAGGACGCTGAAAGGGATTTGGAATACCTATCAGGATAAGGCCCTCAACCATAATCTTCTTCTCTCGTATGGGTATGGAGATGGTGGAGGTGGCGTAACACGAGATATGCTAGAACATCTCCGTGCATCAAAAGAAATTCCAGGAATACCAAAACCGTATACAACACGAGTTGATGAATATCTTGAAGGCCTTCATCATCGTCTAGATGATGAGAGGGTAAAACCTGGGCTGAAAAGATGGGACAAGGAGCTCTATCTGGAATTTCATAGAGGAACGTATACTTCTCAAGCATATGTAAAATATATGAATCGTAGGCTTGAATTGCTCTATCGAGATGCTGAAGTGCTCTCAAGCTTGAGAACTATTTCAACGAAAAAATGGGATTCTGATAGCTGGGCTTCTTTACAGAGAGGCTGGAAATTGATTCTCAAGAACCAATTTCATGATATCATTCCTGGTTCAAGTATCTCTGAAGTATACCAGGATACACGTGAGGAGTATGAAGAGGCAGGCACGATTGGAGAGAGTGCTATTCATTCACTGGAAAGAAAAGATGATTCCTCAATCATTTCGGTTGTCAATACAACTTCTTGGAATCGTTCAGGATATATAACAATGGACGGTTGTTATGAAATTGTTGGGGAGAAGAACTGTCCTGTCCAGTACTTGGGGAGCTCTGGAAGTGAACAGTCCTTGGTTTGGATTCCAAATATAAACCCATTGAGCACTATACAGCTGAAGAGAGTAGGGAAAACAGGTGCGATCAGGCAGGATTCTTGCTTCACATTCTCAAATAATTGCCTGGAGACACCTTTCTATACGATCAATTTCAATGTTAGCGGCCAGATATCTTCAATGATAGACAAGGATAGTAACAGGGAATTATTCTTTGATGATGCAAATGTTTTACAGATCTTCGAAGATCGACCAAGAAATCATGATGCTTGGGAAATGGAAGCGTCCCTTGATCATCGAAAAGAGCTTATTACCAACTTACAGACAATGAACGTGGTTGAATCTGGCCCACTGGCAGCAAAGATTGAGTTTGTTTGGGTATATGGCTCCTCCAGGATATTCCAGAACCTCATAGTATATGCAAAGCATAAAAGAGTGGATTTCCATACAGTTGTTGACTGGAAAGAACGGAGTAAGCTACTAAAAGTTGCCTTCCCGGTTTCGGTTCACACAAATTCAGCAAGATTTGATATGCAATATGGAAGTCTTGAACGGTCAACACATACCAGTACAAGTTGGGACGAAGCACAGTTTGAGGTAGTAGGTCACCAATGGGCTGATGTTTCTGAATATGGTTTTGGTGTGGCACTCATGAATGACAGCAAGTATGGATATGATATCAAGCACGGTGTTATGCGGCTTTCACTGTTGAAAGGTGCAGAGTATCCCGATCCACAGGCTGATGTTGGGAGACATGAGTTCACCTATGCTCTCTATGCACATGAGAAAGCCTGGAATGAGTCAGAACTTATTGAGCTTGCCTGGGATCTTAATGCCCCTTTGTCTGTGTTTGATGGTGTATTTATGGAAGAAGAATTGTTTAACCTCACAGCTAAAGGAATTGCCCTCGATGCACTTAAAAAGTCAGAAGAGGGTGATGATTTGATACTTCGTATTCATGATATGCATGGAGGGCGTAGTCAGTTTAGCCTTCAATTCAATACTCCGATCAAGAAGTGGTGTGAAGCAACGTTGCTTGAAGACCCTATTGGTGAATGGGTTAAGAATTCAATAATTGAACGTGAAGTAAAGCCATTTGAGATTGTTACGTTTAGGATTTGTCTGTAACAAGACGCATAGTCCCCTATGATATGGTTTCACTGGCAGTAAGCAATGCATAGAACACAGCCCCTACAGAGGGGCTGTGGTGGGCAATCTCAATTACTGTAGCTTTTTGATCTCCCTATCACTCAACCTTGTTCTTTCGAGATGCTCTCCTATACTCAACAGGGGAGTAAGAAGTAAGGTTCTTCATTTTCGTACAGAAATAGTTGCTTGATGAGAACCCTGCATCAAGTGCTATCTGGGTGATGGAGAGATCGGTATGGGCAAGCAACTGCTTCGCATGCTCAAGTTTTTTAAGTGTAATGTAACTGGCAGGGGGAAATCCCACAACTTCTTTGAATTTGCTCTTGAACCTGGACAAGGAGTACCCAGAAATGGCAGCTAGTTCTTGCAAGCTGGTATTTTCCGAATCCTGTTTTTCAATATGGTCGATAACACGTTTGATATTACTGTCGAAAATAACTTTCTGGTCTCGTTTCACGGGGATGAAATCCTGTATCTTAAACAGGAAGCTGGTGAAAAATTGTACACCAAGCATTTTTGATGATTCATTACCATCACTGATATACGAAAAGCCCTGTTTTAACCATTGGGCATCACTAGCAGGGAATCGTAGGTGACGATACTCGCAAGAAGTGAGAAGTTTATACAGAGCACGACTATACTCTACATTCAGGCCCAGAAGGTGATCCTGGTCTTTCAGGTCAATTTGCAAGCCAAAAAAGGTATAGGGACTGGAGTGATACCTCGATGTATGATGAGGTTCAAATGGAAAGGTAAGAAACATTTCATTGCCGGTAACCGTATATGTTTCATTATTTACATGGCAGACACGTTTTCCCTTGATCAGGCAATGGATCTCTATGATGTCAGAGTGATAGTGTTCAGGGGAAGGTGGTGTTGCCGTCGAAGGGTTTGAGAACGTGATGTTCTTCAGACCTTGGATCTTATGTTGGTCATACGTAATGACTTTGTTATGATCTTCCCAGCACCAAGTATCAATAATCTCTTCCACAGAGGACCCTCCTTATAAAGTTTGGAATAATACTAAATATTATTCTGAATGTGCTCACACTCAAGTAGAATTATAGTTCATATATCAGCACAAAAGCAAAAAACATCTTGTTCTTTTGAAGGGAGATAATACATGAATAATGGCATTGCAGATGGTGTTTGGCCAGTAATGATAACACCTTTCACCGAAAATAATACCATTGATTATGATGGCGTATTGGAATTATTGCACTGGTATGACAGTCAGAATGTAAGTGGTATTTTTGCGGTTTGCCAATCGAGTGAAATGTTTTTTCTCACTTGGGAAGAGCGTTTGGAACTCATCACATTTATTCGGAAAAATCTCCCTAGCAAACTCGGTCTCATTGCTTCAGGACATGTTGAAAAAGATCTCCAGGAGCAGATTAGACAAGCTAATATGTTTATTGAAACTGGTATCGATTCCTATGTCTTCATTTCGAATCAGTTTGCATCTCAGGATGAAGGTGATGATGTCGCGAAAAAACGGATTGAAACCTTATTATCTAATATTGATGGTAACAGCTTCGGTGTCTATGAGTGCCCCTATCCCTACAAGCGTCTGTTGACACCAGAACTGCTTTCATGGTGTGCAAAGACAGAAAAGTTTGGGTTTCTCAAGGATACTTGTTGTAACCTGTCTGAATTGAAAGCAAAGATTAAAGCAGTTGAGGGAACTCCTCTCAAGATATATAACGCAAATGCTGCCACGCTGCTGGAAAGCTTAAAGATGGGAGCCGCTGGATACAGTGGTGTCATGGCAAACTTCCATGCTGGGCTCTATGTATGGCTTTGTGCAAATTATGCCAAACAGAAAGAAACAGCTTCACAAGTGCAAGACCTATTGGGTATGGCCAGTATCATTGAATGCCAATACTATCCGGTAAATGCCAAATATCATTGTCAATTGGAAGGGCTTGATCTCAATCTTTTCAGTCGTGTGCAGGATTTTACCCAGTTTACCTCCAGCAGGAGGCTTGAAGTCGAACAGCTTAGAAGAACGGTCAACCTATTTGAGACTCTTGTATTAGGAAAATGATTTTCATTAAGAAAATAAGAAAATTGTATTTAAAAGGAGAATTTTATGAAACGTTTTACAACTATCTTACTTGTTCTATTGATGGTAAGCGTGTCTGCATGGGCTGCAGGATCTACAGAAAGTGCTGAGAAACCTGTTGAGTTGATTTTCACTTCGATTTCAGTTTCTGGAGACTCTCATACAGAAGCCATGTATGTCTTTGCTGATAAGGTCAAAGAATTGACCAATGGTAGTGTTGAAGTAAAAGTGTATGATAATGGAACCCTTTTCTCTTCTGAGAATGAGTTCGATGCACTTGTAAGTGGAGAGGCCGATATTGCGTATCTTTCGTTCCCCACCATTGCAACCCAGATTCCTTCATTCAGCATGTTCGGTTCTGGTTATTTCTTCAGCTCCTATGAGCACATGACTGCTACACTTAATGGTAGTATTGCGGATGAACATATCTGGCCAAAAGTCCGTGAAGTCATTAATGTTCAGCCACTGGGAAGCCTCTATCTTGGCAGTCGTGTAATCAATACTCGTAACCGGCCTATCAACAGCTATGCTGATATGGAAGGACTTCTTCTTCGCATGCCAAACTCTGAATCTTGGTTGTTCCTTGGTGAAGCGCTTGGTGCTAATCCTACTCCTCTTTCTTTCAGTGAATTGTATTCGGCATTGCAGACCGGTGCAGTGGACGGACAGGATAACCCCTTGCCAACAGTAGAAAGTGCAAAATTCTATGAAGTAACCAAGTATCTTGCTCTTACAAACCATGTTATTGACTCTGTCACTCCTTGTGTGAATTTGGACAAATGGAATTCCATGACAAAAGAGCAGCAGGAGGCTGTACAGGAAGCAATGACCATTGCTATCGAATACAACGACAAGACAAGGCTTGAGGCTGAAGCTAGTCTGGTGGAGTTCTTTGAGGGAGAGGGCCTGACAGTGACTACTCCAGACATCAACGAATTCAGGGAAAACGTCCAAGCAGCATATGCTGCCAATACCAAGATGGTTTCCAGCTGGGATATGGATTTGTATGAACAAGTTCAGAGCCTTGCGAAGTAGAACCAAACAGGTGCCCTAATATACTATTGTTTTCCTAAAGATTCTTGCTGGATCTTTAGGAAAACATACATAGCACAATAGGAACGGTATAATATGCAACGATTACATGCTTTAGGAAAGAAACTGATTTATGTGTTCGATACGTTGATACCTAACGTAACGTTCATCATTATTTTTATAACGTTCATGCTCACCATAATAAGTCGGTATATTCTGAAAACCCCAGTAACCTGGAGTTATGAAGTGAGTATTCTTGCGTATATGTGGACAATGTTTTTTGGAGTAGGTAAAGCACTGCAGCAGAAAGAGCATGTAGTATTCTCTCTTCTTTATGATCATGTAAGTCCTCGCAAGCAGTTGATTTTTGATATTCTTTCAAATCTACTCATCGTCCTGTTGATCGGAATTGCTCTGGTTCCTTCAGTCAACTCATTACTTAAAAAGAAGATGATTACCGGTGTTCTGAAAATTCCCTATACTGTTGCATTCGCACCACTTATTTACATGTTTGTTAATGTCATGATCAGAAGCATTATTGAGTTGCGTGTGTATGTGAATGAGCTGATATGTATGATGAGGAATCCAAAATGAATATAATACTCCTGCTTTTTCTTGTTCTCGCTATTTGCTTCCTCATTCGTATGCCTGTTTCCTTTGCCATGCTTATTGCCTCGATTTCTTATTTTGTAATGAGTGGCAGGAACATGGAACAAGTGCTTTCAGTTCTCACGGGTAATATGTATTCCAACTATACAATGCTGGCAGCGCCTCTCTTTATATTCATGGCCAATGTGATGAATGAAGGAGAGATTACCGATAAGCTTTTCAGATTCTGTAATGGTCTTTTTGGCCGTATGCGCGGTGGTACCGCACAGGTCAATGTTGCCGCATCCTTGATATTTTCTGGTATGACCGGAAGTGCAATTGCAGATGCTTCTGGTATTGGTCTGATGGAAATAGAGCAGATGAAGAAAGAGGGATATGACACTGAGTTCAGTTGTGCTCTTACTGCTGCTTCAGCTACTGTTGGACCAATATTTCCACCATCCATACCTATGGTCATCTATGCAATGATTTCTGGAGCGTCAATAGGAAAGCTTTTCATGGGTGGGATGGTTCCTGGTCTCATTCTTTCTCTCTTGCTCGGTATTTATGTTGCTATTATCTCCATTAAGAGGAAATATCCTCGTGGGGAGCAGATGGCATTCAGGATGTTTTTGAGGGTCACTCTTGAGGCTTTTCCTGCACTTTTTACCGTAATATTGTTGCTTGGAGGTATCTATCTTGGTGTTGTGACTCCAACAGAAGCTGGTGCTCTATCTTCTGCATATGCAATACTCATCTCAATACTCATCTATCACAACCTAGGACCTAAGAAGATGTGGAGGATCATAAAGAAAAGTGCGGCTAACACTGCTACCTTGGCATTGTTGGCAGGATCTTCGATGTTGTTTTCCTACATTATTTCCCTGGAACAAGTACCAAGAGTTATTGCAGCTTTTGTTATGGGACTTACAGAGAATAAATATATCTTCCTATTTATTGTCAATATTGTGTTCCTGTTGCTTGGCTGTGTGCTTGATGTCAGCACCATCCAGTTGGTTTTCGTCCCGATGGTACTGCCTTTAGTAAATGCCTTTGGCATTGATTTGGTCCATTTTGGTGTTGTCATCTGCTTGAATATGATGATTGGACTCTCTACACCACCCTTTGGAATGTTGTTGTTTATTGTCTCAGGCCTAGGAAAGGCAAAGATAAGTGGGGTAATTCGAGAAATAATCCCAATGATAGCTGTCATGATAGCACTCTTGTTTGCAATTACTTACATCCCTGATATTGTGATGTGGATTCCCAATAATCTCATGTAAAAAGCGCACTAGCTACATGGTGTGAGAGAAGTATTCAATAATCAAGATTCTTTGAGAACCCAACACGTTTCCCCGTAGAAGGAGGCTTGTTGGGTTTTTTTCATCAACCACGAAGGGGAAAAAGTATAATCACATAACTGCAAAAGGTTTCTGGGGGCTACTACTGTGCTATCCTTGGTACAGTATCACTACAACGGAAGGTGTTATGAAGAAGTGCAAAGCGATACTGAAAGATAATGAGGTAGTGGCGTTCCTGGTTGGTACCTACGTGATTTCTTGGCTGATCTGGATGCCTTTTGTTATCTTCTCTCAGGGGTGGATCAAGGGACTTGGAAGTTTCGGCCCAACTATCTCTGCTCTCCTGATCACCGGTATAACCAAAGGAAGAAGTGGCCTAAAAGAACTGTTTGCCAAGGTTCTTATCTGGAAGGTGTCCCTTTTCTGGTACGTGTTCAGTCTTTTCAGTACGTTGGGTGCCATATTGTTATCCTTGGGCATCTACCGACTGGCAGGGGGAGAAGTGGTGAACACCAACGACCCTGGACAATGGTACCTCATTCCCGTGATATTCCTGTATGTCCTGTTCTTCAGTGTGGCTGGAGAAGAATTCGGTTGGAGGGGATTCCTTCTTCCACGGTTGCAGAAAAAATATAATGCCCTTTCCTCCAGCCTGATCATTGGGTTGTTCTGGGGATTCTGGCATCTCCCTCTTTTTCTCATACCAGGCGATTTTCATGAACAGATTCCCTTCCTGCTTTTCATCCTTCAGGATGTGGCTCTCGCGGTCATCCTGACTTGGATTTATAACAATACCCGTGGCAGTTTGCTCTTGGTGCATCTATTCCATGCTGCGAGCAATGCCACAGTTGGTCTTTTGCCCATACTGCCTATGAAGGCTGGAGACAGTCTTATGCCACTGTATATAACCGTTGTGGTCCTGGTATTGATAGCTCTAGCCATAGTCATCATATATGGGCCTAAAACCCTCACGAGGACAAGAGCAAAAATCACGTCTAGTTAAGCTATCAAGGAAATCACAGTATCAATATGACTTTTTCATGACCAAGACATGACTTTCTCCACTTATACCATGCTGGAGGTGCGGGATATCCTGCACTTGCCCGAAATACTTGTTAGCGGCTGACTTTTCCTTGAGTCATCCACAGGAAATTACTGAGATTACGGGTAGTCTAAGTGAGGTGTTGAGGAGAATACTATGCTAGGATATGAAACAGCGGAATACCATACAATCCACAGTGTTTGTAGTAAAGAAGGACTTGATACGGAATATGTTCTGTATAAGGTCAATGCTGAGGGGAAGAAGAAACGTTGGAGCCTAATCCAGGCAATTTTGGCTGTACTACGTTGAAGCAGTTGGAAGATGTGGTGGATATCGTCAGTATGGAGAAGACATGAGCAAGATTCGGGTGATGATCGCAGATGACCAGGCAATAGTTGCACAAGGCTTAGGTGCTCTCTTGTCGGTGGAAGACGATATGGAAGTGGTGAAGATTGTCGATAATGGGCAAAAGGTTCTGGAAGAACTGGAAAAGCAGCCTGTCGATGTGATTCTCATGGATATCAGGATGCCTGTCATGAACGGGGTGGAATGCGCTGGGCACGTAACTGAGAAATTTCCCGATACCAAGGTATTGATACTGACAACTTTCGACGATGACGAATACATTAGCAAAGCCATCGGCAATGGTGCCTCTGGCTATATGCTGAAAGACCTTACTGCGGAAAAACTCACGGCTGCAGTACGGAACGTCCATATTGGTAATTCTGTGCTGGACCATCTCATCACCAAGAAGATTGTAGGAAATACGGGTGTAATACGAGAAAAACGCAAAAGTATACGAAGTGAAAATGGTGAAGTCTTAACCACAAGAGAGATGGATATTCTAAGACTTATAGCCCACGGTCTGAACAATACAGAGATATCAGATGCATTGTGTTTATCCTTGGGAACGGTCAAAAATTATATAACCGCACTCTATGACAAGCTTGGAATAAAGGGACGACCCAAACTGATGTCGTTTGCTATAGACAATGGACTTATGGGGGACGGAGGGAGTACCGGATGATATTTTGGCATATCCTTCCCGCATTACTGCTTATTCTCACGCTTCAAGTCATACTCCAGTACAGGTTGATACCTGAATGTCTGGGGAATAATGAACTTTCAAAAAATGCCAAGATTTTTTGGGTTGTTATTTTGCTCCTCAGTCTCCCTGGGATAATTGCCTACCTTCTTGCATTCCAGAAGAGAGCGAGAGCGGAAACAACCCATGACCTGAGACCTCAATTGAACCGGAACATTGAAGAGAGTATATTCCTCGGGCTTCTCCTGGCATTTTTGTTGTATGTTATTGCCATCGTACGGGTAAATCCTGGGAATCTTCCGATAGCGAGTATCTTGACGGCATGTCTTGTCATCATGCTGGGTATACATTATTTGCCTCATGAGCGGTTCCATGTGCTGCGAGGCGTTCTGCCTTATCTTCTTGCCATCCTCATCATAGGACAAGACTATCTCTCTGTTTCTGAGGACTACGGATTCGTCGTACTTCTCACCGTGGCATTAGTGATCATTGAATACAGTCTTAGGTATAATAGCATCTATTTCTGGGTGCCACTTATCCTGTATCAGGCGGTGGCTCTTTTCAAGTTCAAGGCAGCCCAAGGATACTTGGATGGAAACTTTATTGCCGGTTATATTTTGAGCAACACCGTGACGTACTGTTTTGTCACGGCAACGTTCTATTTTGCCAAGAGACAGCTCATTCAGAATAATCAACTCCATTACCTTATGAGAGAACTCAAAGGCAAGACCCTGCAACTTGAGGAAGCGGGTATATTGAAGGAGCGTAGCCGCATCGCCAGGGAGATCCATGACACACTTGGACACTCCCTGACCGGTGCAATAATACAGCTGGAAGTTGCCAGAAAACTCATCGATAAGAATTCCGACAAGGCACTGGAAGCGATTATACGAAGTCAGGAGATTACGAGATCTGGATTCAATGATGTGAAAAGGGCTATAAAAGCACTGAACCCATTGGGCATTGAAGAGCTGTCACTCTCTGAATGTTTACACCAATTGATACAGGAAGCTCGAGACAGCTACAATTTCAATATTGAGGGCGATATTGAACTTCCTGATGACCTCTCTGACGATCTTAAGATACCCGTCTACAGAATAATCCAAGAGCTTATTACCAATAGCATACGGCATGGACAAGCAAATAACATGGAACTTGCCATGGAATGCCATGATGGCATCCTTAGGATACAGAGCCATGACAACGGCAAGGGGTGTTCCAAGCTAAAGGAAGGCAATGGGCTGAGAGGTATTAGAGAGAGAATCGATCAGCTTGACGGGCAGGTACGGTTTTCATCAGAAGAAAGCAAGGGCTTTGCTGTTCTCATTCACATTCCTCTGTAAGGGTGAGTAGTAGGTGGGATGAATACAGATATAAAGGGAAGAGGGTCGTGTTTTTCTTGGTGATTATGCTTCTACTATACAATTATCCGATTAGAAATAAACCACTTATATGTGCATTGTATTTACAATAGACATTCTATGTAGTACAATTTGATTGTATTTCTAGATGTTAGGAGGCCAATACTATGGCAGGAAAAGCCGATACCAGTATGACAATCCGCATGAACCGGGAAGTTAAGGAAGAAGCGCAGATGATTTTTTCCGAGCTTGGTATGGACATGACTACCGCAATCAATGTTTTTTTACGACAGGCCATTTACCATAGTGGGTTTCCCTTTGAGGTAGTTTTACATGCTCCCAATGATGTGACTCTCTCTGCAATGAAATCAGCTGAGGAAGGAAAGGACATGCACGGCCCGTTTGATAGTGTTTCAAGCCTGATGGATGCACTAAATAATGCTTAAGCCTTCATTCACTGGACAGTTCAAGAAAGACTACAGAAAGGCAGTAAAAAGAGGTTGTGACCCTAAAAAGTTGGAAGAGGTAATTACTTTTCTCTGTAATGAACAACCACTACCACCATCATTTCATGATCATCCTCTCATCAACTCAAAGGACAATATGGGGATGAGAGAATGTCATATCCAACCGGATTGGTTGCTTGTATATAAGATAGTACAAGATACACTTATCCTAAAACTGATAAGGACTGGAACACATAGTGATTTATTTTAATTTTGTTCATAAAGCATTGGGTCTATGTAGCAACTCTTTTCAATAACTTATGGTGTGCTTTTACTAATAATGGTAAATCTTTTTTGATTAAGATAATACAATAGCACAAGTGTGCTTATCACTGTTACCGGTCATTGGTTACACAGCACCTCAATCGCCAGATTTGTTATGTCTTTGTCCAAACTGATACCAGCTTGCCTTTTAAGCTCGTTGATAACGATTTTCGCTGGAAGTGCTGCCCTATACGGTCTATGGGTTTGCATTGCAGAAACAACATCGGATACTGCAACGATTTTGGAGAGATCATGTATTTCATTTCCCCTCAATTGATTCGGATATCCACTCCCATCTAGCCGTTCATGATGCTCCAAGACAATTTGCTTCACATTATCTGAGAGGGAAGCATCGATCAATATTTCATACCCTGTGTTTGGATGTCTTTTCACGAGATTATATTCTTCCTGGTTGAGATTCATCGGTTTGCTTAGGATCTCTTGGGGGGTCTCAATTTTCCCAATGTCATGGAATGTTCCACCCAGATAGAGATCATCGATTGAACTTTCATCCAATCCCATGTGTTGCCCCAAGGTCTTCGAAAAATCAGCTACCTCCGCCTGATGTGAAATCGTGTAAGGGTCTCGCAGAGCAAATATCTTATTGACGGTTTTTATGTTGATCTCATTTTCATTCTTATTCTTATGAAGTACTTTTTTGACTTCACGATTGAGCTCCTCTTTAATGATGTTGATCCCGATGATTCGGGCAAAGAAGTTCAACAGATCTAAAAACATAGGTGCTCTTACCAATTCTCTTTTACTGAAAAAAAAGCAGACGGCATCCAGATAATCGTATGCAAAAATTGGAACGGTGACTCCAGTTTTTACGTCATAGTGTTTGGCTTCAACTCTCCTTAGGAAGTTTTGTTCTTTCTGTACATTGTCTATCCATTGCGGTTGTCGAGCTTTCCAAGTGACACCTGGAATTCCCTCCCCAAATGAAAAGGAGTAATTTTGGCTTATGTCTGCGAATTCTTCCATTGAGCTGTTTCGAACAGTCATGATATTTGTTTTCACAAGTCGGTCGTCCTTGGACATTGCCCATACTTCCGCATAATCAAAACCCAACTTGTCGCAGATCCTGTCGAGGATTTTCTTGTACATTATGACGCGATCTGCAGTGTTGATAATCACGTCACTGATTTCAAAGGACAGCTCAAGCAGTGTCTTATACATATCTTCTTGTTGAGTAAACACTTTCTGCCTCCGTATCTGGATGGCTCCATAGTACACCCGTGCTTGGGTAGGTACAATTAATAAAGGATGGTTCGGACAAAAAGTTGGACTTTCTTATGATGCCAGACCAAGATTCCTGTGATACTCATGAGGGAAAAGATATTTGGATTCGTTTCCGATTGTACAAATAGATATAATCTTCAAGCAGGGAACACAATTCCTCGATTGATATCCCAAATAATGAACATGTATAGAATATCTCATTCTTCAATCGCCCAAAAGTCTTCATCTGCTCATGCTAAACTTTGTGTAGGTATATGAACAGCAAAACAGTATGGCGATGTAGGAAGTGTCGATTGTGTCAAACCACAACGAAGGTAGTCGAGGAGAACGTGTCACTAATACGCATACCCAGATCAACCTTCTAGGTTCGGTTGTAAGTTCAAGAAGTAGGCTTGAAACATTTTATCATCTCATATTGGTCGATGTAACGATCCCACCCATGCTCTTCCAAAAAGGTAATGAATGTTGATGATTCGTCAATATTGATGAATTTAACGCTATCGGCCATTGTACAGGTTTTTACAAGAGACATGAGTTCACTGTAGATAGCAGGCGATTTCCCTAGGGCTGACATTTGTAGGATATGTCCCGTTTGGGGATTTAGCACAAAGTAACCGACCGGTTTCCCCCCATGGCTCAACATACGCGTTATGAGATGTTCAAAGATACTGAATACGGACGAATTGGTGTTCTGCCACGAAGGGATGTACGGCAAAGAAAGAGATTTGGAAACCTCTCTATATTCATCCATTGAGGGAGTTTTGATCATATAAGAGCAGGATTCCATCAATGGAATATCTTTCAACGATTTCTTATAACATCGAAGATTCCGGGTAATGGAGAAGCCCCGAGATTCATAAAGCTTTCGTGCATTTACATTATCTTGGATGACCTCAAGGATAAAATCGTAAGCACCTCGATATTTTGCATCGGGTAGTACCGTATCCAGAAGAAGCCCCCCAATGCCGCGTCCACGCCATTCAGGAATTATTGCAGTCCCACCGTCATAATATCTCAAATTACCTTCATCGTTTCTGACTCCGCAGAAGAGAAACCCAACAAGTTCACCATTGTCCGCAAAGGCTCCGAATGAGGCGTCATAGTCAATTCCTCTTTGCCTGTTCTCCACCGCCATCTCCTCCAACGTCTCCTTCACCGGTATTTGATAGTCGCTGAAGGCACGTAGAAAAGCGGCATGTATATCAGAATGAGAAACTTGAGAAAGTCTGGCAATTTTCATAATGCAGAGTATAGCAAGAAAAGGGACCACGAGCAGTAATATTACGTGTCCATTATTAGAAGAAGAGGGGAAAAATAAAGAGAATCCCATGGGAACCGTAATATTCATGGTTTTACCACAAATCAAAGAACACACAGAGACCCATGGGACGAGGACAGCTTGCACTGGGAGTACACTGCAAGGGAAGTCTTGATGTGGGTGGTTGTAGACCATAACCAAGGCAGTCGAGGAGAAAGTATCTCCAAAGCGTACCCAGACTAAACTTACTCCAGTCCGTGTTTCTTCATTTTCCTCCATAAGGTTGAAGGATCTATGCCTAACTTCAAGGCTGCTTCCCGCTTGGTCTTGCTGTTTTCCAATACTTGGAGAAGGATTTCCTTCTCACTGGTCATTGTCGCTGATACTAAATCATTTTGGGATGGGAGTAATCCTTCGAGTCTCTCCGATTCTTCCAAGCAGTCGAGTACATCCGTTGCTTCTGCAACTCCTTCTTCCAGCAGAACGCACAGCCGTTCACAGAAATTGGAGAGCTCGCGTACGTTTCCCAGCCAGCTGTAGCTCTGTAGCAACTCTTCAGCCTCATCGGAGAGAGTAATGGAGTTGTAGCCGAGTTTCTTACAGTTCATTTTGATAAAGTACTTGCTCAGGTCGATAATGTCCCTGGGCCTTTCTCGAAGTGGGGGTAGTTTGAGTTTCAATACATTGAGCCTGTAGAAGAGGTCCTCACGAAAAACCCCACTTTCCACCAGACTGCTTAAGTTCTTATTCGATGCACAGATGATCTTCACATCTATCGGAATTACCTGGTCACTCCCTATTCTCCGAATCTCACGCTCCTGTAGAACCCTCAGCAACTTGCTTTGCAAACTCGGTGAAATATCCCCGATTTCATCGAGGAACACTGTGCCTCGGTGGGCGAGTTCGAAAAGTCCAATCTTGCCACCTTTTGAGGCACCGGTAAATGCCCCATCCATATACCCAAAAAGCTCGCTCTCCAACAGATTGTCCGAGAGGGCAGCGCAGTTGATGGCTACAAACGGGTGTGCCCGGCGGGCACTCGAGTTATGGATGCTCTGGGCGAAGAGCTCCTTGCCTGTTCCCGTCTCCCCAAAAATATAGATATTCGATTCCGCCTTACTGAACTTCTTGGCTCGCTTGATCGTCTCTAGAAGTTTTTCTTCACTGCCAATCACATCTGAGAATTGGTACTTTGCAACCAGACCTTTCTTATGCAACTTGCTCCTGATCTGACCTTCCAGTTCCTGTATCTTGGATACATTGGTGAAAGTGACAACCGCCCCGGTGTCTCCGGCACATACGCAGTTGAAGGTGTAGAGGTTCTTTTGTATCTGTATCAATTCGCCCAGGATCTTAGTCCGTCCTTCCAATACTGCCTGGCTGTCGAGTTGGGGAAGCACATCCTTTAAATATATCTGCTCGGGCTCATTATCCAAACCATCGAGTACCTTTCGTGCGTAGTTGTTCGCTGTAGTTATGATGCCTTCGTTGTTTACCGAGAGGATGCCTTCGAATGAGTAGTCCATAATGCCCTTGAATCGGTCGGTTCTTTCACGTTCCTGGCGCATTAGGCGCACAGCACGGATTGCTTCGTCTATGGACTGCATTATCGTCTTACGTCCGCTGAGGATCATTATTGCATCAATACCAAGAGCTGTGGCTATTGAAGTACCGCTCTTACCTGCGATGATGGCAGTTGCTCCTTCTGCCTGTGCTCGGAGGATGATGCTTTTCAAGTCATTGGGATTAGACACTTGATAACTCGCGATCTCACAGGAAAAGACACTTGCTATCTCCTCTATACCGTAGACGGTATTTAGCGGGCCGATGACTGCTATTTTTGTAGGATTGTACTTCTGAATACAGGAGTTGAGGGCAACGGTGATGTCGAAACCTGTCACAGAGATGGGTAGCACCGGCACGTTGGTAGCCTTTACCCGGTTTGCCGAGTATCCACGAGCGATGACAATGTCAGCCTGTTCCAGATCTTCCTTCTGGATTTCATCCACCGTTTTTGTAAGGATGTTCGGACGAAGTTCCTCCTTTTCTTGATGCGATGAGAAAATTTCCTCAACGACGTACTTCATTGCTTTATAGGGGACGATGAACGAAATATTTATCATGGTATTACCTTTCCTGACAAGTTGCATAAACGCAATACATTTTGCATGCATACAATTGGGTTTGCAAGCAAAATATATGCAGGGAAACAAATGAGAGAACGCTCAATCTGTATCCAATGTCTTTTGGGAGAATATTACTCCCTACTGAATAAGAAAATATTAAATGAAATCCTGGGGAATCGAATAATGTCCTCATGTTGGCATCCTTATTGCATTGGTGTGTAGGTAACACTAGAAATGCATGAAGGAGCATCATCCATGAACTATGACTTGCTGTTCTCCAATTCCAAGAAGGGTAAACTTGAATTGGCTATTATCGGCGTGGGAGGTTTCAACCATTCCCTCTTTGTATATGGGGTAAGGAACAAGAGACTTTCCATTCGCATCCTCTGTGGTAGGAATATCCAGAAATGTAGGGACGCCTACCTTTCCATTGGGGTGAATGAGTCTGACATCATGCATTGCACCGAAAAGCAAGCTGGGCTGAAAGCGTTTAGTGAAGGAAAGTTCCTCATATTTGATAACATTCCCTTGGCCATGGAGATGCCCTTCGATGTGGTTATAGAAGGAACGGGGAATCCGGAAGCTGCGGCTTCTTACTGTCTCTCTGCGATAGAAAACAAGAAAAATGTTGTCATTGTGACCAAGGAAGCTGATTCTGTGGTCGGACCCCTGCTTGCAAAAAAAGCCAGGGAAAAGGGGGTCCTCTACTCCTTGGCAGAAGGTGATCAACCATCACTGCTCATTGGTCTCGTCACGTGGGCACGTAATGCAGGGCTCACCATTCTTGGTATTGGCAAGGCAAGTGAATATGACTTCATCTATGACCCGACAAATTCATCGGTGGAAGTACTTGGAAAGACAGTGGTTATTCCAGGTTTCTCCGATGTCTGGGATCTTGGTGATGACTTTGAGGCGACCGTAGAAAAACGCAGCAAGATGCTGCATATGTTCGGCCAGCGGGCTATCCCGGACCTTGCAGAAATGGCCATTGTCTGCAACCACCTCCCTGAGTTCAATCCCGATATCGAAGCGTTCCACTATCCGGTGGCCAGGACTCTTGAGGTACCAGATTTGATGTGTTCCAAAGATAGAGGCGGCCTATTCGATGGAACCATGAAAATTGATGTCTATAACTGTCTCAGGAGGTTCGATGAGCAGAGTATGGAGGGAGGTGAGTTTGTCGTGGTTGCCTGTGACGATGAGGAAACCTGGCAGGTCCTGAAGGAGAAGGGTGTCCCCGTAAGCAGGAATGGTAAGGCAGCCATGATTTACTATCCTGCCCACTACCTTGGATTCGAGGCTTTATACAGCGTTCTCTCCGTGGGGCTGTTGGGTCTGCCCACCGGATCCGATAATCCTACACCTCGTTACGACCTGGTTGCAAAAGCCAATCGTGATATGAAAGCAGGCACCGAGTTGAAGGCTGTGGGTCATCACCACGTCATTGAGGGTTTCGATGGTATTCTTCGTCCAGCCAAGAGGATTGATGAAAATATACAACTTCCTTATTACCTCGCTGACGGAATGAAATTGAAGGAAGATGTATCGGCTGGGCAGTTGCTTACTGCAGAGATGCTTGAAATACCCGAGACAGATACAATGCTTTGGTCCCTGAGAAGGGAGCAGGATGGCATGTTTCTTCAGGATGAAAAATGAAGAAAATTGGTGTCATAGCAGATGATTTTACCGGGGCCACTGATATTGCAGGTTTTCTCGTGGCCAATGGGATCACCACGGTTCAGGTAAACGGAGTGCCCGACCACGATTTGAAAGTACAGGTTGACTCCTGGGTTGTGAGCCTGAAATCTCGCTCGTGTCCGAAGGAAGAGGCGGTGAGAGATTCTCTCTCCGCCCTCAGGTGGCTACAAGGGCAGGGGTGTGAGCAGATCTATTTCAAGTACTGCTCAACCTTTGACTCGACAGAAAGGGGCAACATAGGGCCTGTTATTGATGCCTTGATGCAAGAGCTGGAAACTGACCAGACGGTGGTATGCCCAGCCCTCCCTGTCAACGGCAGAACAATCTACAAAGGCTACTTGTTTGTATATGACCAGTTGCTCAATGAGTCGGGGATGCGAAACCACCCTGTTACCCCAATGAAAGATTCCAAGCTCAGCCGAGTGATGGAGAGCCAGTCAAAGGGGAAGGCGGCCAGCCTACATGTGGAAACCCTCAATGCTGGGGTGGATGCTGTGAAGGATTTTCTGACGCATTCAAGGGAAAAGGGGTACAGCTATGTGGTCCTCGATGCCCTAGATCAGGCGCATCTCGACATTGCAGCCCAAGCTCTCGTTGATATGCCCCTTATCACAGGGGGATCGGGGCTAGCAGCATCTTTGGCGAGCCTCTATTGCTCCGATGTCATGAACAAGGCAAACGCAATAGCTGGCGGAAGGCCCAAGGTTGCCAAGACGATCATCCTTGCTGGTTCATGCTCGGAAGCAACCAACCGGCAGGTCTCCCTGTACCGGAATAGTGCCGATGCGCTCAAGATTAGCAAGGATGAATTGATTAGGGACAAGGATGGATACCTGAAGGAAGTACTTGATTGGCTCACTCCCCGTCTAGATGATCCATTCGCTCCCTTGGTGTATGCAACCGTACCTCCAGAAGAACTTGCCCTTTCGAGAGAGAAGTATCCAGCCGGCGTTGTTGAGGAAGCAATAGAAGCATTCTTTGGCGACCTTGCAGTGGAATTGCATAGGATGGGCGTACGAAACTATATCACCGCAGGGGGGGAGACCAGTGGCAAGGTGGTTCAAAGCCTTGGTATCGATTCGTTTTTCATCGGGCCTCAGATTGATCCAGGGGTTCCTTGGCTTAAGGCAGTTGAAGAGGATGTCTATCTTGTCCTCAAGAGCGGGAATTTTGGGAGCGATGATTTCTTCATCAAGGCTCAGAAGGAGATGGTATGAGTGAATCAGAACTGAGAATCCAGATGGTTCGGTTTTGTAAATCTCTCTATGAACGGGGGTATATGGCAGGCGGCGCCGGCAATGTCAGTGTACGCGTTGATGGGAGCACCATCCTTGCAACTCCCACAGGATCCTGTCTGGGCAGACTGGTTGCAGACGAACTTAGTCTTGTGGATAACTCTGGTATGCTCATATCCGGCAAGAAGCCGTCCAAGGAGGTGAAGTTTCATCTTGCACTCTACAAGGGCCCGAACGTGCATGCTGTGGTTCACTTGCATTCTACTTGGACAACACGACTTTCTTGCATTGCAGATATCGATACCAATGAGATCATCAAGCCATTCACGCCCTATTTTGTAATGAAGATAGGTAGGATTGAGATGATTCCCTACTATCCGCCAGGGGACGACCGATTGGCTGAAGCGCTTGGCAAATGGGCTGGTAAAAGAAATGCGTTTCTCCTGCAGAACCATGGTCCTGTGATTACCGGTTCATCTTTGGAAGTTGCGATGGACCTGATGGAGGAGTTTGAGGAAACCGCCAAGCTGGTCTATCTGCTCAAGGATGAAAAGGTAAGATACCTCAGTGAGAATGAAATTGATTATCTGAGAAATAATGAAAAAACAAAACAATAAGAGGAGTCAACAATGGCAGTAACAACACGTGCAGCCCTGCTGAAGGGGCCCTATGATATCGATCTGATCGAGAAGAAACTGGTATGTGGGGATGATGAGGTCATCGTAAAAAACAATCTGATGGGCATTTGCGGATCGGACAAGCTCTTCTACCGGGGCAAGCTTCCCCCAAAGACTGCTGAGTTCCGCCATCCCCCGAAGTTTCCCTTTCCCCTCGGGCATGAAAGTGGAGGCACTGTTGTGGAGGTTGGATCGAAGGTGAGCGAATACCAAGTAGGTGATAAAGTGATTGCCTTTGGGTGGAACAACAACTATGCCGATTATTTCCTCTCCAAGACGTGGCAGCTCCAACCAGTTCCCAAGGGTCTTGAGATGGACCTGGCATGTCTGGGCGAGCCAATTTCATGTGCTATGTATTCGGGCCTTAATTCACAGGTGCAGCTGGGAGATACAGTTGTCATTATGGGGGGCGGTTTCGCTGGTCAGATCATAGCCCAGTGCTCCAAAGCAAAGGGGGCACATAAGGTAATCGTTGTTGATACCTTGGAAGGGAAACTGAAAATTGCGAAGAAGCTGGGAACAGACATTACGATCAACATTACCAAAGAAGACCCCGTTGCGATTGTGAAGGAGTTGACTGGTGGTATTGGAGCCGATGTCGTGGTCGAAGCAGCAGGGAGCGCAGATTCCTTCAATGCAGCGAGTGAGATGATCAGGCACAATGGCAAGTTTGTTTTCTATAGCTGGGTCACCGAGCCGATTACTTTGAACATCAGCAGATGGCACGATGATGGCCTGCAGTTCATAAATACCTGTCTCGTGCATCATTCATGGCAGGAGCGATACGTTTGGACACCTGAGACGCTCAGGCCGGTAATCACCGGGCAAGTTGACATCAAGTCTTTGGTGACCAATGAGTTCAAGCTGGAACAGATCAAGGAAGCATTCGAGCTCGCAGACAAGGATGATACGGCAATAAAGATAACTCTGCGTCCCTGAGGTCCTTTCCCTGTATGCAATACATGCAATGTAAGGTGTGCGAAACTGCAATCTTTTGAACATTCTTCGTGCGATGTATAAAAGCGGTTAAGACTCAGATGTGGATTTATTTGTATGTTAGTGCAGAATTTATGGAATTTATGCAACGTAAACTACATATTTGGCACAGCATTTGCATTTAATTCATGACAGCAAAAATTGTATACAATACTGGAAGATGCTGTCAGAATATACAAAGGAGAATGGAATGAGAAAATTTTTGATTTTGGTACTGTTGGTTCTGACTACCATGGGTGTGGTCAGTGCCCAAGGATCTGAAGAGGCCAAAGGCGCTTATCCCGACCGTCCGGTCGAGTTTGTGGCTCCGGCAAGTGCAGGTGGTGGTACGGATACTTTCTGCAGGCTTATCGTCGATATCATCAATAAGAACGATTTGGTTGATGGAAACGTTGTAGTAGTCAACAAGCCCGGTGGTGGTGGAACGGTTGGGGCTGCCTATGCAGCTGATAAGAATCGTGACGGAAATTATACCTTGGTAGCTCTTAATGGCGCACAAGCCTTGGGGCTGAAGGCAAGCAAGGAGGTCGATGCTTCAGACCTGGTCCCCATCGCAGCTCTTGCCATGGACAATGTGCTTTTTGTCGCCGTTTCCGATTCTCCCTATAAGACATTCGATGACGTCATTGCAGCAGCAAAGAAGAATCCTGGTGGCATTTCTGTTGGTGTTGCTGATAATCTCGACCGCCTCTGTGTTGAAATGATCAACCAGCAGGTTGGTATTGAACTCAATGGTGTCTATTTTGACAGCGCTGGTGAAATTGCCAGTGCCATGCTTGGTGAGCATGTTGAATTCGGTATCATGAACCCTTCCGAATGCATTGGCCAGATCGAGGCAAAGAATATGAGTGCCCTTGCTTCCTTCTCTGAGGATAGGCTGGATGGAGTTTTCGCATCAGCACCAACTTTCAAGGAGCTTGGATACCCCAACATCAAGTTCCAGATGTTCCGTGGAATCATGGGAGGCTCCGGCATGTCAGCCGAAACCGTGGCTTATTGGTCTAGTGTTTTCGAGAAGGTTTCTGCCACTGAACAGTGGAAGACCAACTACATTGAAAAGAGTGCTCTTGATGGCAGATACATGGGTGCTGAGAAATTTGGTCCCTATGCAACTGAGAACTCCGAGCAACTTTTCCAGATGGGTGAGAAAATCGGAATGTTCAAGTAGGATACTGGACAGGAAAGCTATGAACAATGAAGAGGAGAGAGTAGTCTTTCTTTCTCCTCTTCATGACTGTTAGTACAACAGGACGGTTTATCAAATGGATATAGTCATTGTAATCATAGAAATACTTGTTGCGATCGTATGGATACAACAAGGTGTCGTTCGTTACGTGTTCTGGGAAAATGGGAGACCCGGTGGTGGATTTGTACCGGTAATCTTCGCGGTAATCGTTCTTGCTGCCGCCCTTGCAATTCTCATCAAAGTGGTATTCGGGAAAAATCAGAAAGAGACGTATGTATTCCAACCGAGTGCATTTATACCTGTTGTGGCAGCTGTCCTTGGTGGCTTCATGCTCCAAGTGGGCGGAATCGGCTTTTCGGTGTTCCTTTTTACTTCGATCTGGATGCGTTTTCTCAGCAAGTATTCGTGGGTGAAGACATTGATTACCAGTGCGATTTTCACCTTCTTTATTTATGGAATCTTTAGGATGTGGCTCCGTGTGCCATTTCCGCAGGGTTTCATATTCCAGCTATTTTAAAAGGAGAACAATGGTATGGGTAATTTCGATCTTCTCATGCAAGGATTCGGTACCTCCTTTTCGGTAGCGAATGTATTACTGGCCATTGCAGGAGGGTTCATGGGCCTTCTTGTCGGTGCAATGCCCGGTATTGGAGCGGTGACTGGTGTGGCGCTGCTTCTTCCCCTCACTTTCAAGATGGATCCTACTTCCGCAATCATCATGCTTGCCGGAATTTACTACGGAAACATGTACGGTGGTGCCTACAGCGCCATCCTGCTCAATATACCAGGCGATTCGCCTGCAGTTATGACAGCCCTCGATGGATACCCGCTGAGTCGTCAGGGAAAAGGTGGAAAGGCGCTTTTTGCAGCGAACATTTCTTCCTTTATTGGGGGGTCGATCGGGATCGTGACATTGACCCTGTTCGGTCCTCTGCTCGCCAAGGTGGGGTTGAAGTTCGGACCGGCTGAGATTGCAGCCCTGATTCTTTTGGCCCTCACTTCCATTGGGTGGCTCCTTGGGGACGATCCATTGAAAGGTATTGTTGCTTCAGCCTTGGGGATCCTGCTGTCTACAGTCGGCATGGATTCGATGGCTGGTGGTGCTGGACGATATACCTTCGGTTCGGTCAACCTGCTCAGCGGTTTTTCCTTTATTCCTTTGGTTATCGGGATGTTCGGGCTTCCTCAGGTGATGGAACTCATGAGCAAGAAAGAGGAGGGAGACATCCTTACCACGGGGCCGCGTCTGACGCTCAAGGAGAGTATCCTGAGTAAGGAAGAGCTGAAACGGATCATTCCCACAGCTATCAAGAGTGCAATCCTGGGTAATTTTGTCGGGTTCCTTCCCGGAGCCGGTGGTACCACTGCTTCCTTCCTCTCCTATGTCATGGAAAAGAAGACTGGGAAGAACGAGAAAGAGATGGGAAATGGTGCCCTGGAAGGGGTAGCTGCTTCAGAGGCTGCAAACAATGCTGCGGCAGTAGGGGCCTTTGCTCCCCTGCTCACACTGGGTATTCCAGGTTCTGGTACTACAGCGGTACTGCTCGGAGGTCTAATGATGTGGGGACTGCAACCTGGTCCTTTACTCTTCATTCAGCAGACTGACTTTGTTTGGGGGCTCATCAGTTCTATGTACATCGGAAACCTTGCCTGTATCTTTGTCGGCTTGGTAATGATCCCGTTTCTCATGTCGATTCTGAGAATTCCCCGTGGTATTATTGCTCCAATCATTGTATTTATCTGTATCGTGGGAGCTTATTCTGTGAACAACAATATGTTCGATGTTTGGTTCATGGTGGGCGCCGGTGTAATTGCATTTATTATGCAGAAGCACCAGTATCCGGTAGCACCGATTCTCTTGGCATTCGTTCTTGCCCCGCGCTTTGAACAGGCAATCCGGAGAGCTTTCTCAATTTCCAATGGGTCTGCTAAAATCTTCATAGAGAAACCTATTTCTGCTGCACTTCTATTGATAACGGCAGTTTTCATCCTTGCACCGGTGGTGATGAGGTTGGTTAAGAAGGTCAAGGCGAAGTAGGCAAGTTTGAAGTAACAGTAACATAATATAATTATTAGGAACTAACTAAAGAGGCTGCCGCAACAGTGAACATTGTGGCAGCCCTTTTCTGTAGGACAGGCATTTCATCAATCATAGGTGCGCGGTGGCATTTGAGGATAAAGTGTCTCTAAAGCGAGCACTGTTACTTACAGAAGTGTGAACTAGAGCGTAACCGGATCAGGATACATTTATCCTAAAACTGAATAGGACTGGAACACATAGTGATTTATTTCATAACGTTTGGGAACTATGTAGCAACTTATATTCGTTTGTCTTAAAACTTGTTTTCATTGAAAGTGTTAAATCCTTGCTGATAGTGATGACCTTCACAGTTGACAGGTGATACAAGCAGGTCTACTGTTTTTTCAGGTGCAAAACAAAAGGAGGAGCAGATGAATCTGTGGTGGATCTTTGTAGTTGTCGGGATTCTCTTCATGGCAATGGAGATTATAACACCCGGCTTCATTGTTATGTGGTTCGGCATTGCGACTATTCTTGCTGCGATACCCGTATACCTTGGTGCTTCAACCTCAGTTGTGCTGATTGTCTTCGCCGTTACTCTACTCATTCTGACTGTGTTTGTACGCAGAATCTTTATCAATCGCTTTGTTGGTAAAGAAGGTGTCAGAACCAATGCTTCCTCCTTGATCGGCCAGCAGGCTGTTGTCGTCGAGACCATCGATCCGTTGAAATCAACCGGAAAGGTCAGGGTGCGCAAGGAAGTATGGAGTGCAGTCGCCAAGGAGAATGAACCAATTGCCGTCGGCCAGATTGTTGTAGTGAAAGCTCTCGACGGGGTGAAATTGATGGTGGAAAAGGAGTAGGGGATGGAAGAGTTTTATATTATTCTTGCAGTGACGTTTTTTGTTGTTCTCATCGTACTGAAGGGTATCAAGCAAGTGCCTCAGGGGCAGGCGATGATCATCGAACGACTGGGCAAATATGTACGAACTCTGGAATCAGGCATAAACTTCATCATTCCCTTTCTCGATCGGAAACGTGTGGTAAAACACTTAAACTATAAACCCGAGGGACTCTCTGTTTACTGCGTAGACCTACGCGAGCAGGTGTATGATATTCCTTCTCAGGCCGTTATTACCCGGGATAATATTAGTCTCACCGTCGATACCTTGATCTTCTATCAGATTGTTGAACCCCACCGAGCTCTGTATGAGATCAGTGATTTGATCATGGCAATCCGTGAGCTTTCAAAGACCACTATGCGTAATGTATTTGGGGAGATGGATCTCGATGCCAGTCTCTCCTCACGTGATTCGGTCAACCAGAAACTCCGGACCATCCTTGATGAAGCTACGGATAAGTGGGGGGTGAAAATTCTCCGTGTAGAGATTCAGGATATCGTCCCTCCAGCGGACTTGAAGGAAGATATGGAGAGACAGATGCGTGCTGAGCGTACCCGAAGGCAGGAAGTAACTATTGCCGAGGGAAAGAAGCAAGCTGCAATTTTGGAGGCAGAAGGAATCAAGCAAAGCCTCATTCTCAATGCTCAGGGAGAGAGCGAGTCACGTGTTATGAAAGCTGAGGCAATCAAGACAGAGAGAATCCTACTAGCCCAAGGAGAAGCTGAATCAATCCAGTTAGTACAACAAGCAAAAGCAATAGGTCTCGATGCGGTCCGCAAGGTCTATGCCGATAAGGAAGGAGCAGAGAATCTCCTCATGATGGAAGTGTTACGCTCGCAGAACGAAATTGCCAAGGATCTTGCAAATGGGACAAGTCAGAAAATTTTCCTCCCTACCGAAGCCGCCGGTTTGTTTGGTTCCATCAAGGGGATACAAGAGCTGCTCGCTTCAAGAGACTCGTTTGTAGAGACTCACCAAGCATCACAAGTTTCTAGTTCTTAGTACAGGTCTTCAACTTCTCATTTATTCACAGGTTGTGATAGGTTTTACTCTAATATCAAGGTGCTACTCCTATGCCTGTATCTCAAAGATTGAAGGATTTGATGATGAAGCAAGAAGTTGAATCTCCAGGTATGTGATGAGCACCAAGAAATCTATGATTTGGAGCAGTAGCAAATGGTTCATTATGAAAGTGATTATGCAATAACCCATGCCTTGGCCTATACCGATGGAGCCCTGCTGCCTGATGCCACCATAGTGGTGGAGCAGGGGATCATTACATATGTTGGCAAGCATGATCAAAAGAGGGTTCAGCATCTCGAGCAGATTGATGCCAAGGGCAATCTTGTAGGTCCAGGTCTGGTCGATATGCACATCCATGGCTGTGGTGGCTTTGATTCAACCAGAGGCAATGTACAGGAAAACCTTGAAGGCATGGCCCTGTTTCTTGCAGGAAAGGGTATTACGAGTTTCCAACTTGCAGTTGTTATGGATTTGGATCTCTTGGGCCAGATCAAGAAAGCAATGGAGGAGAGTGCTTTCCTCTCATCCTATCTGCTTGGGGTCTATGTGGAAGGCCCTTTCATCGCACCTGAGAAAAGGGGTGGCATTCTCCCTTCAGGTATTAGGGCATTTGACAGGGAGTATCTGGAGAGGATTCTTTCTATCAATTATGGAAAGAGGCCTCTTGTTACCTCCATGACCATCGCTCCTGAACTGCAAGGCAGTGAGGAGCTCACGAGTATCTTGGAACAGAACAACATTGTTGTGGCTTATGGTCATAGTGATTGTCCCCTGGATGCCTTGAAACCTAGGGATAAGAATCATCTTACGCATATCTTCAATGCGATGAGCGGTATAGATCATAAACGTCCAGGCTTGGCAGCCATGCCGTTTGTCCGTGAATACAGTCATGCAACGTATGAACTTGTTTGTGACGAAGTGCATGTGCATCCGTCAGTAATTGACTTGACAAACAATTCACTTGGCACAGAAAGGCTTTGTCTGATTTCTGATGCTATGAGTTTGGCGGGTATGGGTGAAGGTGAAGGCATCTATTTAGGCAAGCATATCTATTCGAATGGAAAAGCCTGCTATTACCGAGATAATGACATACTGATAGGATCTGCTATGCTGATCAGCGAATCAGCAAAAAACCTTGTTCGTAAAAACTTACTGGACAAGCAATCCTTCTTTCAGGTAGTTTCCGAGAACCCCTTACGGGTGCTTTCTCAAACAGATCGAGGAAAAATCAAACCCGGATACAAGGCTGACTTGGTAATGCTCTCTTCTGATATGGATATTCAAGAGGTTTTCAAGGCAGAGTGAGAATACGAGATAATTGCCCAAAACTAGGGGTAATTGTATCTATTATAGAAACCAACAATAAAAACGGTGTCATTCGAGGAGAAAGAGTCTCCAAAGCGCGCGTCATCACTATAAAGATGTTCCATAGCGTAGCCATATCAGTTTGGTACCTGCACAAATCTGATGCTGATGGCTCTTCAACAATATTACGTTCTACTGTAGAGTGAGGGGTGTGGGAGAGATTGATATGAATGGCAAGATAAGAGCTGATATACACGCTGGACTGGAAGTGCTTATTGTCCTCAAGCAGGACCAAGCAATTGGTGCTACCACTAAAGGTGTGGTCAAGGACATCCTGACCAACTCTCGCATGCATCCGCACGGTATCAAGGTCCGTCTTGAGAGTGGTGAAGTAGGGCGTGTGAAGGAGATTCTATCACGGACATGACCAATTCAACTACACAAGTGAATAACCCCCTGCATGGAATAACACTGGAGAATCTGCTTATCCGTTTGGTCGATTATTACGGCTGGAAAGGACTGTACGACATGGTGCAACTACAATGCTTCTATAACGACCCCAGCATTAAATCCAGCTTGAAGTTCCTACGCAAGAACCTTTGGGCACGTACAAAGCTTGAGGATATCTACCTGGACCTTGAATTTTACCTGAACGAGGATTCGAGGTATTAGTGGTGCTGAAGAAGCACTCCCAGTAGTCTTAAAATGTCGCTTTTTGTGAGAAATGTGACAATTCTTCTGGTACCTATGATACTAATTCAATAACGAAACAGGGGCTAAGAAGAAGGCTCTCTCAAGAAGAAAAGCCTATACCTGAGCAGTTACCATTAAAGATTGTAAAACTTTTTAAGATTTACAATAACTTGTTTCAATGTTTGGGAGCCTATACTAAAAACTTTCAGATTTATCTCTTTCTCGGAACTGATTTTTTCGGGTCAATCACTTTTTCTGTGGGATTGGATAGAGCTGTCAACATATAGGGAATCGAGAACATCAGAGGAAATGAAGATGATTGCATAAGGAAGGGCCGTCCCTGTAATGTTTAGTTACCACACTCAACAGAAAAGGAAGACAGCCCTAGATGCACTGTATCATGTTGCCCTCAGAATTGGTAGGCTTCACCAATCGTACCACGGAGATCGTAAAGACTGTATCAAACAGAGAGATGTACCTGCTCAAAGGAGAGCTTGCGAGCAGTGCCGATGATTGCCTGTGTCCATTGTGCGGAAGCTCGATGCACATCCATGACCGCTGTGAGGCCACCCTGAGGCATCTGTGTTTCGGAGACAAGTTGAGCTGTCTCAGGTTCACCAAGCTGCGCTATTATTGTCCCCGATGCGGCCACAGCCACATGCAGGATGTCCCTTTCCAGGCAAAGGGGCACCGCATCAGCTGTGAATTGTTGAACTACACCAGGGACCTGCTCGCCTATGGCTTTACCAACAAACAAGTTGCCTACTTAACCGGCCTCGGCAAGAACACCGTCAAGGCCATCGACCTTAAGCGGCTGAAAGAGAAGTACACCGTAGACGGAGAGCGTCTCATCCAGCCCGAGCGGCAGGCGAGGTACCTGGGCATCGATGAGTTCAAGCTCCATGACGGGCACAAGTATGCAGTGATCATCATAGACATGGAGACCGGCCACATCCTCTGGCTCGCCCATGGGAAGAAGAAGGCCTCGGTATACTCGTTCATCGAGCACGTGGGAAAGGATTGGATGGATGGGGTTGAGGCGGTCGCCTGCGACATGAACAGCGACTTCCAGGAGGCATTTGAAGACCGTTGTCCCCACATCCAGACGGTTTTCGATTACTTTCATATCGTCAAGAACTTCAACGACAAGGTGGTGGGCCAAATCCGTAAGGACGAGCAGAGACGGCTCATTGCAGAGGGGGATGAGAAGGCTGCAAAATCCCTCAAGGGAAGCAGATATATCCTTACCTCTTCCAAGCAGACCCTTGCAAGGAAGGACCAGGAGGCAGAGGATGGGAAGATTCTTAGCAAGGGAAGCTCGCTGTTCAGCAAGGAGCAGGTAGTCCGCAAGGACGGACATCTAGCCAGATATGAGGATCTCATCAGGCAGAACAAGCTCCTGTTCACGCTGGACTTGATCAAGGAGAAACTCTGTGAGGCCTACAAGATGACCGATGAGCCATCCATGGCCGGCGCTATCACAGAAATCATGGACATGTGCATGGCTACAGGCAACAAGCACCTGCTCTGGTTCAGCAGACTGCTGGACAACCACTTCGAGGGTATCATCGCCCATGCGACCTATGACATCTCAGCAGGGAAGATCGAGGGGATCAATCACAAAATCAAGACCTTGAGAAGGCAAGGGTACGGCTACCCTGATGACGATTATTTCTTCCTCAAGCTCTTTGATGCAAGCAGGAAAGGCTATGTCAGGAACCCTGTGGCTGAGAAAATCCCACAGGATTTATGATTGAGCCATTTTTTCTGTGAATTGTCGAAGATCTTCTTTAATCTCCTGTGGACAATCTAATGAAAGAGTCCCTGGGAGAAGTGGATATAATCTAAAGATATCATTTCTATGCTTTTTAATGTTTTTGGAGTCAATGGTTTCTCCTGCTATTTTTCTTTTCGATAAATCCAACCATGCTTTAGC
Source organism: uncultured Sphaerochaeta sp. (assembly GCF_963676285.1). Classification (NCBI taxonomy): domain Bacteria; kingdom Pseudomonadati; phylum Spirochaetota; class Spirochaetia; order Spirochaetales; family Sphaerochaetaceae; genus Sphaerochaeta; species uncultured Sphaerochaeta sp. The sequence continues at coordinate 2,333,345 of NZ_OY781063.1, forward strand.
TTTTAATGGAATTAAAATTTCGGATCCTATTATAGGCAGGTTGTCTATTATTGTTATACTTTGATGGATAAAATCATAATAAGCTGAGTCCAGAAGGATTGCTGATAGACTAGAAATTTCCTCATCAACCGGTATTGGTGTAAGTTCTGAATCTTTTGCTGAAACTTCAAGAGAATCTGGAACTTTAGAAAATAGTTCGAGCATTGTTGGAAAGTTCTTGTCGGCTGGAGAATGAAACCTATAGAGCCAATTGCAAAATAGGTTTTCAGGAACCTCATATTGCATAAACATACAAACCAACACTCACATACCCCATACCTGCTGCTGGCCCATGTGACTGACAGGAATCTGCCTCGATTTCGTTGTTAATTGATTGTTGAATATAGAAAAAGGGCTCATGAGATTACTCCCTTGAGCCTTTATTATGGGTTAGCTTCCAGCAAGATCTATATTTTCAGGTTTGTGGATTTTGTGGAAGTTCTACCCGGTACCTATAATCGTCAAATCACGCTTTCAAAGGCATAAATAGTCGGTTTTTTTGGAAAATATGACAATTCTTCCTGGTACCGATACAATCCTTTATGCACCCGTAAATCTCCAAAAAACCTCAAGAATTGGTTGCCTACAAGCCTCTGATGGTCTCGTCAGCCTGAAAGCGTATGTTGGGAATGTATGAATTGGGTTTAGTGCGTATCTCCTATCGCTATACGATGTATCGATTACTTTTTCTGTACATTTATAAAGTCGTTTGATATTATAGTTTTCATGACTACCTTTCTGAATCACGAAACTTCTTCCTAATATTCCTCCATTTTATGGAGGATATTCAAATGTTTAATGCACTTTCTGCGTACAAATCCCGGTTGGAGGGTGAGTGTACGTGTACTCAGGATGTTGCACATTTTCTTATGGAAATCGTGCAATTGCAGGGTAGGGTGGTCAGATCTTACGGACGGATTTGTCATACCATGTGGATGATGATCGATGAAGGGTTGTTGCTTTTTACTGGGCCAGATGGTGTATTTACATCATCTTATAAAACAGCATCGCATCTGGTTTGGGTTCCTGATGTAGCCTGTGAAGAGTCTCCCACAATCAAACAATTGTTAGTTATGATCGCTCTTGCGGGGGATGGCTCGATTATTGATGAGTTTGAATATCCTGAAATAAGGATCGAAGTAGGGTTGATGATTGAACGGATTGTGTTTCTGCGAAATGATTCCGGTTTGCACGCCTATCCTCCGAACGATGTGCCCCCGAGTGACTCCCTAGATGGTTATAGTTCTGAGAGTCTATGGGCATTTGGTTTGTTGTTTTCTGATAGTGATGCTACCGGTTATTTGAGTCTGGTGGATTTCCATTTGTTTATACAAGGTCCTGATTGGCGGTACAGCGGCCATCGTTGGTTCAAGATGGAATCGCGATTGGCGATTCAACCATATGCTTATTACGTGCTTTTTGTCAGTCGAGATTATGCGGAAGCTCTGAGTACTGACAGTAGTGATAAGAGACATTGCTTATTCATTGATGAGATGCATAGGAGCAGAGAGTTCGGGGCGATCAGCTATTTGATTCACGAAGGCATTAAAACCTACGATTGGGAAGGTTCCCCGTATTTCAACAACAAGGAAGCTGTGGAATCTACCCTTGAGGTTTGGAGAGTAATCCTTTCACACAGTGATTGGAAGGGCCTGTATAAAGAATTATGCAAGGACAAGTATGAGACCTGCTCGGAATATTCGTCCTGGCCGAAGTTCTGTAAGGAGTTCGAACAGGCCGATTACCAAGTGATGAGAGAAGGCCTTCATTGTTTGTATGACTGGGTGTCAGTTGCATTGGATGCTGCTGGTGGGCTGTATGCGTATTTTATGATTTAGGAAACATAGAGCTAACAGTATGTTGTTTTGAGGTTACGGGGTGAGAGTATTTTACTGGACTCAATAACATGTATTTATATGAACGAAGGTAGCAAAATATTGAACCGTAACCTTGAGCAATGATTTGTAAGCTTCAAGATAGACAGCCGAGGAAAAAGTGTCTCCAAAGTGCGCGCTGTTACTTACAAAAGTGTTAACTATAGCGTAAACAGATCACTGCATGCCTAACCATTTTATTGAGACTATAAGGTTGCGTAGAAGGGTATTTATGTCAGAGCCTTTAAGATTCAGAAGATTGTAATACGCGTGATGCGTTAATTTGTGCAGTGTGCCATCTTCCCTATCATGAAGAGACCTCTCACCGAAAGTGGCGAGGACACCGGTCACTCCAGAAAATCTTCAGCTTCCTCGAGTATGGAAATCATGGATCATATTCATAGCTTCTGTCAGTATCTTAAGGAAGAGGACAAAGGTAATCCACATATCGCATCTATTGGCAGGATATGATAGATTTTATTCTTGCAGCAAGGTGCTTCTCCTATGCCTGTATCTCTAGAATTGAAGAATTTGAAAAGTAGGAAGTTGAATCTCCACGTATGTGATGAGCATCAAGACTTCTATGATTTGGAGCAGTAGCAAATGGTTCATTATGAAAGTGATTATGCAATAACCAATGCCTTGGCATATGCGGATGGAGCCCTGCTGCCTGATGCCACCATAGTGGTGGAGCAGGGGATCATTACATATGTTGGCAAGCATGATCAAAAGAGGGTGCAGCATCTCGAGCAGATTGATGCCAAGGGCAATCTAGTGGGCCCAGGTCTGGTCGATATGCACATCCATGGCTGTGGTGGCTTTGATTCAACCAGGGCTAATATACAGGAAAACCTTGAAGGCATGGCTTTGTTTCTTGCAGGGAAGGGAATCACGAGTTTCCAACTTGCAGTTGTCATGGATTTGGATCTTTTGGGCCAAATCAAAAAAGCAATGGAGGAGAGTGCTTTCCTTTCATCCTATCTGCTTGGGGTCTATGTCGAAGGCCCCTTTATCGCACCTGAGAAAAGGGGTGGCATTCTCCCTTCAGGTATCAAGGCCTTTGATAGGGAGTATCTGGAGAGGATTCTTTCTATCAAGTATGGAAAGAGGCCTCTTGTTACCTCCATGACCATTGCTCCTGAACTGCAAGGCAGTGAGGAGCTCACGAGTATCTTGGAACAGAACAACATTGTTGTGGCTTATGGTCATAGTGATTGTCCCCTGGATGCCTTGAAACCTAGGGAAAAGAATCATCTTACGCATCTTTTCAATGCGATGAGCGGCATAGATCATAAACGTCCAGGCTTGGCAGCCATACCGTTTGTCCGTGAATACAGTCATGCAACGTATGAACTTGTTTGCGACGAAGTGCATGTGCATCCATCAGTGATTGACTTGACGATTAATTCACTTGGCACAGAAAGGCTTTGTCTGATTTCTGATGCTATGAGTTTGGCGGGCATGGGTGCCGGTGGAGGTATCTATTTGGGCAAGCAAATCTATTCGAATGGAAAAGCCTGTTATTACCGTGATAATGACATACTGATAGGTTCAGCTATGCTGATCAGCGAATCAGCAAAAAACCTTGTTCACAAAAACTTACTGGACAAGCAATCCTTCTTTCAGGTAGTTTCCGAGAATTCATTACGGGTGCTTTCTCAAACAGATCGAGGCAAGATAAAACCCGGATACAAGGCTGACTTGGTAATGCTCTCTTCTGACATGGAGATTCTAGAGGTATTCAAGGCAGCCGATGAGAAAGTGTCTCCATAGTACAAGCTATCACTCACAAAGGTATAAACAATAGCGAATATCATTGGGATACTCGTAGTTTGGTACCTGCACAAATCAGATGCGGATTGCTCTTCAACAATATTACTTTCTACTATAGAGTGAAGAGTGTGGGGGAGATTGATATGGATGGTAAGATGAGAGCTGATATACATGCTGGACTGGAAGTGCTTATTGTCCTCAAGCAGGACCAAGCCACTGGTGCTACCACCAAAGGGGTGGTCAAGGACATCCTAACCAACTCTCGCATGCATCCGCACGGTATCAAGGTTCGTCTTGAGAGTGGTGAAGTAGGGCGAGTGAAGGAGATTCTATCACGGACATGACCAATTCAACTACACAAGTGAATAACCCCCTGCATGGCATAACTCTGGAGAATCTGCTTATCCGTCTGGTCGATTACTACGGCTGGAAAGGGCTGTACGACATGGTGCAACTACAATGCTTCTATAACGACCCCAGCATAAAATCCAGCTTGAAGTTCCTACGCAAGAACCTTTGGGCACGTACAAAGCTTGAGGATATCTACCTGGACCTTGAATTTTACCTGAACGAGGATTCGAGGTATTAATGGTGCTGAAGCAGGATCAAGGATTGACAGAACAGTAAAACGGCAAGACGAAGTTTGTGTTGGTGGTTGCAAACCATCACGAATGCAGGCGATGTGGAAATGTTTACAAAACGCATACTGGCACTCCCAAAGTGTAGACTAGATCAGAGCCAACTCCTCTTGTTTTCTTGAAGTCTGGACTATACAACAAAGACAGGCAGGAAATCTCCTTCCTTAACTAATGTGAATAAATCCCTTCCATTACCTCAGGACAATAATACTTCCGTATTCTTCTTCACCCTTTACAAGGCAATGAGAAAGTAGGATACTACAATCAAGACGTTGATTTATGGGATATCCCCTACTTGCAGGCGTCTATAAAGAATTTGCTAAAACGGAGGATTCAATGATGTATCCATCACAATTCAACACCCTATGTCTCCTCAAACAGTGAATTCTTCTTAAGTCAAAGGAAAATCAGCGGATCTGATAGATTTTCGCTGACTATGAGCATCTTTATGTCGATTCCTTCGCGTCAATACAAAGCGATTATATCGAGGAGGTTGAATATGGGTATGGTCAATATGAAGGATTGGGCGAAGATATGAAAGGGAGCAGAGTCCTTAATCAAGGAGCCTACTCCAGGTCTTCAATCTATAAATACGGGTGGTTTGTCGGAAAAAAAAGATCATGACGACAAATCAAGGTTTTAGTGTTGTTCAATACATTGATCAGTCCTCTTTAGTGTCACATGTGAAGAGATTGTATCGAAAAGGAGAAAGACTTCATGGCAGAAAAACTTATACCTCGGTACAGACCACTCAGAGATGGACCCCCTTTCAAAGGTTGTGATTCTTGTGGGAAGTATGATTCCTGATTCCTGCAAGGGGAGGATGGCTGAGAAGAAACCCAGTCTGAATCCATTAGAACTACTTTTACAAATGTATCAGAAGAATCGAAGGATAGATGTTTGGAGTTCTTGAGATTCCATTAGCTTCGATTCCTGTGATTAGAGCTATGAAGATTGATAGGGAAATACACAGAAGATTTCATTGTGTGATGAGCACATCCTAACACGATGATAGCGAATGTCGAAAAAAATAAGATAATGGTTCTATGTAGTCACGAGAATGGGCCAAGAGGAGGATACATGAACGGTAATGATGAATACAAAGGGTTGTATGAGAAGCTTGTCAAAGTGTTCGGTCAAGAGTTTATGAGTAGGGATACTATGGAAAGGCATCAAGTTTTCTTGATGGTGGATCATGCTTTGAAGAACCGCAAACCGGATGACATAACAGAGCTGCAAGTGGAAGGATTCTGGGAGATTATGAATGGAGATCTTGACCACCTTGTGTTTGGGTACTATGCACGAGGTGAAGAACGATTCGCAGGCTACCGTAAAAACACAAAGAATGAGGACGAATGATCAATCTTGAGTAACAGAGCCTGTTCCCGTGATTGAATGGACGCGAGGATTATGGAAATAGAACATGGAAGTGGATGGGTTGATCACTCTTGGGGAACCTTCGTCGTTATCTTGTAAAGAATGCAAACATACACCAATCAACGAGGTTCCAAGGAGTTGAACATGAAAATTATAGCGAGGATAGCCCAAGGCTTGACCTGTCCACTTTCTTTGATCCTTTCTCAGCTGAATTCTCAGCCATGCCGACAAGCAGGAAGATGCTGGTTCTTAAGGAATTGTTCTATTGTGGCGTTGAACCCATCCTGTTGCATGCTACGTACCAGCTTTATTGCAAACAGTATATGCATGATGATCTCTATACGGATTTCGGACATGCATTGCTTGAGATCCTTAATTCTGTTACTTCAGAAGACCTAGCTTCACTCGATATCCATGATCCCAGAAACTGGTATAGAGGAGATAATTCAAATGAACATCCTGAAACTGCCCATGAAGCAACTGTCTTTGTACTCGAAAGTATGGATGCAGAACTACAAGCCCGATTAACTAATGAAAGCGATCCTTTAATCAGAAAAAGATTGGTATTCTGTAACAGAACAGGGAATTCAAATAACATCATGATCATTCCCAACCAAGACCCTGTGCTAGACCATGTCGATGAAGAGTTGCTCAAAAGAGCCGAAAGTATAGACCACGATGTAAAGCGCCGTTACGGAGAGATTTGGCTGATGGCTGATGATATATATGATGTATTAGATCCCAAGTACAAGGAAGAACGGCTAGCATTGGCTGAACTGATATACAGGTCGGTTGAAACCATGGATCTGGAAACACTTAAAACCCTGCCTATGTACCGTAATGCCAGAGTTAATCATTTCGTTGACATCAAAATTCATCCAAAGGAGTTGTTGTACAGCTGCGTTGGTGGTTTTGCATTGAAAAGAGACATATGTAAGTTAAGAGGGGTTAAATTCTATAGTGGCAGAGATAATGAGTCATCATCGATGAACTCGGAGAGTAGGCTTCAATCGGGGAGTGGAGAAGCTGCCGTTTTGATAGATCTCACAGTTTGAATGGGGGGTAGTAATGGATATTTTGAATCGGATAATTTGGCAGCAAGCGGTTGGGAATCGAGATAACTCGAGCAAATTCTATCTCCGAAGATTTATAGCCATGAGTCAAGAAATATCTACTCATATCTCAAAGAAACGGTTATTCTTACTTGTATTGTTTTTAAATTATCAAGTTCATAAAGGGCAGTGTTGATGGAAATTGATATCCGAAGTAAAGTATTTGCTATCATCAAAGAGAATCTGGAAAAAAAGAAGTTCTCTGATGTCTTTCAAAACCTTAAAACCAGTAATCTATCTATTGAACAATATAGCGAATTACTAATTATAGCAGAACATGTGGGTTGTTCGATTGAAATCCTTGCTTGTCTTAATGAGAAGGTTAAGAACCATAAAACGACTTTTAAGTCTTACTCACACCAAAGAACAAAGGATAACAACAAACGCTCTGAGTGTAAGTTGACAACATCGCAAGAAAAATATTCACAATGTTCAAGTACTAATCAAATAAGAAACAATGATGTTTTGCACCCAAACAAGGTGATTGCATATTCTGTAGGGCCTTTAAGAGTATGTGTTTGTGATACTAGTCCGTTGGTGTATGCATCCATTTCACTTGGTACCTATGGGAAAGTTAATGGGTATGCTTGTCCATGTTGTAAAAGAGTATATGTTCATAATGATCTTTTAAAGCATCTGAGAGGAAAAAAGAAAAAAAATGCTATTACGATTATTGATATCCAAAAACTCAGAAGGCAAAATCCTCATAAGAAAGTTGTAAGGACCAAACAACCAATCGTAACTAGTCAAAAATCAATGTCAACTAAGTCAAATACACAAAAGTCAGTAACTGTATTTTTGGCTAAATCTCTTCCTAGGAAATGTAGATGTGGAAGTATCAATCTCCAATTTTCTTCTTTTCTTCCAGAGCCTTTATCGAGTTTTAGATTTAGCGGGTATTATTGCAGGAAGTGTCATGCAAAGTATATCATGGAAAACACTTATCAAAATCTATCGAATGATGTAAAAGAACGATTAAGGATTAAGAAGATCCTTTGGGAAGAGGAAAATATTGAAAAACATGAAAAACAGATTGAGAGAAACATCAAACCAAAACATTGGTGGAATCATGTACTGGAATCGGTTGATTCGACGGAAGAATTTGTTTTTCTAGAAGGAAAAGGTGTTCATAATCTAAAGGTTGTTTTTGGCATAGACTTCGGAGCAAGTACAACCAAGATTGTAGCCAATATGATATTTGGAGAAAATGCTGCTTATAACAGGGCTATTTCTTTTGGAAAAAAGTTTTCATGCGAAAAACAGAGTCAGGATTTTCTAATCCTCTCTCAGATTCAAATGTTAAAAAACAACCAAATAAGTATGTGTGGTGAGGATTATCAGAAAGGTAAAATTCTTCCGTACTTTAAAAGTATACTAGTTAATGAGAAGTATATAGATATAGACCCTGATGAAGTCTATTACGCTATATTTTTTCTGGCTAATATACTTAAACAATGTATGATCCATTTAAACACATTCCCAAATAAGCTATATAAAAAAGTTATTGTGAAGTTAGTCTTTGGAATGCCCGTTAGCCATACCGTTAGCATGTTGGCTAATCTATTTTCAAATATATTTATTGTTGCGGATCAATTGAAGCTTGAAGCTGACATTGACTCGATTGCAGGCTATGACTTTTCTGAATGGAAGGCTCTCTGTATTCGAACAGGAAATCATTTGGTTGGGAAGAAAAAGCAATATATCGATATAAGGCCAGAGATATATTCAGAAGTCATTCCAATCTTTCAAAAGAATTATTATCCTTCTCGACGTGCAATCGTTGTAGATATCGGGAGTTCAACGCTGGATATTGCATACGTCTTTACAAAAAAGCCAGCTCTGAAGTATGTATATATCCCTATTGCAGAAGTAGCTCCGCTTGGTGTAGAAGTAGCAGCATCGGTAATGGTAATTGACTATCCAAATCTTTTTACCTCATTATTTGTTGCACGTGATGCGATATTTACAGGAAATGTTCCAATCAATGTTACCCGAAAAATCGGGAGAAGTGTTCAGAAGCTTTTAGATATGTGTAGAGCCAATTGCAAAATGGGTTTTCAGGAACCTAGTAATGCATAAGTATACAAAACCATCACTCACATACCCCATATCTGCTGCTGGCCCATGTGACTGACAGGAATCTTCCTTGAATTCATTAATATTTGCTTGTTGGATATAGAAAAAAGGACCATTTTTTGTTATTGTTTAATTACCACAAAAAACAAACAAAAGAGGTCCTTCTTATGCACCATACTACACCAACCCCACTAGTTCTGCAATCCCTGTTGTTCTCCCATGAAGACTTTTCACCCTGCCTGTTCCGGGAACCCTCAGAGAGGGAGCTTGAGTTCCTGCAATACTATCAGGGGGTGCAGTCCCTGCTCACCCCCGATGAATTGCACAGGTTGCACAGAAGCCACCGCAGGGGAAGGCTCGGCTACGACCTGCTGCCGATACTGGGCATCATGCTGCTCAAGCTTCACCACCAGGTAAGGACGGTGAAGGGAACACTGTCGCTCCTGCGTGAGAACGGGAACCTGAAGGACATGCTTGGAATCAACAGGGTACCCAGTGAGGCGAGTGTGAGCAGGCTTTCCAGGGAAGTGGAGAGGATCGTCGACCCCTCACTCCTCCATGAACGGGTGATACAGGCGTATACATCATCAATGGACAGGCTGGCAATCGGACACCTGAGCATAGACAGCACCACCATCGGGGCACGGGAGAAGCCCATCAAGACCAGGGCACCGGAAGCCAAGGCCAACGAGAAGAGAGGACGCAAGGCGAAGGGATCGCTGGAGGAACAACAGTATCGTGAGCGTCAGGCCAGGCTGGAGCAAGAACGGATTGCCTATCTGCAGGAATCCTTCGGGGAGTCGATGGAAAGACTGGAAATGCGCTGTTCCATTACCGCGAAACAGAATTCCAAGGGGAAGAAACAATGGTTCATCGGCTACAAGGCCCATCTTGCCACTGATGATTACGGGGTGCCCGTGAGCTTCGCGGTGACCGGGGCCTCGGTCCATGACAGCAAGGTCGCAGTCCCCCTCATGAAAAAGGCAAGGAAGACCACCGATTTCTTGTATGTACTGCTCGACAAGGGGTACATCAGCCCTGTGATCAACGACTATGTCGACATGATAGGAAGGAAGGCGATCATCGACCGCAGGGCCTACAAGGGGGTGGTCGCCGACCCCCTGGACCCCGCTTCCCAGAGGCGGTATGCCGCCAGGACCACCGTGGAGAGGACCAACGGCGAGCTCAAGGACGGGTTCCTTCCCGACATCATCTACAAGCGGGGAGCCCACGCCCGGTATGAGATCGCTCTGGCCATTCTCCTCACCACCATGAAGAAGGTGCGGAATGTGCTGATCCTGTATGAGCAACACAAGGCACAGAGGGTATCCTAGCCACAATCAAAGGAATTGAAGACACCCCTCCAACGAAGAAGGGATGCGTTGGTGCGTCTATCGACTTGCCTTGGGGGTGATTCTCTCCGTCATCCTGGAGAGAAAATCATCTGGTTGACTGTCGTGCCACCTGATATGAATGGTTATGCATAATTCCGTGTATATTCATACGTATTGCTTAGCATTTTGAAATTTGCTCTGTATTTCTAGAATAGAATTGTTTGAGGATATTGAGTTTGGGGATTCTATTGAAGCACCACAAATCCCAATTTTCCTTTATGGAGGTGGAAGCACCTCAGTTTGGTTTAGGAAATTTGCGGGGGAACGCATTGCATCTCATTCTCAAAAACTGCAGTTTATAGTGTCTCAGAAACTGTCGTTGACCATACCACAAGTTCCTGAGCATTTACAACATCGTTATCAAGTAGTCTTGGGATTGGCTAATCAAGAGGCTGTTATGCCATTAAGAGGAGTCCCTGCTGACTTTAAGCACTATTGGGAAGGTGACGGCAAGATGGTCAAACACACTTCAATAGATTTGGAGGATCTTCAGGCTAATCTTTATGGCAAATAGTAGTCTTATTACCTAATGCATATTAAGCCAACAGCGATTGGACTCGCTGAGATAGATATTTCTTTACTTCTAATTTCATCCAAACTGACGCTCTTTTGCCTAGTTAGTTTTTCAATTTTACCTTGATACAACCTAGCAATATTAGGTTTGTCTTCTGAAAGCAACTGTCTGTATAATTCTTTGTTTTTATTGATTTTGGTATCGAACGAGAGATTGATGAACGATTCTCTTTGTTCTTTGTAGAGCGCTGTCTTCTCTTTGTATTCCTCGCTGAATGATTTGTAATCTGATCGACAACGAGTTAAAATATCTTTGAAACAATTGTTAGCAGATTCTTTATTATAATAGCTAAAAAATTCAAAGCCACTATAGCCATTTTGAGCTGCAAGATTAATAGCTTGTTCTGCCTCTTCTGTTGATATGTCAGTTGTAATATCATGACATTGTAAATAGTATTTCAACTCTGCAATTTTAAGTGATCCGTCAATCATCCATCTTTCGATATAATACGTGTAGAGACCTGGGCGTAATAATGAAACAGTCGAGGTAATATTTTTATCAATGTGTATTACTGAGCAGACTTTTCTTGGGTTGCTCGGCATTTGCATTTTTACACCAATGTATTTGATTAAGGGGTGCTCAACATCAATTATTTCTGAATATTGGTTGCTAAAGTTGATCCTCGTATCTTTACTCTGAAAGTAAACATAGAAGGGCTTTTCGTAATCAGAGAATAGTCTGGTTCCTTTCAATTCGGGATGATTCAAACAGAATTTTCTCATATCATTTTTAGTTTCTTGCGGAAGTGTAATCTTGTAGTAATATGGTTCTGTTTCATGTGGTTCAATCCGATATTCGCTATTTCCTGAACGTGAGAGAAATCTGTGAACATAGGAGAAAATGTCGTTTTGTGTAATATAGTGTTTTTGTGCATCTGATTGTTTTATAGATTCTAGGATGTATTGGCCGACGCTTGCAAGTTTTGAAGCTTTTTCTTCAAGTTCTTGTTTAAGGTGTGAGGTTATTGCCTTAACAGATTCATTTTGTGCAAGTTGTTCATCTATTTCTTCATCAGATAATTTTTTGTTGCTTAGGTCAACAATTAGTTTTTCTACTTCTATTCCAAGAATGTCATCGAGGCTCCCGATTGTATTTTCAAAAAGGTTGACTCGTGTATACAGTCGGTCGAGGATTCTGTCTTCGATTGTATTTTTACAAATTATGTTACGAATTTTTATCCGACTGGATGTTTGCCCTATTCGATCAATTCTGCCTATTCTTTGCTCTATCCTCATTGGGTTCCATGGAAGATCGTAGTTAATGATGGTATCACAAAACTGCAAGTCAATACCTTCAGATCCTACTTCTGTTGAAAGCAGAATTCTGGGTTCTACTGCATTCTTGAATTGATCAATAATATGATACTTCTCATTGCCCATCCCTCCATGGATATAAGATACGTGATAGTGTTCTTCCTCCTGAATTCTTTGAGAGAGGTAGTCTGCAGTCATGCGAAATCCAGTAAAAATAATTACCTTATTTTCTTTTGGAATAGGTTTCAAACATGATCTTAATTCAGTGATAAGGCTTTGGTATTTGGAGTCAATTCTTTTTAGTATATTGATATCCGGATAAGTGCCGGGTTTTATACTTTCTACTAAGTCTCTATTATTGAACTCATCACCATGCTCTTGAAGAAAAAATTTAATATCTTCTGGATTAAGGTGTTTGTAGAGATTGCCGATTCCAATTGGCAGACAACTGGCAATTAACCGTTGCTTCACAATAACTGCGAATATCCCATTTTTACCATATATTTCATGTAAATGTTTTGATGCTTTGCTGTAAAGTTCTTCTTCAATAGGTGTTAGAGCAAATGTGACTGTCTTTGAGTCTCTTTTAACACGATTTTCAAAGACCTCCATTTTTCGGCTTCTTGTCAAGTAACTGGATAAATACGATTGTTGTTGAATGCGATGAGCTAACGAAATCCTTTGTTCAATTGGTGGAGCTGTAGCTCTTGTACATGCTAACCGAGCTTCATTAATGAGGCTAGGATGAATAATTTGCGATTCTGCTGTTGCCTTGATGTTTTCAAGAACAGCAACAGGATTCCATATTGGGTTTTGTAACTCTGCTACAAGTCTTAGAACAGAAGAATTCCTTACAAGAAAACGTTGAAAAGTTCTTTCATCGTCAAAATGTTCAGGAGCCACTAATTGTAAGAGTGTATACAAGTTTTTTGAAGATGTCTGAATAGGAGTAGCAGAAAGCAATATCATTGCTTGAGTGCAGCCTCTTATTTTTTGGGCCATTTTGAAGGATGATGTTGCAGGGTTACGTAAATAATGTGCTTCATCAAAAATTACAAGGTCAAAGAGAGTGGCTTCATCCTCATTCTTTTCGAGCAGGTCGACAAGATTACTATGGTCCTTATTATAATGTCTTCGAAGACTTTCTAGGCTACAAATCAGAGAAAAACCATTTCTTCGAGCTTTTGATTTCTGTTCGATTATCCTTTCTGTTAAAACATCTGAGGAAACGATTTCTGCGTCAAGTCCAAATCGGAATTCCATATCATGTTTCCATTTTTCTCTAAGCATAGAAGGGCAAAATATCACCAGATTTCTTGCATGATCCCTGACTTGCATCTCCTTCCAAATGTAGAGGGCTTCAATGGTTTTTCCTAAACCTACTTCATCTGCAATTACCAACTGATTGGAAATTGATTCGATAAATTGGAGAACAGGTTTGAATTGGTGGGGATAGAAATCTGTGTTTCCTGCATGCATCGAATAATAGATATTGGTAAGTTTCCCAGACATTTTTTCGCGAACGATGAGTTCATTCAAATCATCATTATCACCAAAAGAACCGCTGTCAATCTTTTCATATTCTTCTATTACTGAATACCTCTCGACGACTCTAAGATCTTTCTCATGAATAATTCGGTCTTCTCCACTAATGAATACTAAATAGAGTCCGTTTTCTAGAGTTTTTTGGATAATCCCAATTTCAGAGGGTTGTGTCCTGCTATAAACACGTGTATTAATCTCAAGCATAGTTTATTTCACTCCGGGTACAATTTTAGAATACCTTATTTTTTTTGTACAAACCACTAGGATTTAATAAAAACAAGAAACCATCCGTTGCTACCTGCGAAGTAGTATTGGAGCCTCAGTCTCTCGTCCCAAAAGAAATGGCTTCCTCTTCTCTTCTCCTTCGGGGATCCTCTCCCCAGTCCTTCCCCCATTAAACCACAGCTTTCCCCCTACTGGAATATTTCATTTGCGGTATGAGTGGGAGTTTTCATATTCGAGACAGTGAAATAAGAAAATATAGCTATTTGCGTTGAAAACATAATTTTCTGGAAGTATAATAAATATAGATGATTTAGGAAGCAATTGTAATAGCCTTTAAAAAATCATGTTCAAAATAATTTTAATAATGTCGCTAATGACTACCGGAATAGTCTAAAGATAAAACAGAAATAGTAGGTTAGTTGTGGGAAATAAAAAACGTAAATATGTTGAGCTTTTTGCAGGTTGTGGGGGAATGTCCCTTGGTATTGAGTCAGAAGGTTATGAGCGATTATTTGCAAACGAGCTTTCACCTATGCCTGCTGCCACTTACGCTTTTAATTTAATCCATCATAAACGACCAGAATCAAATAATCCTGAAACCTGGTATACTCGTCTTTATTCTCCAGATGAGGAAGGTTTGTATAATGCGGACCCTCGACTTAACTTAGATAAGAGTATTTCGAATACGGCAATTGAAGAACTAAGCAAATTTAAAGGTGGTATGTTTGTAGGTGGTATCAATCAGTTGAATCACTGTTTGCAAAAATTACCACACGCTAAACTTCAAGAACTCGATATTGATATTCTGTCTGGAGGGCCTCCTTGCCAGAGTTTTAGCCTAGCTGGGCGTAGAGATCGGAACAATCCTCGAAATAATTTACCGTTTGAATTTGCAGAAAGTGCTGCATTATTAAATCCCAAAGTAGTTCTTTTAGAGAATGTGACCGGAATCCTGCGGCCATTTAAAGATATTGATGGTAATAAATGGTATGCCTGGTATGAGGTGGCAAAAGCATTTTGGTTCAAAGGGTATGTTCCAATATGTACTCATGCAGAAGCCCAAAAATATGGAGTACCACAAAGACGTCCGAGATTTTTAATGGTTGCCGTAAGAAAAGATATAGCTAGCAATGCAGTGAAACAGTTAGACCGATTGCCGAATGGGCTTCGGTTGGATTGGCAATCCACTAGATTGGCTATAGAAGAATCTTTAAATTTTTTTTTAAAATTCAAACAAGAATTTCCCGATAATCCTGCAGAATATAAATATTACGAGCCAAATATTAATTGGCCTGAACGATTGCTACCAATGCATGCCAGACCAATAGATGTGCAAAGCGTAATTGATAGCCTAACTAATCCGAATTCAAGCAAGGATCGTGCTTATTTACATATCTTATCGGACTCTTTTGATTTTTTACTCCCCTCAGAAGTTAGAAGTGGTGGACTTACGTCGGATGAAATGAAAAACAGAGCATTTCGGAGGCATTCTTTGCACGTAAAAGCAAGATTTAGAATTCTTCGCATATTGGCAGACCGGAAACAAAAAACTGTTGATAACAAATATCTCCAAATGATTTCTGAAGAAGATTTTATTTGGCTTTTAAAACAAAAACTGATCTTTCCCCAAGATCATTCAGAAAAGACAAGGGTTCCAAAAGGGGAAGAAGAATTGAAGAATTTATTAAAATCATTACAGTCGAAAAAGCATTCACAGAGAGCGTTGATTAGAAAAAAAATAGCTCCTGCTCAATTAAGCATTCCAGATGATTTAGTGCATTATGAGGTAGATAGGACGTTATCTGTAAGAGAAATGGCTCGTATTCAATCATTTCCTGATTGGTACGAATTCAAGGGAAAAGTGACAACAGGAGGGAACCAGCGAGCATATGAAGTGCCGAGGTATACACAAGTGGGGAATGCCGTACCTCCTCTGATGGCAAAGCAGATAGCAAAAGGTATCCGTGAATTTCTTGATGTAATTGGAGAATAATGTGATGAATCATAAGCGCGTTCCGGGTGGAGAGAAAACTGAAAAGACAGGAATCAAATGGACCGAATTTGAGTTGGAGAAAGTTCTGGAACTATACTTAACACCGGAAGGAAAAAAGATTCATGAGAATAATCCAGCAATTCAAGCATTGGCGAAAAGCTTAAATAGGTCTGTTAGAAGTACTGAAGGGCAGATGCTTATGTATAGAAATTTGGATCTTGGTGGAAATTATTCTCGTGGAAATATGAATAAGCTATGCAAAAGGCTTTGGGAAAAGAGAACAGTTGATAATACTAATGAAGAAACAGAGCAGGATGAAAGTCGGTTATTTCCCAACGCATTCTTTTCTTGGTCGGGCTCTAGTGATGGCGCGGTAAAGAGACCATTCGAAACTAATGAGAAACGTTTGATTGAGCCAATACAAACAACGATTCTTGGGCGTTTGAATTCTTGGATTGAAGATATTTCTTCTTGTGTTAATACCCCACGTTCTGTGTTTCTTGTAGGAGGACCAGGTAACGGAAAAACAGATGCTGTCGAGGAAACAATCAGAAAGCTTGGTGAAGTTTTTGGGTGTTCAGAAAAAATTGAATCTCATTTTAAAACTGAATTTAACAAATATATCAGTCAAGGTGTATTGCCTCGAAAGGTTGAATTAAGAATGAAGATTGGACAATTTGAAGGTTTACAACTTGTCCAAGATGCTACAGTTCGAGATATACAATTTGAAGGGAAATCTGCGCAAGAGCTTTTATTAGATGACATAGAGGAAGTTGTTTTAAATCACAATTCTCATTATATATATATTTGTTGTGTTAATCGTGGGGTATTGGCTGAAGCCATTCCCCTTGCTGATAGCAGGAATTATCAGAAAAGCACATTAGTATTCTTGAATAAGGTTTCATATGCTGTGACACCACATCCAAATTCTATTCAGACGTGGCCCTTAGAAGATTATCCCGATATTGCAATCTGGCCGATGGATATTGAAAGCTTAGTTGATTCCAATTTGTATGAAGGGGAGAAAACTCCAGGAGAGATTATTTTTAGTCATATTACAAATTCAGCTTTATGGAAAAATCATTCCAATTGTTCGGCAAAAGAATATTGTCCTTTTAGAGCAAACCAGAAGTTACTATCTGATAAAAAAGTTAGAAAATCACTTCTTGATATTCTTCATGCCTACGAATTTATTTCAGGAAAAAGATGGAATTTTCGTGAATTGTTTGGGTTGGTTAGTTTCATTATGATTGGTCTCGAAAAAGATTATGGAGGAAGGGCTCCCTGTGAATGGGTGCGGGAGCAAGGAGAAATAATAGCAAGAGGAGGAAACAGTAAAAATGCATATGATGCAGCATACAAGTTGGTCTCAAAACTTTATATGCATGCGTTATTTCCTCGATGGCCTAGTTTGGGTAAGATCAGGAAAGATTTTATTGGAAAACTAAAGAATTCAGGGAATACTTTCGATGGTCAACGAGAAATTGTTCAAGGGTTTCTGAACACGCTTTTTCAGAGAATACCAGATACCTCATCTACTATAAGTACATTGCTTTACGGTTCATTCGGTGAAGCTCTCGATCCTGTTCAATATTCAGGGGAGAAACCAATAAATAAAGACAATACTATGCTAATCCATGATGCTGAAGAATTATTCAGCCATTCTGTATCGCTTGGATTGGAACGCGTTGAAGATGTTCTAATTGGTCCAGAAAGAATTCTATTTCAATTTCTTAAGCAAGGTGAAGACTTTCTTGATAGAACTGATTCATCTGGTAAGCTTAATGTGGCTGTAGTTAAAGAAGTTCATTCAGCATTGAAAATATTTGCAGTACGCCTTTATAAGCGAAGTATTGGTGTGAGGTTCGGTATATATCAAAATTGTGATGAAATTAGTTTGTATAAGCAAATCCAAAATAACACGCATGAAATGGCACATCTTAAAAGATCTTTTGAGAAGCTGCTAAATCAAGGATCCCATTTTCATGCATCCTTAGTCACGACTTTTGGTCAACCTGAGCCAACAACAATAAGAAATGCTATTTTAAAAAGTCACAGCATTCCGGTAAAAACTTTACTAGCTAAAAATAAAGAAGGAAGGCCTTTGCGCTCTATTCATTATTTTAAAGTAGGTAACCGTTGTGTTCCCTTAACATTTAGCTTGTATTTTGCTTTATATCATTCAACTCGTGGATTAGCATCTTCCTCTTTACCAGAAGATATTTTCGCTTTATTAGATAGTACTAAATCCTATGTACTTGGTGAAATAGTACGCAATCAAGATATTATCGAACAGGTGGAAATTATATTAGGAGTCCGAAGCGAGGTCATTAAATATGATGATATGGATGGATTCTACGTTGAATAATAAGAAGGGTATATCAAATGTTATTAGATGAGTTTTATCAATCACCTGCCGACCATCAGCATCCGGCTTACAAGAATTCATTTTTTGTATTGCGACCTGCGCCAGAATATGCAACAGGTGAAGTCTTGATGGCTTCTCTTTATAGGAAAGTTGGATTTTCAGAGTTGTCTGAAAAAAATGTACCAACTCAAGGAAACTCCTTCTATCGGCGCATTCAGACTCCACCCAAGGAATTGAAAAATAAATCAGGGAAACTATCTGCTAAAAGTTTTTGTAAAATTATTGATGAAGTCTTAAAGAGCCCAAAGCAACCAAATCAATCAAAGCAAAGATTCCTACAGCTTATGCCGTTAGTTCCCGAGCTAGCTTTGTATACATCTTCTGCTCGACTGCGGGGGAATCCTTGGAACCCAGGAGAATTGATACAAAACATGTTGAGATATTCGACCTCCGATGAAAACCAGATAGAGAGAACATGGAAACAAATCTTTGAAACTTTGGATGTAAGAAAGTTGGATGATGATATATGGGCTCGGTTTTTATCAGAGGAATTGGTTAGATGGCGTCCCCCAGAAATTAAGCATAAGTGGAAATATGTTCCTCTAAGTACTGGTACTGCATTATTATCCCCTGAAGATGTCGCTGGAATGGAGTTTCCTGCAAAACGATTTCACAAAGATCTATGTAATGTTCTAGATTTGAAACATTCACTGACAAGGCGGCAATGGATAAGTATGCTAGAGTCAATCCTACGGATTGGAAGCGCATCTCATGTACTTTGGATTTGTCATGTCCATTCGGTGGTTTGGATGAAAATTCTTAAGTGTATAGAAGGTTCTATTCCTGATATGTCTAATATATATAAAGAATTATCAATCCCTCCAATGGGATTTTGGGCATATGAAGACAAATCATTGCCTCGAATTAAGGCGTTAGTCCAAAAATATTATATTGCTCGGATTGGAATTAATCAGGTTCTTCATATTTTGGCTGAAATTGGGATTATTCTTCCTGAAGACTATCTTTCTTCTGTTTCCGGTTTGCAGAATTTGTTTCAATTATTGGTGTCAAAGCAAACTGAGCTTTCTTCTTTTGATATAATTGCGAAGAATCGTGAACTACTGGATCAGGAATCAAGAGAACTTGCATGTGCAAAGGGAGTTCCTTCAAATATGCTTGAATTTCTTAGGTATTCTTTAAGTCAAAGGCAAACTACCGAAGTTGAATTAAAAGGGTATGATCAAGGCTACTACCTTAGGAAGAAAGGTTTATACTCAGCTGCACCATGGATAGTTACATTCGGACCAGTTTCTGCAATGACTTTAACGTACTGCTGTGCAGTTGAATCTAAGTTTCCTCGGAATATCGTTGACTTCTGTAAGCATTTAGTAAGTTACGGAGTTTATATTCATCCCAATGATTTCCCAACGAGTGACTTGGGCTCTACTATGGCAAATCTTGGTTTGATTCTTGACAGTCCTGATGCTGAAGGAGGAATGATGATTTCTTCTCCGCTTATAAAAAGAGATACAGTAAAATGATAAAACTAATTGAAACAATAGAAAAAATTATTTCGGATCATGTGCAATTAAAAATAGAAGCTCGTTCAGATTCTGAAGTTCGAATGGTTCTACACGGATTTCCTTTAATTTTACTTGAGAATTTATTCAGAATCTATGACTTAAAAGAAGGTCTTCAAATACCGAATCATGATCCAATTAGAGTGCTGCTCGTTGCAGATGAGATAGATGAAATTAAAAATGCATATTGTGCAAGATGCACACCCGAAGATGTTGTTAGCAATCGTAATGTGCGACAAACGATTCTCATTCTCTTGCCTGTAGGTAATCACCTTAATCTTTCTACTTCTTCTGCTGCTGCTTTCATAGGACTTGCACCGGCTACAATAAAAGGAGAAAAAAGTTTCTATAATGATCCCTTTGTGAAAATCATCTTGGAAGAATTGAGAAATCTATCCAAAATTAGTAATCAAGACTGGGATAGGATATCGAAAATTATTAAGTTTGCTTTTGATGATTGGAGCATGCGCGGTGATGCAGATCGTTCCCATTCTTCTTTGGATGAGTGTTGGAATTTGCTTGGGAAACTTTTTGAAGTAGGTGATAATTATAAGCTTCTAATAGCCCGTTGTGGATTGCCTAATAGCAGTAATAGTGAGGTTGGCACAAAGGACCATCTGGAAGTTCTCGGGAAATTAGCAAAATTTATTGAAAGTAATGGTTTTACTTCCGCTAGAGAGATTTTACTAAATGAAGCTGATGCCCATCTTCAAAGTCATATTAAGGATTTTTTTGAGTCTTTGTTTTTAAAGAAATGTGAAAGTCCTCTCGATTTTTCGAAATCACCAGTATATTTTTATTCTCAAGAAAAAGTTCCAACTGAGTGGTGGAATGTGCTCGATTTGGATGTGTGGCTTAATCTATTGCAGCAAACCAAGCCAGTAAAGACTGAAAGTTTCAAAGTTGAATGCCTGAATCCAATTGTTGAAGTGGCGAAGGGACTCCCCTGGGTTGTTCAGGATTATCCTACTTTCAAAATCAGAATGGAAGAAAAATCCCCAAACGAATCAATTCTTGTTTATCGCGGGAATGGTAGAAGTCCAAAATATGAAGCAAAATTTCCAACAAATGAAGAATGGATACCTGATGAAGTTCCGGTTCATTCTAGTGCAATAAATTATAAATTTTTTGCTGGTGATGAATATAAACCATCAAATGTTCGCATTATTTCATTAGAGAACTATTCGCCAGGGGTAATTGTTTTCTCTAGGGATGCAAAGAAAATCACACTCCCAAAGAAAAAAAAGGCTAAAGCAAGTGATAAAATTGATATTTGGGAGTGTGACTTAGATTTTTCATATACTGGGACATATATGATTGAGCTTTTGTTATCATCGGATACGATTATATCTGATGAAGCAGAATACGATGATACATTAGGTGAAGACATAAAGGAAGCAGAAATTGGAAAAGATAATTTATATCATAGATTATTTCTTGCAGAGACCGATCAGGAATCAACATACATCATTAAAGTTGAGAATCCTCATATCGGAGCGTTTTTACTTCATGTAAACTTTCATGCAGAAAATGAAGAATTTGTAGGTGTTTCCAGTGTATTTGAAGCTTTGGTGCTGGACAATGTAAAAGGGAAATCATCCGTCAACTCTGTAGAGATAAATCGAGGATGTCGCATCTATGATCTTGAACGTAAAATTCTAGACGATCCATTTGCATGTTTTCCTTTAATTATTTCTGATGATTACACTTCTAAAATGACCAGTGATCTGAACTGGAAAACACGGCCATTATTAACGAGTTATTCTTGTGAAAATGATGTTCGTCCTGAATTTAAAAATTGGAAAGTCCCAGATCAATTTATACAAGTCCGTAGCGAACTGTTGGCATATCTCAATGAGAAGATGTCCGGAGATGAATTGCTTATTGAGCTTTATCGTCTAGACCAAAGTATGCTTGAAGAAGAATTTCGAGAACTTGTAAAAAAGTATCTTCAAGCCTACGAAAATTGGATTCAAAGTGATTATGAATCAGGAATATTATGTGATGCATATATGGTTGTTCCCCGGGAAGGAAATACTACTGGGTTATCAAATGAACCTGAAGCTATCTTGATATCGCCTCTGCATCCGATAAAATTAGCATGGCATTGCTTGTCCCAAAGCATTTTGGCAGAAACAGCTTATAAGAAAACAAGATGTCCTGCTGCTGGAATAATTAATCCCCATTCTGTGCCGGATATTATGCATGTTCCTTGCATCCAGCCTGGCGGTAAGTCTAAAATAATTCCATTTATGGCAATTCGTAGTTCTTCCCCATATTGGGGTGTGCTTTGGAATGGAAATAAATTATCAGGTTTGAATGATTCTTCTAGCTCTGGGATATGGGCAGATGAGGCCTGGGGAATTTCAATTAGCAGTATATCAAATGGATTTAATAAAGCTCAGGTCAAACGTGCTGTCAGTGATGTCCGGGATATTAGAATCGCGAAGAGTACAATCCTAATTTCAATAATAAGTGATACATTAGGAACTAGTTCATGTAATGAAGGCATTATTGAGTGGTGCGAAGAGAATCTCGGAGATGTTGATAAAGATGAATGGGCTAGTGCTGGTGCAAGGAAACTTGATGTATTGGATATGCGTGAGGCAAGTTTATATCCCTCAGCTGCTGTAATCGCCGATTTAACAGACAAAACTGACGCCAAGGTACGGTGGTGGCTTAACCAAGAAAACAAAATAAAAAATGATCTTTGTATCGTTGAGAACCTAGGAGTACATCTTCCATATATGACCCATGGGCATGCCAACAGTCCAATAGGGATGGGAGGCTTAATTAGAAATCGAGTGCGTAGACATATAGACTCAAGCAATGGATCTCAATTTATACAAGAGTCAAGAGCAGGAAAATATTATGGCAATCATAATAAAACTGATGAATTAGAATCTCATATTGGTAGTACCTTAGCAATAATGGAAAATATGCCTCAATCAGGTGAAAATTTGGATATGCATAATTCATTTGTTTTTACTCCGAGTTTAGACACAATAATTAAATCATTTAATCAATCGGCATACTGTGCTCTTTCCTCGTCATCAATTGATTCCTCATGTTTTTTTGGACGCCATGGGAATGCTTTTCTCTGGGATTATGATTTGCCCAATTATTCTAATATCAGTGGTGAAAGTAATGGCTTCTATTTGCTTGTAAGAGAAAATCCAACTTTAATATCCTCAATTCGTGCAGCGATTGAGGAATTTGAGAAGACAACCTCAAACTCCTTTACAGATTCTGAGATTCAAAATATTGTAGTCGAGATTTCTCGGCGTGGTATGCCAACCTTAAAGCGAATAGCAGCGGGGGGTGCAGCAGCTACTGGCGAATTTGGAGTATTGGTAACAATGAGATTGCTTCAGGATTCTTTTATTGAAGGCACTAAAAATGGATGTCTTATTCCCGTAAAACAAATTGCAGAGAAAGGATCTCGCATCAACTTAATTATACCCATGGATCCATTTCAATCACAGCTGGATAGTTTAAAACGTGCTTCTGAAGGTTCTGGAGTATCCTTTAGAAGACCAGATTTAATTTTATTTAGTATTGCTTTGAATGATTTTGATATACCACTCTCGATTAAAATAACTCCTGTTGAAATAAAAGCTAGAACTTCTGAATTTTCAAAAGAGGAGATGCTATCTGCAATCGATCAAGCTAAGTCTTTCTCCAGTTATATAAAGAAACTTCTTTTCCGAAAGGAAGATGAAGATCTCGGTCGTTTATGGGATCTAGCAATCAAGGATTTTCTCTCATCGCTTATTTCATTTGGATTTCGGGTGTATGGAGTTCTTGAAGACTTGGGTAATGACAAGGAAGAATGGGCTAAACTTCATGAGAGAGTTATCGGAGGAATTTTTGCAGAAAGCCTAAATATTGAAATCGATGAAATTGGGAGATTGGTTGTCGTTGATAAATCTGCTGTAAGCAGGTCCTTTGATGCAGATGGAGATGGTTTCGACGAGGTGATTGTACTCACAGCCACAGATGCATTAGATATTTTCAGGAATGATTCAGAAACATTAATTTCAAAAATATGCTCTAAAGTCGATGACTGGAAGTTTGTACCGCATGATGAAATAAGCCAATTTGTCGAAATATTTGCCTCTAGTAAAGATCTGCAGTCACCCATTCTGGATGAAGCAGATCGAGATTTTAGATATCCAGATGAGGACCAGCGTATGTCAATTGCAAGTGATGAGGAATTTCCTTATATATCTGATTATAACGCGGCTGATACGTCCAATGATAATCAAGTAGAAGATGGTATAAAGTTTAAAATTGGTAAAACGATAAATGGATTTTCTCAATTTGAAAGGGATTTCTGGCCGAGCAACACAAATCTTAACCAAATTAATATAGGTATAGTGGGGGATTTAGGTACAGGGAAAACCCAGTTAACCAAAGCACTCATTTATCAAATGGTAAAACAATCATCATTGAATCGTGAACATAGTCCACGATTTTTGATTTTTGACTATAAGGATGACTACTCCTCCCGGGATTTTGTCGATGCAGTTGGAGCAAAAGTTATTGAACCATTTGATATACCTTTGAATATGTTTGATGTAAGTAATTGTACTAATCGAAAACCCTGGATTGAACGGCATAAATTTTTTACTGATGTGTTGTCCAAGATATACGGAGGAATTGGGCAAGTGCAACAGCTAAACATTAAAAATGCTGTTAAAGCTGCTTACAAAAAGGCAGCAGATATGGGAAATAACTCCCCTACCTTAGAGCAAGTTTATCAAGAGTACTTAAATGTGACGAATGGAAAGCCTGATTCTCCTACTAATATTCTCTCGGATCTTATTGATATGGAAATTTTTGAAACAGATTATGAAAAACTTATTCCATTTGATGATTTTATGGATGGGGTTGTAGTAATCAGACTTTCGGCTCTTGGACAGGATGACAATACTAAGAATTTGCTCGTTGTAATATTTCTAAATTTCTTCTATGAATACATGCTTAAGCTAGAGAAGAAACCTTTTGTTGGCCATGATCCCCAGCTTAGATTTATAAACTCTATGCTTCTTGTAGATGAAGCTGATAGTATAATGAAATATGAGTTTGATGTTTTAAGGAAAATCTTACTTCAAGGGCGTGAGTTTGGGGTAGGCGTGTTGCTTTCATCTCAATATTTATCTCATTTTAAGAAACAAGAAACGAACTATTTGGAGCCATTATTAACTTGGTTTATCCATAAAGTTCCTAATATAACTATCAAAGAACTCGAATCGATAGGTTTAACTAGAGCTAATAATGAGACACTTTATCAGATTCGTTCTCTAAATCCGCACGAATGTTTATTTAAAACATTGGATGTTAATGGTGATTTTATACGTGCAACACCTTTCTATAAATTAATTGCTGGTGATGACTAATGAGTAATAGATTCTGTGCTCTATACGGGACATAAATCCACGATATTCCGGACACTGTTCCAGACAGAGATAGTCATCTTCCAAACAGAAATTTTCAGACTTATTTGAGCAGTATGATGTTTTTACCGTAACATTCAAACCAACAACAGTAACAGTCAAACCAACAACGCACTGATATGAAGATTCCAGCACCGATAGACTCGTATCCGGAGGTGCAAAATGGAAACCAACAAAAAGCCTGAGCAATACAAGGTCGAGATCATCGGTTCCGTCAAGCGTGGACGGGGAAGACCAAGGAAACGGTTTGACCCCATTCCCTGGAACCGGTCGGACCAATATCGGTTCTGCCTTGCCGGGAAAGTGCTCGTGGATGAGGAAGGAAAGATCCGGATCGAGGAGGCGGCCAATGCTTGACATGAGCGGCATCCCGATCTATCTGCTCCCTGGATATTCGGATCTAAGACGCGGTATCAACGGGTTCGTTTCGGTCATCACCAACATCATGGAGATGGACGTCACCCAGGGAGGGTTGTACATCTTCTGCGGCAGGAGGCGTGACAGCATCAAGTGCGTCATGTGGGACAAGACCGGGTTCCTGCTACTGCAGAAGAAACTGGTGGGCGGCTACACCTTCGCCTGGCCGAACACCGAGGAGAAGGTGAAGGAAATCAGCGGAGAGGATCTGCTTGCAATGCTTGACGGCATAGACATTTTCCGCCGCTTCACCCCCTGGGAGAATGTACGGATGAGACCCGGGAAAGCCGTCTGAAAGTGCATCTAATTATCTCCAAGTAGTGTACCTAAACCCTTGTTTCTGCTATACTTATACCCATGAGAAGCAAGGGTGACAGGAAGTCGAAGACGGTCGAAATCATGGTTGACGGGCTGAAAAGCCCGGCCTCGGTGCCCGTTCCCGTCGTCCCCACCAAGGACATGAGCTTCGAACAGATCAGCCTCATGTTTTCCCAGATGCAGCAGATGATGATGCAGTTGCAGAAGCAGAACGAGCAGTTGCACATGACGCTCAACCTGCTCATCCAGAAACAGTTCGGCAGGTCCAGCGAACAGCTTCAGCAGAACCCGGACTGGCAGACGCTGCCATTGTTCGCCCCCGAGATGCTGCCCCAGCAAGCGGCTCCCCAGCAAGAGGAGCCTGCAAGCCAACAGGCCGAAAAAGAACGGAAGAAAAGCACCGGAAGGAATCCCCTTTCGGGAGCCTCCCACATGGTGAACCTGGTCAACGACGTCGAGGCGTCGGTACTTGACGATTACCGCAGCAGGGGCTATTCGGTGCGCCCGATGCCGTCAACCTACACTTCGTACTTCCAGCGCATCAACGCTGTCATCCTGGTCGAGGTCGAGAACCGCAAGTATACGGTGAAAGGCAAAGGCGAGGAGCTCGTGCTCTGCGCACAAAGCACCCGGCGCTTCCTTCCCAAGACAAAGGTGGGCGAACTGCTGCTGGCTGAGATCGCCTACCAGAAATACGGGCTGCACGTTCCTCACAACCGGCTGAGCAAGTCCCTCGGTCTTGACGGCATCGACATCAGCAGGCAGGACATGAGCAACTACGGTCTGGCGATCCTCGAGCGCATCAAGGCCGCCGAGGAATCGTACAAGGCGAAGGTGCTCGCACAAGCTGCTCTTTATATGGATGAAACCACTACCAAAAAGCAGGGTTCGGAGAAGACGAAGAACTACATGTGGGCGGTGTGCAACGAGCACCTCGCCTGGTACCGGTATTTCGACGACAGGAGCGGAGGTCCTCCGCTGTCGATGTTCGCTGACTACACCGGATGGGTGATGGCCGACGGGTACGGAGCCTATGATTCCCACCTTGGGAAAGCCCACAGGTGCGTCTGTCTTGCCCATGTGGCAAGACGGTTCAAGGACTGCGAGAAGATTACCAAGGACCACAACCTTGCAGGGCCCGCCATCGCCTGGATCGCCAGGCTGTACAAGATCGACTCCCAGCTTCGGGAGAAACTGGTCGCAGGCGAGATGTCCAAGGAGTCTTTCATCGAAGAAAGGAAAGCCCTTTCCTTGCCGATTCTCAATGACTTCCATGCTTGGCTTGAGAATGCGGCACTCACCACCGCCCTGGTCAACCTGGTGCAGAAAAGGGCTGTCTCCTATGCCCTCAACCAGTGGGACAAGGTCCTGCTTTCCTTCGAGAATGCAGAGCTGAAAATTGATAATAACGACTGTGAGCAATCTATCAGAGTCTACGTCCAGGGACGCAAGAACTGGGTGAACCACGGCAGCGATGACGGTGCAGAGGCTTCCTGCTTGCTTTACAGCCTCATAGAGACGGCCAAGAAACAGGGCTTGAATCCCCGCAACTATCTTGCCTATCTCTTCATGCAGGCAGCCAGGTACGACAACCTTGAGCTTACCGGCGAACAGCTCGAGCCGCTGATGCCCTGGAATGTGAAACCGCAGGACCTGCAGATTGTCACCGATGAGATGAGCAGGCTCTCCCAGGCCATGAGGCCTATAGGGGACAACTGATTTCTGATCATCATCATAAGGTTGAAATTCACTCATCTCACACTCCACTAACCGATATGATTGGGGCCTGAGTGTGAGATGCGTGAGCCAGTTTTCTCCAATGTTATCACTAATTACAACAAAACCTCCCTGCATTGCAAGGAGGTTTGTCTTTGGGCCCAGTAGGACTTGAACCTACGACCCACGGATTATGAGTCCGATGCTCTAACCAACTGAGCTATAGGCCCGAAAAGCTGTATGTAATCTAAAGGATTTTTCGAAGAATGTAAAGAATCTTTTCGTCGGTATAGATTAGTCTTCTTAAATATGCTGAAAGCAATGCTTTTTCTTGGAAAAAAGTAGTACCCATGATACCATTACCGTACTTGGGAGAAGGAGACAATGAGTAGGAAGTATAGAGTAGTATTGTGCTTGATCATACTTGTACTGACTTCTTCTAGTGTCTTTGCCTCCTGGAGCTTTGCATATGACAGTTGGGAAGGGCACCCCAGAATAGGCTCTTCCTTGATTCCTACCGGCATCAGATCAGGTGTTACCTCTGACCTCAGGCCAATCTTCTCCGGTTGGGAAACTGACCTTATCCTCTTAGCCAAAGCAGGCTTTCATGAACGAGTGCTTTGGCAGGATCCTGTCAGCGGAGTACTTCTTTCTTCCTCTCCTCTTATCTTTGACCTTCTGCAGTTCGATTGGACCATTGGAATCAAGCAAAGCCTTGGTTCTAAGCAAAACATCTTTTTAGGCTACCGAGGTTCCTATGAACAAGCATTTGACTCCATGGTCGAAGGAGATGTATTGGATAGTGGAACAGTCCTTGGCATTGACCCTTGGTTCTCCTCCTATGGTGGAAATACCCTCTATGGAAAACTCTCAGGAATCGGTACGAGCGTGTTGCTCAGCTATTCTTACAACCATGAAGAAGAACTCCTTGATGGTTTTGCATTTGAAAGTTCTCTTTTCATGGGGCCCAAACTGCTGAATACCAACGCATCCTACCTAGCATTTTCTGCTGAAGGTGCAGGGGCTTTGATGCTCTATCAAGAGCTTGATGAGAAAAAACACAACCTTTATTCCATCATCCTCCGTAACAACCTCCAGCTCACCTATACACTAGGAAATCATATTCCTGTGTCGGTTTTACAAGAAACTTCTCTTGGAAGTTTGGTCAGAGGATATGGTAGTGGCCAGTACCCCTTGGATGGAGCACTGGCGAATCGATTCTCCCTCTGCTTCAACGGGCCAGAACCCTTTGCTAAAGGCTTCTATCCCCGTCTCATCCTCTTCTTTGATGTTGGCTATGGCTTTGGCCAGCTGGCTAATACCTCTGTTTCGTCCTCGGCCTTTCTTGCCAGCACCGGAGTATCGGTTACCTACTCACTCCTTTCCTACATGGACATAGGCTACCAAATGGCATATCTTATGGAAGGTTCCAACCCCATGCAGCCAGGTAAGACCATGGTAGGGGAGTTGGTAGCCCACATCCGTTTCTAGGTAGGAGTATTATGGAAGATAATTTGGACAGACTTGTATTATCATTTGATGATAAAGAGTATCAGATAGAGAATTTTCGGATATGTCCCAATCCCACTTGTGGCTGTACTACTATCGGTTTTTTACTTGATGATGTACTGGTGTCCTTGGATGTTGCACGAAAAGAGATTGCAGAGAACCCAGTTGCAGACAGAGAGACTTCAGAGAAAATCGTAGAAATCCTAACCGATGAACAATGGGAACTGTTGCAGTATATATATCATGATGAAAAGAATTTGTTGATTGAGAATATTGAAGACTATTCTTGTCTTTCCTATGACTTTTCGAACCTCTCTATTGAACAAGGCAATATCTTCTATGATTGGATTTTTCCAAACGCACAGCCATTCGTGTTTGAGCATGAAGGAGCGTTCTTCGCTGTAGTCGACCAGTACTGTTTGAACCCTGAATGCTCTTGCAAGCATGTAATTCTCTCTTTTTACAAAGCAGAGGAATCCTTCCAAAAAACGCCGCTCAAGAATTGCGTGTTGGACTATCAGAAGAACCGTTTTCTTCCCTTGGAAGAGGGGGATGTCCTTGACTGGAAGCTCATTGCATCCTTTATAAAAGCCAAACCCAGCTATACTCGATTCTACAAGAAACGTCATGCAGGTCTTCGCCTGATGTATGATACCTACCTACAAAGCAGGGTACCTGAAGAAAAGGTTGAGCAAGCTGCCATCATTAACGCTTTTTCCAAGATTGGACGTAATGATCCCTGTCCCTGTGGTAGTGGTAAGAAGTATAAGAAATGCTGTGGCTCAAATAAGTAGTATGTATTGATTTCTCTATCCTATTTGTATTCGATATGCGACAATAACGTAATCAAATTCGGAAAGGGAGCATATCATGAGTACTGACCATGTGGTAATTATCGGGGCAGGTATCGCAGGACTCTCTGCAGCCTCCTATCTCGCTCGCAGTGGCTATAACGTAACCGTGCTGGAGAGCCATGCCCTGCCAGGTGGTCTCTGTACCTCCTGGAAACGAGGTCAGTACACCATCGACTACTGTGTACACTGGCTCATGGGAACCAAGGAAGGTTCTGAGTTCAACCAACTCTGGAAGGACCTTGGGGCTTTTACCAATGATGATGGCTCTACGGTACCGATTGTCAACTTTGACCAGTTTTCCACGATGGGGCTCTCCACGGGAGACTCCATTACCCTCTACAGTGACCTTGAAGCCTTGGAAAAGGAACTGCTTCGCTATGGAGATGAAGACCGGAAGGAAGTACATGCATTCATAGCAAGTTTGAAAAAATTGGGGTCAATCACTTTTTCTGTGGGATTGGATAGAGCTGTCAACATATAGGGAATCGAGAACATCAGAGGAAATGAAGATGATTGCATAAGGAAGGGCCGTCCCTGTAATGTTTAGTTACCACACTCAACAGAAAAGGAAGACAGCCCTAGATGCACTGTATCATGTTGCCCTCAGAATTGGTAGGCTTCACCAATCGTACCACGGAGATCGTAAAGACTGTATCAAACAGAGAGATGTACCTGCTCAAAGGAGAGCTTGCGAGCAGTGCCGATGATTGCCTGTGTCCATTGTGCGGAAGCTCGATGCACATCCATGACCGCTGTGAGGCCACCCTGAGGCATCTGTGTTTCGGAGACAAGTTGAGCTGTCTCAGGTTCACCAAGCTGCGCTATTATTGTCCCCGATGCGGCCACAGCCACATGCAGGATGTCCCTTTCCAGGCAAAGGGGCACCGCATCAGCTGTGAATTGTTGAACTACACCAGGGACCTGCTCGCCTATGGCTTTACCAACAAACAAGTTGCCTACTTAACCGGCCTCGGCAAGAACACCGTCAAGGCCATCGACCTTAAGCGGCTGAAAGAGAAGTACACCGTAGACGGAGAGCGTCTCATCCAGCCCGAGCGGCAGGCGAGGTACCTGGGCATCGATGAGTTCAAGCTCCATGACGGGCACAAGTATGCAGTGATCATCATAGACATGGAGACCGGCCACATCCTCTGGCTCGCCCATGGGAAGAAGAAGGCCTCGGTATACTCGTTCATCGAGCACGTGGGAAAGGATTGGATGGATGGGGTTGAGGCGGTCGCCTGCGACATGAACAGCGACTTCCAGGAGGCATTTGAAGACCGTTGTCCCCACATCCAGACGGTTTTCGATTACTTTCATATCGTCAAGAACTTCAACGACAAGGTGGTGGGCCAAATCCGTAAGGACGAGCAGAGACGGCTCATTGCAGAGGGGGATGAGAAGGCTGCAAAATCCCTCAAGGGAAGCAGATATATCCTTACCTCTTCCAAGCAGACCCTTGCAAGGAAGGACCAGGAGGCAGAGGATGGGAAGATTCTTAGCAAGGGAAGCTCGCTGTTCAGCAAGGAGCAGGTAGTCCGCAAGGACGGACATCTAGCCAGATATGAGGATCTCATCAGGCAGAACAAGCTCCTGTTCACGCTGGACTTGATCAAGGAGAAACTCTGTGAGGCCTACAAGATGACCGATGAGCCATCCATGGCCGGCGCTATCACAGAAATCATGGACATGTGCATGGCTACAGGCAACAAGCACCTGCTCTGGTTCAGCAGACTGCTGGACAACCACTTCGAGGGTATCATCGCCCATGCGACCTATGACATCTCAGCAGGGAAGATCGAGGGGATCAATCACAAAATCAAGACCTTGAGAAGGCAAGGGTACGGCTACCCTGATGACGATTATTTCTTCCTCAAGCTCTTTGATGCAAGCAGGAAAGGCTATGTCAGGAACCCTGTGGCTGAGAAAATCCCACAGGATTTATGATTGAGCCAAAAATTGGGTACCAGATTCTCAGATGAAAAAACGAACATTCTTGGTTCCATCTCCCAATTTCTCACCCTGTTCAAGCACCTCCAACCAATGAAGGAGTACTCAAAGCGATTCAAGAGCCAGATACTGCAAGAGCTCTTCTCTACTGAGATTCCTGAGGATTGGTCATTGATAGCACTCACGTTAGGGCTCTCACAGCAACCATACCAATGCGCCGGTTATCCAGTTGGAGGTTCCCTGAACCTCGCCAAAAACATAGAGCGAGAAGCAAAGCGACTTGGAGCCACATTCAGATATAACAGCACGGTGGAGCGCATAGTAGTGGAGGATGGCGTTGCCAAAGGTGTGACCCTTCGTGGAGGAGAACACGTTGAAGCTGATTATGTGATCAGCGCAGCAGATGGCCATACCACGCTCTTTGGCATGCTTGAAGGGAAATACCTTTCCAAGCCTTACCAGAAGGCCTATGAAAGCTATCCTCTCTTCCCATCCAGCATCATGGTTGCCTTGGGCCTCAAGGGAGATTACTCTAACCTGCCTCATAACAGTTCTCCCTATTTCAAGGAACCGATCACATTGTTTGATGGAAGTAGTCATAATCGATTCAACCTAAACGTCTACCACTACGACCCAACCCTTGCCCCGAAGGGGAAGACACTCATCACCGTCATGTTCAACACCTGGGAAGGCGAGAAGTGGCAGCAGCTTGCAACGGAGCATCCAAAGCAGTACGAAGAGGAGAAGAGCAAGCTCACCAAAGAAGTGCTTGCACGACTCGAAAAGATTATCGGGCCGTTGGAAGACAAGGTTGAAATGGTTGACGTCTCAACACCTCACTCGGTCATTCGCTACACAGGGAACTGGCAGGGTAGCTTTGAAGGCTTTGCTCCCACGAAGGCAACACTCTCCAAAAGCCTCCCCAAGACGCTTCCAGGATTGAAGCACTTTGCGATGATCGGGCAGTGGACAACCCCCGGAGGTGGTCTTCCTACCGCCGCGAAGGATGGGCTGGATATAGCGAAGAAGCTCTGCAAAGAGCATGGAAAACCCTTTACCTCAAAACTATCCTAAAGACGATAAACGGCGTCCTTTTCAGGGCGCCGTTCTAAAGTTGTTATGTTTGTTTTTCTGTATTATCGGTACGGATTATCCTCACTCTTCTTCAGTACATTGCTCTCGGAGAAGCCCAATGCTGAGAGTGCCTGCATGGTCCTCTGTAACTGATAGGCAGGAATCCACCTGACCGTAAGTCGTACTGCCTTGCTCTCCGGGAGTTGCTCAGCATAAGGTTTCAGCCCTGCATTGAGTATACGGTCATACTGTGCATAGGCAGTGAGCAGGGAAGAGTAGGCGCCAACCTGGATCTGGTACCAACCGGTATCACCAGCCCTCTTGTACTTTGACTCGGGAATCTCTGGCTCGAAGATAAGGGTCAACTCAATATTCGCAATACCGGCATCGAGCATATCGATCTGCTCAGCAGAGGATGGGGTCAGATCGATGATCCTTCCATCAACATACGGCCCCCTGTCGTTGATCCTGACATCGACACTCCTCCCATTATCCTTGTTGGTCACCCTGACGATGGTGCCGAATTTCAGGCTTTTATGGGCAGCCGAAAGGCTCGTAGGATCGAATATTTCACCATTGGCAGTAAGACTCTCGCTCTTGTCACTGGTGTACCAGGAGGCTATCCCTTTTTCTATTACCGTACCGGGCTGCAACTTCTCTTCCTCTTCAGCAAAGAGGAAGCCTGTACAAAGAAGCACCACTACTAGCAAAGCAATCAATCGTTTCATACTCAAGAGTATACGCTCTCGCTCTTTGTTTTGGCAACCAGCAGTTGAACTCATGGCTGTCTTTCCACTATAATCGACGGTTATGAGCGAAAAGAACGTATCTACACATTGGGCGGATATATACGCCGACAAGATTATTCGTGAGAAAGGGGAAAAGGAGCACTATACCTGTGCTTCCGGCATTACCCCTTCTGGCACAGTCCATATAGGAAACTTCCGGGAGATCATCTCGGTTGAGCTGGTGGTGAGAGCCCTTCGAGAGAAAGGCAAAAACGTCCGCTTCATCTACAGCTGGGATGACTATGACGTATTCAGGAAGGTTCCCAAGAACATGCCTGAGCCAGAAATGCTTTCCACCTACCTCCGGAAACCCATTACCCTCGTTCCCGATACCCTTGGCCGGGCCGAGAACTATGCGCGTGGAAACGAGCAGGATGTAGAGCGCATCCTTCCCGCTGTTGGGGTTGAGCCTGAGTACATCTACCAGGCAAAGCGGTACCGCGCAAGTGAGTACGCCCAAGGAATGCGCCTTGCCCTTGAAAAGCGTGATGAGATCCGAGCCATCCTTGATGAGTTCAGGACTGAACCGTTGGAGAAGGATT
Organism: uncultured Sphaerochaeta sp.; assembly: GCF_963676285.1. Taxonomy (NCBI): domain Bacteria; kingdom Pseudomonadati; phylum Spirochaetota; class Spirochaetia; order Spirochaetales; family Sphaerochaetaceae; genus Sphaerochaeta; species uncultured Sphaerochaeta sp. The sequence goes on from NZ_OY781063.1 coordinate 2,367,793, forward strand.
GGTGGCCAATCTCTGTTTTCTCCAACTTCACCGACAAGGATACCACCACCGTGCTCGATTGGGACGGCGAGTGGAACATCACCTACCGGGATGATGAGACCGGCCAGACGGAAACCGTCGACCTCAGGACCACCAGCTGTGCAAAACTGCCATGGCGTCTTGACTGGCCGATGCGTTGGGCACATGAGCAGGTGGATTTTGAACCCGCAGGCAAGGACCACCACAGTGAAGGCGGTTCCTTCGACACCTCCCGCAAGATGGTCCAGGTATTTGGTGGGGAAGCACCTGTTTCCTTCCAGTACGACTTCATCAGCATCAAGGGACGGGGTGGAAAGATTTCCTCATCCAGTGGAGAAGTTGTCTCACTTTATGATGTCCTGGAAGTCTATACCCCTGAGGTTGCCCGCTACATGTTCGCCGGAACCCGGCCGAACACAGAGTTTGCCATCTCCTTCGACCTCGATGTCTTGAAGATTTATGAGGACTATGACACCTGTGAGAGAATCTATTTCGGCTTGCAGGAAGTGAATGAGAAGCGCAAGGCAAAAGAGAAGCGGATCTACGAACTCAGCCAGGTGAAGGGTGTTCCCTCCGAACCCAGCTACCAAATTCCCTTCCGCCACCTCTGCAACCTCTTGCAGCTCCATGAAGGGGACATTGAAAGGGCAATCTCGACCTTGGATGATATGACCGACAGCCAGAGGGACAGACTCAGGGTTCGCTGTGCATGCGCCTGGAACTGGATCACCACCTTTGCTCCGGAGGACTTCAAGTACCGCCTTTCCAATGAGAGAGACCCCTTGGTTGAGCTCACAGACCAGGAGCTTGCTGCTGTACATGCCTTAAGGGAGGTCGTGAAGGTCATGGACCAGATTGAGGACAAGGAGTACACCACTCGTCTCTATGACTCAGCAAAGGACAATGGCCTGGACACCGGTGCCTTCTTCAAGCTGATCTACCGCATCATGATCGGGAAAGACCGGGGACCAAAACTTGGGCCCTTCCTCCAGACCTGCGGCAAGGAGAAAGTCCTCTCAATTCTTGGGCGATACTAAACTACTTGGATATATGGTTTGCAGGGAGCTTTCTGAGCTCCCTGTTGCCGTTTTAAGACCAGAGAGAATAGGAGTTTTAGATGAATGTTTTGATGATCAACACCAGTCCACACGAGAATGGTTGTACTAATCGCGCATTGCAAGAGGTTTCCTCTGTACTGAAACAGTGGAATATTGACAGTGAGATTCTCTGGATCGGAAAAGGTAGCCTACATGGATGCACTGACTGTGGTTACTGTTTTAAGCATGGTTCATGCGTGTTCACCGATGATTCGGTCAATGAAGCAGCAGTGAAAGCGGTGAAGGCTGACGCCCTTGTGCTGGGATCAGCGGTACACTACGCCTCTGCCGCCGGGGCTGGCAGCGCCTTCCTCGATAGGCTGTTCCGTGTTGTATCAAAGCAGATGGCGCTCAAGCCGGGGGCCGCTGTGGTCTCCTGCAGGCGGGGTGGGGCAAGCGCCACCTTCGACCAGTTGAACAAGTACTTCACCATCAGCCAGATGCCGGTGGTCTCCTCTACCTATTGGAACAGTGTTCATGGCAACACGGTCGAGGAAGTGGAGCAGGACTTGGAAGGACTGCAGGTCATGCGTTATCTGGGGGCAAACCTCGCTTGGTTGCTCTCCTGCATCGAAGCAGGAAAGGAAACCGTGAAGAAGCCTGTTCCAGAAAAACGCATAGCCACCAATTTTATTCGCTAGCGGAGAATCCGGTCCAGGATGATGGAGTTGTTTCTCCACTTGTCCTGGGCTTTGACCCTGAGGTCGAGACGGAGTTTCTTACCGGGGAAGATATCGCGGATCTCAGGCTCTGCACCTTTGCGGATTTTTGCGATGCCCGCTCCTCGCTTACCTACCACAATACCCTTCTGCGTATCGCGTTCGACCACGATGAATGCCCGCACCCAAACCGTATTGTTTTCCTCACTGTATTCAATGTCGGCTATCTCGACGTAGATTGCGTGGGGAATCTCCTCGGTCACCAAGTTGATCGCCTTCTCTCTAATGATCTCACTGATACGGAACTCGAGGTTCTGGTCGGTATATGCATCGGCAGGGTAGAGTAATTCACCCTCTGGTGCATGCTTGAACAGCTCAATGAGAATCTCATCCACCCCTTCATCGAGTTTTGCAGAGGCTCCCAGTACTGTTTTTCTAGGCAACATCTCTTCAAGGAATGCCTGTGCTTCTGCCAATTCACTTTCCTTGAGGATGTCACTCTTGTTGATGACACAGATAACCGGGGTTTTCAGTTTTGCAATATGGCTGGCGAGGGCTTTCTCCTCTTCTCCTGCACTGCGCTTGGCATCAATGATATAGAGTACTGCATCGTTCTCTTCGAGGGTCTTCAGCGCAGTCTCTTGCAGGCGCTTGTTCAACGTTTTTCCACTGAGGTGGAAACCAGGTGTATCGGTGAAGATCAACTGGCCCCTCTCGTCGGTATAGATACCCCTGATCGCATTCCTGGTTGTCTGCGGGGTACTGGCGGTAATGGAGACCTTCATCTCACAAATCGTATTGAGCAGGGTGCTCTTTCCAGCTGATGGTCTGCCTATAATGGCAACCGTAGCACATTTCATACACTGTTCTCCTAATTAATGGCCTCAGTATACTGTTTCATATCCTTTCTGCCTACATCCCCTAGGAGTTACGCACCAAATAGTTGGAAATGAATGACAACTTGTTGTGATGCAAGCATACAAGCAAGATGAAAAAGTTGAGGGGAACCTCATTTTTAAGGGTGGATCCACTTTTTCTCTTGCTTTTCTTTTTACAGGGTATTAAACTGCACTTAATACAGGAGATTCACACCATGCCCCCATTGCCTGATTGGGTTCTCAAGTACAAGACCAAGGGAATCTATACGAAAAAGACCAAACATGGCTACGCACTGTATCGTGGCCATTCAGAGCGGGTACCGGGAAAGAGCTACCCGGTATTCCGCTGTGACGAATACCTGGGCATTGTCACCGAACAGGAAGGCCTTGTGCCATCGAGACCGCCGGTCAAGCCTGCAATCAGGGTCCTTCGCTATGGGTTCTGCCAGATCGTCGAAACCTCATGCAGAGTGCTGACCAGGCATCCCAAGAGGCTCGGCCTCGATGCGGATGTCCTTTTCGTGAAGGCTGCCCTCGGCATGGAGGGCAAAGAGAACCAGATTGGCTATGAAGGCAGCTGGTTTTCCATCCTGTTTCCGGGAATGGACCTGGGCAGGGTCCTGACGGAGGCAGAGGGGCGATACCTGCCCGTCATGAGACGACAGGTCGAGTCGAAGCTGAGGGACCGCCTTGGCCCTGATTTCGCTGAGATGCTTGCACTTTCCTCAAGCCTGTATGCCGTGCATGTGAACGGGGGGTGGCATCTTTCGGATATATCCGGGCGGCTGAAGCATCTTGGCACGAAGCATTCGATACCGTTTGAACTTGGAGGTTCCCATCATGAGGTTTGAGACACTGAGGATGCAGATAGAGGATTTCCAGTCTTCCAGCACCATCAAGGTAAAGGATGCAGGCAATGAGACGAGGATCCGCATCCTGAAGAAGATACTGAAACTGTTTGGGGACGTACCCGACTGCAGGGTCCAGGGACGGACTGTCTACCCGCTTGGGGAGGTCATCCTCATGCTGTTTCTCGCCACGCTGGCCGGGTCTGAGAGCTGCCTGTCCACACAGGATTTCTGGATGAGCAACGCCAAGCTCTACAGGCGCCTGTTCGGCAAGGAGACCATCCCCAGCCATGATACATTCAGGAGGGTCCTCTCCATCATCAGGGCCGAGGAGCTCAATGCATTGCTGGTAAGCGTATTGCACAATTCGGATACGGCAATCAGGAAGGCACTGAAACTGCCGACCCCTCCCAAGAGGATAGTGTCGGTGGATGGCAAGCAACTCAGGGGCACAGGACGCAAGGCAGAGACAGGGCAAGAGATCAAGGACCTGCAGGTCCTCAATATATATGAGCAGGATACGGAAACCTGTCTCTTCTCCGAGGCGATAGAATCCAAGACAAATGAAATCCCCCATGCCCAGAAGCTTCTCGCGAGGATGCACCTCAAGGACACGGTGGTCACCTTCGATGCCATGCACATGCAGACCAGGACCATCGGCATCATTGCCGAGTCAAAAGGTGACTATATAGGGGGCCTGAAGGGCAACCAGGGCAAAGCCGCTGAATTCGCCAGGACACTGTTTACCGAAGAGAACAAGCAGAAGCTCAAGGGTATTGATGGTTGCTACCACATGACGAGTGAGATCAGCCACAACCAGCTCGAGCAGCGGTCCTTCTATCTCTACCCACTGACCCAAAGCGAGAAGAAAGGGCTGTTTTCGGAGTGGAAGAAGGTCTTCTCCGTGGTATGCATGGCCAAGACGATGAGACACAACATCACCGGCAAGGAGACGGAGGAGATCCGCTACTACCTTACCAGCCTGAAGGACATCGGTGATGCAGCTCATTGCATACGTTCGCATTGGATGATTGAAAACAGCCTGCACTGGAACCTTGATACGACCTTTCGCGAGGATGACATGGCCCTGAGTGACAGGAATGCAGCCCTCAACCAGAGCATATTGAACAAGGCATGTCTCTCGCTGTACAAGAAGATGAGCGACCTCATGGGGGGAACACAGAAGATCAGCAAGAAAAGGCTGAGGAAAATCTTCGGCTGGAACTTCAACGATGCCATGTCCCAAGCGCTGACGCTGATGGACCCCGCCACCTTCGCGAAATCTGTGGAGATTATACCGAGAAAGACTACATAGCCGAAAGTGAGCCAAGGCCATAGACAGATGGGGCTCCACCAGGACAGTGGATCTCTTGGTATGTCGTGGGGTATCCTTTATTCACCGTAAATCTCCAAAAACCCTCAAGAATTGGTTACATACAAGCCTCTGATGGTCTCGACAGCCTGAAAGCGTATGTTGGGAATGCAGAAGATGGGTTTAGTGCGTAGGTCCTACTACATCCCCTCTTTCTTACCTGCTATGCCTTTGCAAGAATGAGAGTATGTGTGTATACTTGCCTTGATGTTCTACATCAAAACCAGTTTGAGTGAGGGGCACATGCCACAAGAAGAAGAAAAAAAGCCTGCACAGCAGGATCCACAGATACAGGAAAAACTCCTAAAAACCCGTTCCATCCTTCTCTCGGGAGAGATTAACAAGGAGAGCGCAGAGTCGGTCATCAAGCAGATGCTTATCCTTGAAGGAGAGAGCGATGAACCGATCAAGATTTTCATCAACAGCCCCGGTGGGGATGTCGATGCAGGCTATGCAATCTTTGATATGGCTCGCTTCATCACTGCTCCCGTTACCATGATCGGGATGGGCTTGGTGGCAAGTGCTGCTGCCTTGGTCCTTTTGGCTGTTCCCAAGGAGCAACGCATTGCGCTTCCCAACTCCACCTACCTCATCCACCAGCCGATGAGCGGCATGAAAGGGGTTGCAACTGATATTGAGATTCACGCCCAGCATCTGGAAAAACTGCGTGAGAAACTTGACAAGCTGATCGCACAGGAGACAGGCAAGAGCCTTGAGGAAGTGCGTAGCGATACCGAACGGGATCATTGGCTTAGTGCGGATGAAGCACAGAGCTATGGTCTAGTCAGCAGAATTGTTAAACAACGGAGTGAATTGTAACTACTCATGCCCAAGACAAGATTCCTCAGTGAAAAAGAAAAGACACTGGGAAGAAAACATATGTATCGCCAGGAGCTGTATAACGGTGTTGCCTACAGCCTCCTTGGCGATACAATTGTTTATTTGCTCGCGATTTATTTTGGAGCCAGCAACATCGCCCTTGGCTATATAGCTTCCGCAAGTTACATTGCTGGAATTGTACTTCCCTTTGTCCCCCAGGTTTTCAAGGGAAGGAACCAGGTAAAGGTACAGACACTTGTGTGGATTCTCCGTGGGCTTGTCTCACTCGGGTATCTGGGGCTTTTCTTCCTCAGTGGGGACTGGGCAGTGATTCTTCTGCTCTCGGTCTACACCCTGTTCAATGTGTTCAGGATGATCGGTATTGCCCTCATTGACTCAACACTCAAGAGTATCAGCAGCATTGCCAACCGAGGAAAGGTTGTTGCCAATGTGAATGCAGCCTACCAAAGTTCGTCATTGGTGGTTCGGTGTATCTCGGCCTTGGTATTGGGTATAGAGCGGTTTAGTGGATTGGTTGGTCTGGTGACCATGCAGATCCTTGGAGTGTTGGTGAACTTCATGGCGAGCCATGAGATGGCACGCATTCCCAGCCGCAGTACGGTTGATTACAAGAAAGGAAGAGGCGTATTCGTCCTTCTTAAGGAAGCTATGAAGCAGGCTGCCTTCAGCAGAAGGCTTTACCTGAGATGGCTTTCCACAGCAGTGGCCGTTGTTTTTGCCCTTACCACCCCATTCCTTCGTGTTGAACTGGGGCTGTCCAACTCGCTTGTACTTGTCTATTCGGTTGTGCTGGGTGTATCAGTCATGGCCGCTAGTTTTATCAGCAAACAGTTCTCCGACCGTTTGGGCAGCCGTCCTTTGGTGCTCTTCTCCACGATATTCTCCCTCTTCTTTTTCATGGCCTGGGCCTTGATTACCCCAGAGGCAAACCCCATATGGTTCTTTGTCCTTGGATTCTTCACCAACTTCTTCATTGCCCTGATCAGCATGCTTGTCTATCGCTTGATCACCCAGGTGATGCCTGATGATGAGACAGTTGCATTCAACTCAATGGTCAATTTCTTCATTGCCATCGTAGCATTCGTTGTTGGACTGGTCAGTGGCCTCCTTGGTGATCTGGGACATATTTCCAGAGACCTGTTTGTAGTTGATGGAATCGCTGCCGGCAACGGGTATACCCTGGTATTTGTCTTTGCAATTCTCCTTACCGCTGTGGAAATCTTGGTTGCCTCCCGGCTGCAGGAGTATGGTGCATACACTTCCCAGCAGGCAGCACAAGTTATTTTCAGTATGCATGGACTCAGGGCAGTCTCCATGATCGAGAAGCTTGAGAGAACCCGGGATCCCGCCAAACGTAGATTCCTGATGCTCTCCCTCGGGGGGAACCTGAACAATCTTGCCACCAGTGAGCTTCGTATGATCCTCCGCAGTCCCTTCTCCCCAGACAAGAGGGATGCTGTGAGGGCTCTTGGTGACCGCCCGAGAAAAGCGCTGCTTGATGACCTGATTGTTGTTGCACAGGATGATGACTCGTACGTCCAGCTTGATGCCATCGCCTCCCTGGGTGCGTACAGAAAGGAAGAGAAAGCAAAGAATGCATTGGTCAACCTTATGCTTCACGGTAGGTGGTCGTCGGTTCGTTCGATGGCCAGTAAATCCCTTGCCCATATTACCGAGGGTACTGAATACCTGCCTCTGGTCAACGAGCTGAGCCACTCTGCGAAGCATATTGATGAGATAATCGACTATCTTATCGCCAAGCGTTTCATGGACAAGGAAGGGACGTTTTACCAGGAGTTCTTCATCTCAGTTGAGCAAGGGAGAAGTGCCACCTTCCGTCAGACCCGCTATGCGGTTATTGCCACCTTCCTGAAGTTCGGCTCTCCCCGGTTGTCCCATCTGTATGAGCAGATGAATCTCGGGTACCCCAAGGACTTTCTCTCTCCCTTCCTCTCTGAGGCAAGGGACCTCGATCAGATCGACCAAGCATACAAGACGGTACTTTCCTACTTTGAAAAGAAGGAATGGGAGCCGCTCAGGTCCTTCTGCATGGATATCCTGGATAACAGTGATGTCTCCTTCGATCCATGTTTTGAGAATCTTAAGCAAGGGTTGTTGAAAGCGAAGGAGATGGACATCGAAGCCTTCGATGAGCAGGATGCGGTTGCCATGCTCTATTTCAGTTACTCGCTCGGAAAAAACGCACAGAACTGAAGCACTAACGGGACATCATGCTCTTAAGGGGCATGATGATGTTATTGCTTACTATCTCCCTGTTCCTGCTCTCTGGATGCGATGCAACCATCTCACCAGATGAGAAGACCTTTTCTGTGCTTTCCTATAATGTGCAGAATCTCTTTGATGCAAAACTTGACGGTTCTGAATATGAGGAGTACCAAGACCCGGATAGCTGGGATGAAGGCTCCTATCGTCTTCGGCTCAAGACGATTGCGAATGTACTGCTGGACCGTTCCCTTGCACTACCTGATGTCATCGTACTGCAGGAAGTAGAAGGAGCCAATGTGGTACATGATCTCTTGTATCACCACCTTTCACGTAAGGGTTATCGTTGGTATGCGGTCAGCAAAGGAGAGGGCAGCCCTATTGCTGTGGCCATCATCAGCAGGCATCCTGTCTCTGATTCAGTTGTGCATGCAGCTCCTGGGTGCAGGCCGTTTTTGGAAGCGAGCATCGAGACTGGCAGGGGTGATGTAGTGGTCTTTGCCTTGCACGCCAAGAGCAGGATCGGAGGGGATGAGGAGACCGAGGAGAGGCGGATTGCCCTCTCAGGGGCTCTTTCAATGGCTGCAAAGGACCATGAAGGGACACTGACCTTGCTTTGCGGGGACTTCAATGAGAATCCTGATGCAGTATGGGATGTTGGGGGAAAACAGACTGCTTTGGTGGATATCTCATACCCACTGAGCAACCAATTCATACAGGATGGCTCCCTCGCTGTTACCGGTGAAAAGAACAAGGTTGGCCCCTCACAATGGTATAGTCCATATCTAGATTCCCAATACGAGTTCCTCTCTCCTCCAGGCAGTTGTTGCTGGACAGGGCAGTGGCACCGCTATGACCAGATACTTGGCAATGGTTATCTCTTTGATGGATTGGGTTGGGAGTATGACGCGTTCTCCATCTGTGGTCTTCCTTCCCTGTTGAAGAGTGATGGCACCCCATATGGGTGGGATTTCAGGATAAAAAATGGGGTCAGCGACCACCTTCCGGTATTGCTGACCCTCACTCGTCGTTAGCAGCCTCAACTGTTCTTGGGAAACTTCAACTCATAAAAAATCTGTTCCAACTCCAGGGCAATATTGATGTTATGCACCACCGGTGAGCGTCCATCTTCCTGTTTCTGTGCCTTAAGTGTGATGGGGCTGAAGTTCAGGATACCCATGACCCCTGCTGCGAGCAGCCTCTCATAGCTATCCTGTGCAGCCTGCTCAGGAACGGTAATAATGCCTGCAGTAACCTCGAGTGCCTCGACAACCTCATCAATCCTGCTGATGGGGTAGATGGGCACGGGGTGGGATGCATCGCTGTATACCAAGGGGTCGCTGTCGAATCCTGCGACTATCCTGATGCCATCGGGTTCAAAACCATTATAGTGCATCAAGGCCTTCCCGATCCTTCCACACCCTACGATGATGCAGTTCTGGCTGTCTCCTTTTCCGAGGATCTCGCCCAAGCCTCTGAGCAGCTCGTGGATCTCATACCCACCGCGTTTCTGGCCATGTATGCCCAGCTGGGAGAAATCCTTACGTACGATGGCGGCTGAAACGCCTGCTGCATCGGCAAGGTTGTGGGCAAACACTTTCTCAAGTCCGATGGTCTTGAGACGATTAAGCGAGCGATAGTATCGAGTGATCCGTATCAGCTGGTCATTGTTCATGATGAATTCTCCTATTTATGTGAAATAATGTACATTAACTCGGATAATAGGTCAATATACTTCAATTAAAATCCTTTACTCCCTTGAAAAAAAGAATTTATAGCGAAATAGATATGTACAAACTCTTTGGAAAAGTGTTAGGATACCCCAAAACGTAAATAGGGTACTGGAGGTTACATGTCGGACATTAACGAAGTCACGTTCTCACCCGAGTTGGTAGCATTCATCAAAGAATGGAAAACCAAGCAGGGTAATCTCATTATGGTGCTCCACAGGGTACAACAAGAGCATGGTTACATCTCCCGCGAAGCGGCTGATAAGGTAGCAGAATTGCTTGATGTACCTTTGGCAACCATCTGGGGTGTCGTAACATTCTACCACTTCTTCAAGCTGACCAAACCTGGCAAGCACAACATTCAGGTGTGCATGGGTACGGCCTGCTATCTCAAGGGTGGTCAGGCGATCATTGACGAGTTGGATAAGCAACTGAAATTGCCGGTAGGAGCAGTAACAGAAGATGGAATCTTCTCCTTGGAGGCTGTGCGTTGTGTCGGTTGCTGTGGGCTTGCCCCGGTCATGACCGTTGGTGGAGAGGTTTTCGGTAAGGTCACTAAGGACCAGGTTGCCGGAATCATCGCGAAGTTCAGATAAAGGAGAGAGGTATCTCTCTATGCATATCTGCATCGATGACTATCTGTTGGATATCGTACAGAATTCGTTTGAAGCAGGTAGTTCCCTGGTGGAACTCACCTTTTCTGAGACGGGAACCAAACTTTCCTGTGAGGTACGAGACAACGGAAAGGGAATGAATGCAGAGATCCAGAGACGTGTGCTGGATCCGTTCTATTCGGATGGGGAGAAGCACAAGAAGCGAAAGGTCGGATTGGGCTTGCCGTTTCTCTCTCAGGCTTGTGATGCCTGCGATGGAACATTTGCCCTGAAATCGGAAGAGGGGGTTGGGACCTCGGTTTCCTTCTCTTTCCGCCTGGACCACATAGATGCCCCTCCTATGGGGAATGTGGCTTCTACGTTCCTGGCACTACTCAGCCATCCTCTCTGCGAAGAGATGGTGATTGAGCGGAGTTTGGAAACAGGAAAAGGTGGAGACCGGTATACGCTTCGAAAAAGCGAGCTTGAAGCGGTCCTTGGACCATTTGAGACCAGCGGGACATTGGCACTGCTCAGGCAGTACCTTTCCTCCCAGGAGGAAGAGCTGAAACAGTACCGCGATGAGAAATTGCTGGATATGCACAGAAGAAATACGTCACCTTCCAGACAACAGGAGATGTGAACATGGCTAAAATGACACTTGAAGAGCTGAGAAAGCTCCGTGAAAAGAAGCAGAATGAGATCCAGAAGCGCGATATTGAGGGCAAGGATGCCCGTATTATCGTTGGCATGGGGACATGTGGTATTGCAGCCGGGGCAAAGCCGGTCCTTGATACCTTTCTTGAAGTCCTCGACGAGAAGAAAATAGACAATGTCTCGGTCACCCAGACCGGATGCATGGGATTGTGCTATGTGGAGCCGACCATTGAGGTCATCGTTCCCGGTATGCCCGATGTCATCTATGGAAAAGTGGATGTAGAGACGGCACGCAAGATAGTTGAGCAGCATATTATCGGGAAGCAGCTGGTAACCGACCATATGTTCGATCGTCCTGCAGCTGACATCATCAAGAAGGATGGGGGTAAATAATGGCGTTCAGAAACTACATTTTGGTCTGTGGAGGAACAGCGTGTGAATCGAGCCGCGCGGACCAGATTTACCAGAACCTCTTAGAGGAGTGCAAGGCTCAGGGAGTTGCGGACGAGGTACAGATTGTAAAGACCGGATGTTTCGGTTTTTGTGAGCAGGGACCGATTGTAAAAATCCTGCCAGAAGACTCCTTCTACGTGAAAGTAAAACCCGAAGATGCAAAAGAGCTCATCAGTGAGCACATCATCAAGGGCCGTGAAGTCTCCCGGCTGTTGTATGACAAAGAAGCAAGCCGAAAGAATGCGAAGGTAGAGGATATCAAATTCTACCAGAAACAGTTCAGGATTGTACTTCGCAACTGTGGATTCATTGATCCAGAAAATATTGACGAATATATCGCCCGTGAGGGATACCAAGGCTTGGAGAAGGCTCTCTTTGAGATGACCAGTGAGGACATCATCGAGGAACTGAAGACCGCTGGGCTTCGTGGTCGAGGCGGTGCTGGCTTCCCCACATGGATGAAGTGGAACTTCTCCCGTCAGGCAGAGAACGATACCAAATATGTCGTCTGTAATGCTGATGAAGGGGACCCGGGTGCCTATATGGACCGATCAACGCTTGAAGGTGATCCGCACAGCGTGCTTGAAGCGATGACCATCTGTGGTAAGGCTATTGGAGCAACCAGAGGCTTCATCTATATCCGTGCAGAGTATCCCTTGGCTATCCATCGTCTTGAGATTGCCATGCAGCAGGCTCGTGAATACGGTCTCCTTGGAGAGAACATCCTGGGCAGTGGTTTTGATTTCGATATTGAGATCCGCCTCGGAGCCGGAGCATTTGTCTGTGGTGAAGAGACCGCACTCTTGCAGTCCATTGAAGGCAAGCGCGGTATGCCGCAACCTCGTCCTCCATTCCCTGCTGTGAAGGGTCTGTGGGGCAAGCCGACAGTCATCAACAACGTTGAGACCTGGGCTAATATTCCCGTCATCATCACCAAGGGTGGCAACTGGTTCAGCAAGATCGGTACTCCTGACAGTAGGGGAACCAAGGTATTTGCCCTCACCGGTAAGATTCGTAACTCCGGCCTGGTAGAGGTTCCGATGGGTACAACCCTCCGTGAGATCGTATACGACATCGGTGGTGGAATTGCCAATGACAAGAAGTTCAAGGCGGTTCAGACCGGTGGTCCTTCCGGTGGTGTTATCACCGATGCTGACCTGGATACCCCGATTGATTTCGGTTCTTTGGTCCGCATTGGTTCCATGATGGGAAGCGGTGGTATGATCGTCATGGATGAGGATGACTGTATTGTTGACGTTGCGAAGTTCTACCTGAACTTCACTGTTGATGAATCCTGTGGAAAATGCGCACCTTGTAGAATCGGTGGCCGGTCCCTGACCAACATCCTGGAGAAAATCACTTCCGGGAATGGTACCCTTCAGGACCTGGATACACTCGAGACCATCGGGGAAGCAATGAGAAAAGGTTCCTTGTGTGCTTTGGGGCAGACTGCTCCCAATCCGGTCCTATCAACGATCAAGCATTTCAAGGACGAGTATATGGCCCACATTGTGGACAAGAGCTGTCCCAGTGGTACCTGTAAGAAATTGGTCAGGTACTCGATCAATCCCGAGAAATGTATCGGTTGTACGGCTTGTGCACGAAAGTGTCCTGTCGCAGCAATCTCTGGCGAAAGAAAGCAAGTTCACATCATTGACCAGTCCCTCTGTATCAAGTGTGGTGTATGTATGGAAACTTGTAAGTTCGGCGCCGTTGAAATCCACTAGGATCAGGTTAGGAGGAATCAATTGAGTATCGTACATGTAAAGATAAACGGCATTCCCGTAGAGGTTGAAGCGGGGACCACTATATTGCTTGCAGCCCGGAAGGCTGGGGTGAACATCCCAACCCTCTGTTACCATGATGACCTCAAGCCATTTGGCTCATGTGGTCTGTGTATTGTGAAGCAGGAAGGCAGTGCCAAGATCCTTAGAGCTTGTGCAGCCCCTGTTGCAGAGAATATGAGCATCATCACCCACGACCCGGAGCTGTTCCAGGTGAGGAAGACCATCTTGGAGATGATTCTCAGCACTCACCCGTCCAGCTGTCTGACCTGTATCCGAAACGGAGAGTGTGAGCTGCAGACCTTGGCAGCTGAGTTCGGCATTCGCGAGCAGCCCTTTGAAGTACGCTTGAGTGATCGGCCAAAGGACTCATCATCTGCTTCCATCGTGATTGACCCTGAGAAGTGCATCAAGTGTGGACGCTGTGTCCAGGTCTGTCAGGATCTGCAGGGTGTCTTTGCTCTTGAGTTCATCGGACGAGGTGATGGTACCTACATGGCACCAGCTGCAATGCTGCAGCTTGAGGACAGCCCCTGTGTACGCTGTGGCCAGTGTGCTGCACACTGCCCGGTTGGCGCCATCTATGAGAAAGATGAAATTGCAACCTTCCAGGAAGCAGTTGCTGATCCTGAGAAGCAGGTGGTTGTTCAGATTGCTCCATCAATCCGCGTAGGACTTTCTGAGTCCTTCGGCCTTCCTGCTGGCACGGTCACAACTGGTAAGATTTATGCCGCTCTTCGCAGACTTGGTGTTGCAGCAGTGCATGACACTAACTTCGGTGCCGACCTTACCATCATGGAAGAGGGAAGCGAATTGGTGCATCGCCTGACCAAGGGTGGAGCACTTCCCCAGTTTACCTCCTGTTGTCCTGCTTGGGTTGATTATGTCGAGAAATATTATCCTGATCTTTTGGATATGGTTTCCAGTGCCAAGAGCCCAATGCAGATGGTCGGAGCAATAGAGAAGACCTATACTGCTGAGAAGCAGAATATGGATCCAGCGAAGATGTTCACTGTTGCAATCATGCCGTGTACTGCCAAGAAATATGAGGCATACCGCGATGAGAGCATGCGCTCCAGTGGTTATCAGGATGTGGATCTTGTGCTCACCACCCGTGAGTTTGCCCGCTTGATCAAGGCAACCGGTATTGATTTCCTCCATCTTGAGGATGAGGAAGCAGACAATCCAGTTGGTGAATACTCTGGAGCCGGTACCATCTTCGGTGCAACCGGTGGTGTCATGGAAGCTGCTGTACGTACCGCCTACCATGTAGTTACTGGAAAAGAGCTCGAGAATGTCGAGGTTGAAGCAGTTCGTGGATTGAGTGAGATCAAGAAAGGAACAGTTGACTTCGATGGGACCCCTGTCCGAGTTGCTGTAGTTCATGGCCTGTCCCATGTTGCTGAAGTACTGGATGAGGTAAGAGCTGCCCGGGCGGCGGGCAAGCAGGCTCCGTATGAGTTCATCGAGGTCATGGCATGCCGTGGAGGTTGTATCGCCGGTGGTGGTCAACCCTATGGTGCAAACGATGAACTCCGTTTGATACGGAGTGAAGGTCTCTATGCGGATGACAAGCAGAGCAAGGTCAGACGTTCCCACGAGAACGAATCGATCAAGCAGCTGTACGAGGAGTTCCTTGACAAACCGCTCAGCAAAAAGTCTCATCATCTATTACATACCACCTATCAGGAGATTCCTGTTTACAAGGCCTGATAGTTGGCCAGTATCCAATTTGCCCGGCCCCCGACAGGCCGGGCATCCTTGTGTTAAGAGAGACCCGGATTATCCGGGTCTCAATGTAGTAACGAGCGCAATAGCGAAAGTTAGGGAATGGCACACAGAATCAGTGAATCATTCATATCAGAGACAATCGCCAGGTGTTCTTCATTGGGAGAGAGTGTCATTCTAGCCGGAGCATAATCGCCAAGGGAACTATTCTCCAAGAAGAGCGGTCTCCCGAACCCATCAACCGAGAATGAGACGACATTCTTGCTGTCTTTTGCAAGTACGTAGAGCATGGTGTCATTCTCGTTTGAGAGGAGCTGTGAGATTCCTTCCATTACCCCGATATCATTCTGGGAGGAGGTATATACCTCCTTCTGGGTCCATACATTACTTGCATAGGCAAATCTCCCGATATCGTTATCCGTTGCATAGATGAGCTGATCATCGTTGATGAAGTGCAATGAACCAATATTGTCCAGATACGGGGTGTCGGAACTCTGGAAATGCTGGTCCTGTGCAAACAGGTCGTCCATGGTGTTCTTCCGGCAGAGTTTGAGTAATCCGGTACCCGTGTCTGCCAGTGCTGCACTCTGTGATCCTTCTGAGATGGCCAATGCATCAAAGACAGGTGGGTTGGAGAACCACCAAATATACTCTCCAGGGTCAGCACTCTCAGGAGTCTGGGCATACAGGTTTGTCTGCACCACATGCGAAGCATCAGGTATCAGTCCATAGAGAATTCCTGTGCTGGCCTCCTTGCTTAGCTGATGAAGGCTTGTGAAGGTTTTGCTTGAACTGCTGGTCTTGTAGTACGTGTTGTTTCGTTCAAACTGTTTGGTGAGCGTTGCATTCTTTGAATCATAGAAATAGACGCTCAGGCTCGGGATGCTTGCATCAGCAATGGCAACAAGTTTTGTGAGTGGGTCGACATATATGTCGGTTACCTGTACTGCGTTGAAGCCATCGCTTGCAGTATAGGTGTTGACCACCTCCAAGGTATCACGGACAATCCTACAGACTTGGATGGTCTGATGTTGGTTGCTGGCCAGCACCAACTTTCCATCAGGCAGGAATGCCACATGTGCATTCTTCCCGACATACAAGCCATCGGTAGTGTCCTCTACCATTCCGACGAGTTTAGGAACCCCCGCGGTTCCCTCGACAGCGGCTTTGAAAGTGATGCTGGCCGACCCAGTACTAGCCAGGAGTGCTCCTTTTGCAATGACATCCAAGCGATGTTGTCCACTCTCAGGTGTGAAAGTGCAGGAGAGGGCATTGCTTACTTCCTCTCCGTCCAGATACCAGCTTACCTCAAGGTCCGTTGCATCTTGAGCGGAGAGTGTTGCAGTTGCCGGGACCTGTGCCTCCATGACTTCACTGATCCCTTGGATGCTGCACTCAACGGGTACTCCCAGGTTGTTTACCAAGGTGATGGTTGCCGGAATATCCGCATACTTATCCAATGTCAGTTCGATAACCCCCTCAGTGGTCTTGTTTCCTACTACCCGGATTACCTCTGCACAACCAGCGACTGCAGTTGTCCCACTGTACAACTTTGCTCTCAGCAAGTAGGAGCCCGCAGGATAGGAGCCATTGAAAACAACGGAGCCGTTTTCCATGTTGTTCGTTGTTGGGGTGAGGGCGGTGCTGGTTCCCTGTGGGTCGGTAAGCCATACCTCAAGGCTGGGACTGTTGATCTTGCTCGCATCCCATCCCAGGTGAATATCCATCATACCATTCCCGCTGAGCGCGTCCAGTGTGATGACCGTTTCCAGGGGGTCCTTTGATAGGTTGACTGAAACAGAACCTGTAACAAGATCGACGCCTTGGTCATTTCTTCCCACTGCAGTAATGTCCCAGGTCCCGATCAAGAGCCCGTCGACATCGACGGTACTGGTGTTGGACATGACACTGAAGGTGGTATCCTGGGGTCCGGTACCTTCCACTACGTAGCGAGACACTTCCAGGGGAGTGTCATTTGGCATCAGGGTCTTCTCAGCTCCAGATTGCCTCTCCATGCTTACATGCAAGGATGAGCGACCTGCGCTCTCTTCTTTGCATCCCCCAAACGTAAAACACATGCAGCAACAAAGTAGGGGAATCCAAAGCCATCGTGAACATTGTGATATTCTGTTCATTGTAGCCTCCAATAAAGAAGAGGCAAACCGTAAACATCCGCTTCAAGGCTTTTCTTTTTTTCTTCGAGCAAGTACATTGGGGGCATGCAAGCTTTAATCAAACTCATCCTATTGGCATTGACCTTCTTCTTGGTCTTTATCAATCCCTCCTATATTGGAAAAGGGCTCTATTACTCTTTGTTCCCCCTTTTGTTCCTGTTGGTGTGGCTGTTTTATAGAATCACCTACTACGTCTCTGAGAAAGAGGTCCGTAAGGCTACGGATGAGGCATTTCACTACTCCCTGTTCTGTGCCATGGTTCCTCCACTGGGGGAAGGAGATTTACTCAGAGGTAGAATGGTTGTCACCAAGGATGCTGTGGTGCTCTATCGCAGGGATGGCAGCAACCCTGTTAAGGAGTCCTATCGTCTGGCCATCGCTGACATCGAGGGCTTTTCCATCGGAAAGGTACTCTCTGTACGTAGTGGGATCACCTTCAGCGCAAAAGGACAGAGTGAAGCAAAGTTTGTTGTCTCTCGTGCCCATGCAAAAAAAGAGGCCCTCACTGCAGCACTTGGCTGGAGTAGGCCTCATGGGAGTATTGAGGTAGGAGAGGAAGCCAGTGGGGCTCCCTCGTTCAAGGATCTCTAGAAACTGAATCCAAATCCGATTCGCATTGGTTCAAGCTGAATAGTGAAGTCATTTGCAGTGATGACCCACTGTGCCTGTACTCCCGCCTCATAGAATACACGCATCCATTCAGTCAGAGCATAGGAGACGCCTCCCTGGATCTTTCCAGTCACCCCAAACTCATTGCTTCCGCTGGATGGAATGATAACCGTCGGGCCAAGAGAGACAGAGAGTGGGAAGGAGAGAGATTTATCATCACGCAGATTCCACTGAACCTTGCCCAATACGCTTATCTCATGATCGCCTCCAACATTCGCATATTCGAGGGTTCCTCCAAACTTGAAGGCTCCCTCTGCATGTCTGAGGAGGTCAACCTGTATATCGAAGCCTTTGTCCGAACCAGGGAACTGATAGTCAAGGAATGAGACCGATGAGTTGATCGACCACTGGAAAGCTTCCTCGTCAAAGGTGACAGCGCTGGTAGCGGCTGACGGAGTACTTGGTTTGAGTACTACCGTCTGTATTTCTTCTGCTTCTTTTTCTTCTGGCAGTGGTATTTCAATTTGTTCTTCTTTCTTCCTTGGTTCTTCTTCCAGTTCAAGTACAGGGGTTGCTTGCTCTATCAGGCCTTTCTCTTCCTGATCTGTTCCTGCAACACGAGGAGGTGCGAAGGGCACTTGTACCACCGGCCCCTTGGGCCGTGGGAGCTTGAGGATTCCGTTCTTGATCAAGGGGTCTACAGGCAGTGGCATAGGTTCAGTAACCTGTAGCACAGTTTGCTTAGCTTCTTCTTTCATTACCGGCATACTTGGGATAGGGGTCTCTTGTACCGGCTTCTCAGGACGTTGCATAAGTTCTGGGGGGAGTTCTGTTGCTTGCTTTGGTTCTACATATTGTGCAGGAGAGGTCTGTGGGACCTGTATGGTCTCACGCTTTTCTGTTTGTTCACTGGTTGCCGTTTGTTCTGTTCCACTTTGTCCAGCCAAAGGCCTGAACTCCACGTACCAGTAGGTACCTGCAGCCACAGTCAGGACAGCGATGACAATCAATACTACAGACCAAATCTTGTTCACAACAAACTCCTTACAATAAACTATAACAATAAAGATTATAGTTTGTGTACAAGTTTATCATGACTTACAACCATTAATGAGAAGAATTCCTGTTTTTCTTATGAAGAGACCCTTTCCTCCTATTTGATAGTACCCAATTTGGTGAATATTCCCATACCTTACTCCGTGCTAGTTTCAGCGTACGGAGGAATATGTGCGTAAAATGATAATACTCATACCACTGCTCATCATAAGTAGTCCGCTCTTTGGGGCAGGACCTACCATGTATTGTTCTGTGGATGGAGCACTCATCGATGCACTATGGGAGGAAACGGTACTTGCTCGTGTGGAGCTTGGTCTCTCCCTTGATGAACAGTTTGCCCTCCGTATTCCCATTGGACTTGCTGCTGAGCGTGAGAGAGGAGGACCTAGATTACTGGAAAGCGGTCTCTTTCTCGATTACTACCCCTTGGACTGCGGGTTGCATCTTACCGTTTCCCTTATCCAGGTAGGCTTTCTTTTCAATGATTGGTATGACGATGAAGAGGAATCCCTCCGTTTTCTCAATGAAATCGCATTCGGTTGGACGATCACTCCTTACAAAGGCCTGCGTATTGAACCGAGGGTGATCATACGCGACCCAAACGGAGTCTTCAGCACAGCATACAAGACGCTCTCATTGCGGTTTTCCCGCTATCCCATGATTCGGTTTTCCTTGCTTGTGGGGTGGTCTTTTTCCCTAAGGCAAACGAACTAGAAATAGATTCAAGAGGAGGAAGAAATATGATAGGAAGAAGGATTGGTACCCAGGTTGTGGTACTGTTGCTGATTGTGCAACTCTCTGGTTGCTCGATGGGGCTGCAATCAGTAGAGAAACAGAAGATTTCAGATGACCAGCTACTACCGGCGGTCTCTGATATGATCGAGCAACAGAAGGATGTTGTCTGGCCATATCTGGAAGAGGAGGTCAGTCGTGCACTGACAAAGAGCGAGCCCTCTGGTAAGCAAATCGTCAGTAATACGCTCTCTGAAGGTCAGGGAAGGGAGTATTTGGAATTCTGTTATACGGTAGGGAATCCTCAGGGAGAGGCTGATGTTGAGAAGGTTGTCTCTTTTGCCCACACATTACTCAATGAGGAGGAACAGCATCAGCTGGACCTTCAACTGGAGCAGAGACGAAGCTTGCTTCAGGCAAGAGGTGAGAACCTCGCCCGGGGCTTGGCACCCAGTCAACGCGCAGCATTCTGGAAAGATATGCAAAAGCTGGTGACCAGGACACTGGTACTCTTTACCGCCGGTGTGGTCTATGCCTGCATCCCCACCACGGTCTTCTGGGGCAAAATCTCAGCGGCAACTGCTATTGCTATTGCCAGTGGTGTAGTCTCTACCACTGTCATGTCCATCTGGAGGTACTACCAATTCGGAGGCACTCCTGATGAAGCCTTCGGTGATTGGCTGAAGACGGTGACCACAGAACCAGAACTCTCCAGTGCCATGACAGCCAGTGTCATTTCTGTGGGAAAAACGTTGAAGCGGGGCCCGGTTGTAACTGGAATCATCATCTGTGTATTTGCACTCTATAATGTGGTGGATATGATCAAGCCGATGTTGAAGAGCTATGACTTCACCATCTAAATAGTGTGGATTTGGTTGCCTGCAAGTCCACTTTGTGAAATACTGGGCATTGGAATACTCACAATGAAGGAGAGATCAATGCCCAATACATTTGCAGACGCTATACAGAACAGATTTTTACGATATGCAGTCATAGATACCATGAGTGATGACAAGAAGGTAGGAGAAAAACACCCCTCCACCGATGGACAATGGGACCTGCTCAGGTTGCTGGAACAGGAGTTGCGTGACCTAGGGATCGAAGACATTCAGGTTGACGAACATGGAGTGGTCATCGGAAGGCTTCCCTCCAACATCGACCATGATGTACCGACCGTGGCCTTCATGGCCCATGTCGATACAGCCGATGATGTACCGGGCAATGGTGTAAAACCTCGGGTCATCGCCTCCTATGATGGGAATGATATCCCCCTGAACGAGGAACATACCCTCAAGGTTGAAGACAACCCTGAACTGTTGCGCTATAAGGGAGAGACCGTCATTGTGACCGATGGCAATACACTCCTGGGTAGTGACGACAAGGCCGGCGTTGCTGAGATCATGAGTGCTGCAGAATATCTGCTCTCCCATCCTGAGATCAAGCATGGGGTGGTGGAGTTTATTTTCACCAGTGATGAAGAGACCGGTGCTGGGATGGATACATTCCCCTACGATAAGATCAGCTGTGACTACTGCTACACCATTGATGGTGGAAAACGGTATGAGATCGAGAGTGAGTGTTTCAATGCTGCAACAGTGCGTGTTCATTTCAGCGGGGTGAGCTACCACTTTGGGGCTGCCAGGGGACGACTTGTCAACGCACTGACCATGGCTGCCTTCTTTGTCAATGCTTTACCTCAGGCAGAGAGTCCGGAGGCCACCGATGAACGGTATGGGTACTATTGTGCACAGAGCATGAGTGGTACGAATACCGAGGTTGACCTCACCTTGTACCTTCGGGATTTTGATCTGGAGATACTCGACCGAAGAATTGAGGCAATCAAGCAGTTGGCGGCTGCTACAGAGGCGCTCTATCCAAATGGAACAGTCACTGTTGATGCAAAACACATCTACTACAACATGGCTTTAGTTGCGAAGAACAAACCTTTTGCCATGAATAATCTTCTAAAAGCCGGAGATGAGCTGGGGTTCAAACTTGAACAAGCCCTTATCAGGGGAGGTACCGATGGTGCACGTATGGCAAATGAGAGAAATATACCCTGTCCCAATATCTTTACCGGCGGACATAATCTTCACTCCCAGTTTGAGTGGGCTGCCCTTCCTGCGATGGAGGATGCTGCTCGCCTGATCCTGAAAATCATAGAGATTGGTGCTGCAACATGAGGCTTGCACTCTCTCTCATATTCCTTGTCCTTATCCTCTTCCCACTCTCCTCGGCGCAGCTAGTCTTCAGTCACGATGCAACTGTGCCGCAGGAGGTGGTAGAAGGCGTGCAACGGGCACTAGAGGAAGCTCTTGTTGAGCGATTGGACGAGGAAGGTGAGCTGAGTGCTGTTCTGGAAAAAGATGAGATGGGAGAGTATGTACTCTCCCTTTCCTACGCAGGGGGGCAACTCACTTATAGACTCCTAGGCGAAGCCAGTGGGTATGAGAAGCGCCTTGCCACAGCACTCAATCACGATGGCCTTTCCCTGTTTGCATCCTTGCCTGATCTGAGGCTGACCTCTTTCTCTGGTCGTGGATATGGGGCAAAGGTTGAAAATTCTCTGTATGCAGAGGGAGATAGATTCACTGTTCTGGATGCAAGGGAGAGAGAGCAGGGAGTAGTGGTGGTCAGTGAAGCCGCTGAGGAAGAAGGTGTCTTGTTACTCTCTCAACTTTCAGGGAAACCGCTCTTCTTGGGCATGGAGCTGAGGGAGCGGGGGAATAAGAGCGTGTCACTCTCTTTTTCACTCAACAAGGATATGGTTCCTGTCCTTGATCTTATTCATTCCTGGCCGCTTCCCATGCACCCATACGCTGTTCATTTTGGTATCGGTGCAACAGGGTCAAGCCGTATCTATGGCAGTGTCGGGCTCTCTGCGAAGCTTCCTCTCAGCCAGCTCTCTTCTGCGCAGAACCCTCTGGTTCGTAGCCTCTCCTTTGACGCGTCAGTCTTGTTGTCTTCTGGGTATGATACCTCAATCCAGGAGATGTTTTATCAGGCATCCGGTGAATTGGGCCTCACCTATTCCCTCACCGACTGGTCGTTTTCACTCTCAGCCGGGAACCGGGTTGCTGCAAGCAATAGAGCACTTCTCGAACAAGGGCTTTTCCTCAAGCTCACAACCGCGTACACTTATACACTATGAAACGACTCTTCTTGAAAGCCTGCCTTGTGCTCTTCTTGAGTTTGATGCTTGTCTCCTGTTCTTCGCTCTCCTCGCTGGTAAGGGCACAGGTAGAGGGGCTGCCTTCTTGGATATACTCACCTCAGCAGCGAAGTGGGGAGGTTTCCTTTGTGGGTAAGGGAACGGCTCCAGTTAATTATAATGCACGATTGTTGGCATACGAATCCATTTTGGGCCAAATATCCGCGTACGTAGGCGAGGATGTGTATGACATGTATTATCGTGAACTTACCACCACCAATGCCATAGCAGATTTCAATTTGACCATCGCAAGTGAATATACCGCCAGCGAAGGAAGAGCTGGTTTCGATGTCTATCTGCTTGCAAGAATGGATGAAGCATTGCTCAGTGGAAGACGTACCAGTGTCTACAATCAGATGATTAAGCGGGAACAGAACATTGAAGCAATCTTGGAAAAAGCTGACCAAGCCTATCGGTCAAATAATGATACCGGTGCAATCAAACAGTATTTGCAAGCTGCCATGCTGTCAGCAGAGGGGCCGGTCAGTGAGCGGAAGTTTGAAACTGAAACACTCGTTGATAAAGCAATTTCTTTTATTGAATCACTACGGTTCAGTCTCCGTAACCAAGTGGAAGAAGAGGCGAGAGTCACCGTGTACCTACGAAGAAAGAGTCGATTACTCTCCCCCAAGGTACTCAATGCCTCCATCAATGCGACATTCCAAGCGAGAAATAGTCTCTCTGAGACTTATACCGATTTCTTGCAGTTCAATACTGCCAGCGATGGATATTTTCTGTTTATTCCCTATAACCAAGGTTTGGTGAAGGATGGCCAGATTGTCTTCTCCCTGGATCTTTCTTCAACCATCGATCAGCTGGAGGAAACTCTCTCAGTGGAACAAGTTGCAAGCATAAAAGAGGCAGTCTCTGCTATTTCAATCACGTTTCCCTATACGCTTACCTCAACCGTCTCAGGCAAGACCATTCTTTCGGAAATCCAAGAGTTCACTCAGGAAGGATCTTTGGGTAGAGGGACGCAAGCGCTACAGGTATTCAACCAGGAACTGAGTCTAGATGATATCATGGTTGAGGAGATCGATCTCAAGCAAGTAGATATCGAAAACCAACTCCCTGCACTGCAGGGAGAGGCGGACCTTGCCTTCCTTGGGAGTGTAGGAGTGGTGAGCGAACAGCAGGTGAGAGACCGATCTGTGGTGGTGGCCAGTGGGAATGTTGGTCTGTACGATTTGAAAACTGGATCCTTGCTCTTTGATACCCTCTCGGTGGAGGCGGTAGGATCAGGAGAGAGTCGTGAAGAGGCTCAACGTGTTGCTTTCTCCCGCTTTGGTTCCATCGCTGCCTACTTGCAGAGTGCTTGGTTGTTCAAACGGTGAACAAGCCCTTCAGTGCTTTTGGGTTGTTGCTGATGATTCCCATTACCCCTTGAGCAAGAAGAGATTTGGCCTCCTCTCTATCATCGACGGTCCAAGCGCAGAGCTGGTAGGTGAAGGATTTAGCCTCCATAACCTGCTCTTTTGATGGTTTCAGATAGGAGGGGTGGGTTATATGCCTTCCAAAACCATGACGGAGTATTCTAGGGACCCCAGATTCATCACCATAGATAAGGCCGGTCGGGATAGACCCTTTGCTCTTTCGTTTGAATCTGAGTAGGCTGATCGGATTGAATGAACTGACCAAACATCGGGATTCCAGTCCGGATTGGCGAATCTGCTCAAGAAGAAGCTGCTCCACTCCAAGGTTCTTTGTACCGGGTGCCTTGATCTCAATATCATAGTAGAGGTTAGTACCTCCCAAGGCAAAAACATCAGTGAGCAGGGGGACCTGTTCTCCATTACCAATGTCAATCTCTTTCAACTCTTGGTATGTGAGTTCTGCCACCTTGCCTGGGTGGCCTGCCACCCGCTTCAGGTCATAGTCGTGGATCACGACCAACTCGCCGCTTTTACAACGTTGTACATCCAGTTCTATTCCATCAATATGATGCTCCAGGCAGTCAGCAAAGCTGGGAAGTGTATTTTCAATGTGGTCAACTGAAGACCCTCTGTGTCCAAACAGAAGAGGCCTAGCAAATACCTGTTTCATTGTCTTCCTCCGAAGCGAAGATGGGCTACCTCCTCCCTCCAGAGCGTACTGTCCACCGTTTCAAGGATGAGAGGCATGTTTTCAAATCGTGCATCACTTGCAATGTACTCAAAGGTGGCCCATCCAATGGTTCCCATACCAAGGCTTGCATGTCGGTCAAGATGACTGCCGGCACTGCTCTTTGCATCGTTTAGATGCATCCCCTTGAGGTGGGTGAGACCAATAAGGGAATCGAACTGGTCCATTACAAAATCGAATTCCTCGGGACTTTCCATGGAGTATCCTGCAGCATGGGCATGGCAGGTGTCGATGCAGAAGCCTATACGATCCCTTTTTGAGCATTGCTCATAGAGGAAGGCAAGCTCCTCAAAGGACGAGCCCAAGTTTGTGCCCTGTCCTGCAGTATTCTCTATGACTGCTATGGCATGTTCGGTTTCACTGAGGGCAATATCGATACCTTGGGCAACCAGCGAAAGGCTCGCCTTGGTATCAACGAGTCCCAAGTGGGATCCAGGGTGGAAGTTAAGAAGGCTCAATCCCAATTGCTCAACCCGCCGAAGTTCATCGATGAAGGCATCCAGGCTTTTCTTTCGTTTTTCAGGGTCAGGATTGCCTAGGTTGATAAGATAACTATCGTGTACCAGCACCTGTTGCGCTGTGAAACCTAACTCCGCCATGGTAGACTTGAACAGTTCTATGGTTTCCGTCTCCAACTCTTTGGATTTCCATTGCCGTTGGTTCTTGGTAAACATCCCGAAGGCGTTGGCTTCAAGATTGGAAGCTTGGATGACTGCGTTATGTACGCCGCCGGCAATACTGGTATGTGGTCCTATGGTGTGCATAGGTGAACGTTAGAGCTTGAAGCTAGGGTTGTCAATCATCAGAACTCGTGGTAGTGTCCACCTTACATAGGAGCGAATGAGCATGATACAACGGCAATGGGCCTTAGGGGATGAGCTCGCGGGCTTCCAGCTGGTGGAGATTACCCAGCTTGATGAGTATGAGGGAACCGGATACCTGTTCCGGCATATCGAGACTAGTATGGAGGTCTTTCAGCTTATCAATTCAGATAGGGAGTGTTTTTTCAGCTATGTCTTCCGGACGCTTCCCAACAATGATTGCGGTATCGCCCATATCCTGGAACACAGTGTGTTGGCAGGAAGCCAACGCTATCCGGTAAGAGATCCATTCATGACCCTGCTCAAGGGCAGCACCAATACCTTTATGAACGCCATGACCTACCCGGATAAGACTCTGTATCCTGGTGCAAGTCCATTGAAGAAAGATTTTGAGAATCTTTTCCATGTATATACTGATGCTGTATTCGCTCCCCTTCTTCGTGAGGAGACATTCTGGCAGGAGGGCGTACGCCTTGTTTGTGACGAGGAGAGTTGCCATTTCGAGGGAGTTGTCTACAACGAGATGCTGGGAGACAGCGCCGACCATGATTCAATCGTCGGAAAGGGCAGTATACGCTCTCTCTTTCCCGATACCCCATACTCCTTTGAGTCTGGAGGAAATCCAGAGCAGATTGTCCGTCTGGATTACCAGCAGTTCAGATCATTCTATAGCCAGTTCTATCATCCTTCAAACTGTAAGCTCTTCATGTACGGTGATCTTGAGGTAGGGGAGTATCTCTCATTTCTTGATGAGGAGTACCTAAAGACACGTGGATCACTCAAGGTAAACAGCATCTGCCCAACATCTGAACCCTGGAAAAAGGAGAGGAGTGTTACCCTTACCAGCCCAATGGAAGAAGGGCAGACAAAGGAAAGTGCCTCGGTTGTGTTATCCTGGGTGACCACTGATGTAACCGATCCTTTGCAAGTCATTACCCTTTCCACGCTTGTAGACCTCTTGCTTGGGAACCAAGCGGCACCCTTGTACAAAGCTCTTCTTGATAGTGGGTTGGGCATTGACATCTCCCCTGAGAGCGGGATGAGTGCCGATTTCAGGCAGATGCCGTTTCTGGTTGGCTTTAAGGGCATAAACCCGGATTTGGCGGAGGAAGCAAAGGCTTGCATCCTGAAGGCCTTGCAGACCATTGTGAAAGAGGGTCTGGAACCTGAAATGGTTGCCTCATCTCTGAAAAGGATTCGCTTCAGACAATTGGAAATACCTGGGGGTGTTCCCAATGGGCTCAGGGCTCTTAATAGAAGTCTCCGAGGGTGGCTCTATGATCGCTCTCCCTGTGCGACGATAGAATCGGGGAAACCTCTTGAGGCACTAGAAGAGGAGCTGCACAAGGATCCCCGTTACTTTGAGAAATGGATCAAGCGCCATCTTCTGGATAATCCATACCGTTGCCTGGTTACCGTGAAACCCGATGGAGAACATCAGAAAAGACAAACGGATGCTATTGCACGATATGCGACACAGATCACGGAGTCCCTGGATAAGAAAGAGATCAAGCTTCTGCAAGAACAGAATCAGCGTTTCCTGCAGTTTGAGTTGGAAGGAGATACCCCGGAGGCATTGGCTACCATCCCACGCCTTCATCTGGAAGACCTTCCCAGTACCATCCGTCCCAATACTCACCAAGAGGTGCAGTGTGCAGGACAGCCACTCTTCATACGACCACAGTTCTGCAACCAGATAGTCTATGCAGATTTTGCCTTTAATGTGGAAGACCTCAGCGAGCGTGAGCTGATTCTGTTGCCGTTGTACACCCGGATACTCCAGACCACTGGACTCGGGAAACTTTCCTATGCACAGGTAGCGACCAGGCTGAAACACCTCACAGGTGATTTTAATGTGTATGGTGAACTGGGTAGTGCCTGCAACAACAATGATGTGTTGACGTTGCTTTGCAGGGTCAAGACGCTGAAAGAAGATTTTGCACCTGCCATGGAGTTCATTCAGCAGCTGCTCTCTGGTGCGAATGTGGGGGATTTGAAACAACTGAAGCTGGTGCTGAATAATTTCAGGACTGATTTTGCTGATAGTGTGACCTATAGCGCCCACAGTTTTGCAAGTCTTTGCGCTGCAAGTGTATTCTCTCCCATCCAGTGGGAAGGGGAGCAACTCTCGGGTCTCCACCAGTGGTTCTTCCTGGAGTCGATTGAAGAAAAAGACCTTCCCTCCCTTGCCCAGGAACTGGAACAGTTGCAGAAAAAACTCTCCAACCGCAGGAGATTATTGCTGCATCTCAGCTGTGATGAAGAGTTGGTCCAGGAGCTCATTCCTGTATATGAAGGATTCACTGAAGCCTTTACTGATATGGGAGAGATACAACCAGTATCACGCTCCTACAAGGAAGTAAGCAAGGGATCCATCCATGAGGTCCAACTCTACCGGCTTCCTGCAACCGTTAGTTATGCGGCATGGGCTATGCGAACTGAGAAGCGGGGTACCGTCTTGCAGGCTGCACAGATTCTCCTTGCAAATATCTTGACGGGCAATGATCTGTGGGAAGTCGTTCGGGGTCAGGGCGGTGCCTATGGTGTTGCTGCAAATGCTGATGTCATGGAAGAGATTTGTGTATTTTCTACCTATAGGGATCCCCGAATTGCCGGCAGCTATCGTGATTTTATCCAGATTCTCAACAGATATGCCCAAATTGATATTGATTCCGGACATATTGAGAATGCCCTGATTGCAACCATTGGTAGTGAACTGAGACCCCTGTCTCCCAGCCAGGATTCAATCCTCGCTTTCAGACGGTTGCTCTATCATATCAGTGATGATTTCAGGGCCATGAGGCGTCAGCATCTCTTGCAGTTGGACAGCAAGCAACTTAACGAAGGAGCGAAAGCCTTGCTCCGTGCTGCAAAGGAAGAGGACTCCTATGTAGTACTCAGTGGGGCGCAATTGCTGGAGACAGAGAAAGAGAAACACCCTATTCTCGACCGTCCCTCAATACGTCTTCCCCTTTAGCGTGGTCTCCCCATATCCTGGAGAGAGAGGAAGAGGATTGTGCATTTCTCAGTTTGAGCACTACGCACTGTTTGAGACTTGCTTGTCCTTTTGCAATATCCTCAGCAAGACTCTTGCAGGTAGGACTTCCGCAAAGTCCGCAGTCGATACCAGGGAGCACTTTCAGGATATCGGTTACTTTCTGGAGCTTATAGAGCGCTCTGGAGCGGTCTGTATCGAGACCCATGGCCATGGTTGCCTTAAAAGGGGGCAACCGAAGGTTGTTTTGGAATGCTTTCCTTTGTTCTTGGATACGCTTGATAAGTACCTCGTCAAGCACCTCCGGGAGCTGCTCGGAATAGTACTTGAGCCGTTCTGAGGCGAGGAAGCGGTTTCTTACGGTGAGAATTCCTCCCACACACCCTTCTGCGCAAGCATCCAATTCAAGGAACTGCAGGTTTGTCTGTTCTTCTTCTTCGAGGATTTCGAGGAACTCAATGACATTATGCATCTCATCGACAGCGAGGGTTCGCCCCTCGTGTGAGGGGATCTGGCCTTTTACCAAGCTCCAGAGTAGAGCCTGCTTGGTGCAAAGGGCAAAAGTTAGACTTCCTTCCTGAACTTGGTCATGTTTTGCAAGATAGGTACTTACCAGGTTGTAAGCGGTATCGATGTTGATGATGCCATCAAATAACCTGTTCTCTTCTGAACCTTCTGTGTTGAATTGGGCGATCTTTGCTGCACACGGGGTGAAGTAAAATATTCCAAGGTCTGGGGATATTGATGAAAGTTCACTTCTTGCAAAGATTGCCGTCACCTGGGCAGGTGGGCGAAGTCTGCTCAGGTTGTCCACCAAGAGGGGGAATCGGATCTGAATCAAGCGTTGCACTGCTGGGCAAAAGTTGCTTATCAGGGGTAACTCAGGAGCTTTCTCCTCTGCATTCAGGACGTCCAAGATATCTACGCCGGTCTCAGCAAGATAGATATGGGTAAAACCGATTGCATAGAGTGCACCAAGAATTTCGCCGAGGGTGATGGAGTCTGGGAACTGGGCGAAGAAGATGGCAGGGATGATAGCAACACGGACAAGGTAGTCATCCAGCTGGTTGAAAGGGTCTTGCTCCACCTTGATGGCATCGTTTGGACACACTGCCATGCATTGGCCGCAGTCAATGCAGAGATCCCCATTGATTTCAGCCTTTCCATGTTTTATACGAATTGCCTGGGTAGGGCAGCGTTTCATGCAATGAGTGCATCCCTTGCAGGAGGAGGTGATGACCCTAATTGCATGATGGAACATCTGGTCACTCATGGCTCCTCCTTCAAGTCGAATCCCATGGTTATGTGGGTATGCTCTCCTGCTTTTGTCTTGATGGAGAGCCGGTCACAGCTCTTCTTGATATTCGGTAGTCCCATGCCAGCCCCATATCCCAGTTCCAAGATCTCTTCGGTGGCCGTAGACCATCCCTCCTTCATGGCAAGGTCAAGATTGGGAATACCTGGACCAGTATCAATGACTTCTACGGTAATCGTATCCTCACCCAGCTCACAGACAATCTTGCCCCCATAGGAGTGGGCAATGACATTGACCTCAGCCTCGAAGACAGCAACAACAATACGCTTGATTACCTTCGGAGGGAGGTTTAACTGCTTAAGCAACCGCTTGAAATTGCTTGATGCAACTCCGGCTACTGAGAAATCCTGGGCTGGTACGGTATACTCTTGATGCATCTCAATATACCGGTTTCAATCCTTCTTGGAAGAGCAGGGCACTGGCCTTGAACAGTGAGTAGGAGGTATATGAGAGAGAGATGTTCAACTCCTGTGCCATATCAATCATGTTTTGGCTTGGTTTCTTGTTCCTTACCAAGAGAATGTTCTTGATGTCACTCATCTCGGCTGTCCTAATTGCCTGATTGTTTGAGAGTCCTGTGATCAGGAGAATGTCGTCCTCAAGAATGGTCAATACATCACTCATCAGGTCACTGGCAAATCCTCGCGCAATCTCATCTTCAAGATGGGACTCGCCACAAATTAGCTGTCCATCTACACATGCAATAATATCTTTGAGTTTCATAAGGATGAGTATATCATGGACAGGAGGTATCACGATAGGGGAAACGGGATTTCTTGGAGTCCCTTATTGGCGATTACCTTTCATTGAAAGCCTTGCATGAAAGTAATAGGTGCAAGAAGGATCATTCCTTTCTCTGTAGTGCCAAAACCTGATACGGCATAAGCTGGATGTGCTCTGATACAGTGAGTGTTGTGTTGGTTATGAGATCCACAACCTCAGGTGTAGCCCCGCTCCACAGATTTGGGATGCGTTGTGGATCTGCACTAATGTTGACTGCAACAAAAAGTTCTTCCAAGTGCCCAATGTTCCCAGCGTCATTCCTGGTAGTGCGAAGGAATGCAAAACAACCAGGATTGCTAGTATCTATGATCTCTTGGTCAGCAAGAGGAGATAATGCGGGCTCATTCTTTCTGATATTCAAGAGTACAAGCATATCTTTTAAAATGACAGAGCGCCTGCTATGAGGATCTGAGAGTTCGTTCCTCAGAGATTGTATTTCAATTTTTTCACGATTGATCTTTCTGGGTTGTGAAGAGAGGGAAGGAGCCCCTGACCAATTCTTTGAACCTATCAAACTGTGAATGTAGATACCTGGTACTCCTTTGAAGAAGATCATGATTGCAGAAGCAGCGATGAAACGTTTGATGGCAAGGCTCTCACTCTCCTCCTCTAGTATATCGGAAAGTGCTGAAAAGTAGTTGATATTCAGTTCATATGGGCTGGTTGAACCATCACTTTCGCTTCTTCTTGAAATATATCCACCTTGCTTCTTTGCATGCTCGGCCATTGCTTCTATCTCTGACTTTGAAAGAATATCCTGTACTGGCATCAACCCGATACCATCATGGGATGCAAGAAAGTTGAAAAAGGTTACCTCGTTTGATGGGAGTGTAAGCGTTTTTGCCCAAGAGGTGAGAGCGTTGGCATCCCCTGAAAGGAATGTGTGGAATACGAGTGGGGGCAAAGAAAAATTGTACACCATCGTGGCTTCGTTATGGCCATTCCCAAAGTAGGAAATGTTCTCCCTATGGGGTACGTTTGTCTCAGTGACCAGAAGACTACCTGGAAGGAGAGATGACATGATATGGGAAAAGAACTGTATAATGGCATGCGTCTTTGGATGATGTATGCAACGAGTTCCCAACTCCTTCCAAAGGAAGGCAACAGCATCGAGACGGACCACAGATGCCCCGTGATCTAGATAATGGAGCAGAATCTCAGTCATCTGGAGGAGTACCTGGGGATTGTGGTAGTTTACATCCACTTGATCGCTGCTGAATGTGGTCCAGACCAGTTTCTCTCCTATCTTGGTAAGCAAGGGCAAAGCACGTGGCCTGAAGACAGAACTGAGATCCTCATCACCTTCCAACTCAATGATGAAGTCCTTGTAGAGAGGATCATTCTCCAAGGAGCCCTGAATCCATCTGTTCTCTCTTGATAGGTGGTTAGCAATAAAATCAACCATGAGAAGATACTCATTCTGCAGTGCGTGGATATCCTCCCAGGTTCCAAAGACAGGATCGACAGCAGTAGGGTCAATCACAGAAAATCCATCATCGGAGCTTGAAGGGAAGAAGGGGAGGATATGGACCGTTGAAATGGCAGAACCGATATACTCGTGCAGGAATGATTGCAACAGAGGGAGAGTAGGATATCCTGGTTCTCCTATAAGAGAATTTGCATACGTAATCAGTATTGATGTATGCTGCTCCAGAGGAACTCCCTTGCCAATCGTCCTTTTCTGAAGTTCTCCTTGATATTTTTCCAACAATGAGATAAATGCATCACCATATTGTGCTGCACCTCTCTTGCCGTATAGCTCGGTAAGATAAGGGATGACTAAATCCTGTAAACTTGTTCTACTCATGATGACTCTCTGATAATAAGTGTTGGGCATAGTATGATTTGCATGTTCTCTATGCCATCAGCTTTTGCTCTATACGTTGGGTGTTTCTCCTGTATGGCTTTGATCAACAACTTGGTGACCAACGAACCGATATCTGCTATAGGCTGGCGGACAGTGGTAAGGGGAGGGCGGTACAATTCGGCCATGGGTACATCGTCGAATCCGGTAATGGCAAGATCTGTCCCTATAGAGAATCCTCGCTCCTTTCCTGCGTTGATGGCACCGAATGCAATACTGTCATTGAAACATATAATGGCAGTTGGGGGATGAGGAAGGTCCAAAAGCTTGTGCGTCTGTGCATAACCATCCTTTTGGTCGAAACTGCCGATGCATACCATCTCTTGCGGAAGGGAAAGACCTATTTGTTCCATGTGTTTTCTAACAGCCCTCAGGCGAACGGCTGAGAACATAACCGAGAGAGGGGGTGCAATACAAGCAATTCTTGTATGGCCTTTACCTGCAAGGTGGTCCACTACACAGGCCATTGCATAATCACTGTCCTCCTCAACAAAGGGAAAGTTCTGTTTACCTTCAACCATACCGAAGGAAGCAAACGGGAAATCGATGGATGAGAGGTAGTCTATCCTCTCATCGTGGCAGAGGGTTCTGCTGATGACAAATCCATCAACCCTTCGCCCATTTATCAGTTTTTTGTAGAGAGAGAGTTCATTTTCTCTTTTCGCGTAGGCGACAAGCAAGTCCAATCCTTGCTCCGATGCTTCCCTGCCGATACCCGCGAGCAATTCACTAAAGAATGGTTCTCCATAGCCCTTGGCAGAATATGGAACCACAATGCCAATGGTATCGGTTACCTTTTTCTGTAACCGTTGGGCTATACTGTTGGGAACATACCCCATTTCTGCGGCGGTTGATTGTACCAGACGTATTGTTTCAGGACTTACATCGGAACATCCTGCCAGTGCACGGGATACAGTAGTCACCGATTTCTGTACCTGTTCTGCAATATCTTTCAAAGTCACCATTGTGTGTTGCTCCAAGTTGTTGTATAGGGTTTGAGAAGCGTATGGAGTGTATTCAAGGAAAACGATTCCTTGCCTATCTTGAAGTTTGATTCTACCATATCCATTCGTGCATGTCTGTTGAAAAGGACGGTGCACGCAGCATTGGCCGCTTGTTCTATCTGATTGGACGGAAGCTGGGCAAGCCCTTGGGTATCCCAGGAAAGACTTTCCTTTTGTCCGAGCTCAATCATCTGAAATCCTGATTTCCTGATATCACTTTGGTATATCTCATAAGGAAATAAGGCGATTGGAAGCTTCGCTCTCACGGCTTCCAGCAATTGGTTTCCCCATCCCTCCCAGTAAGAAGGATAGGTCACCATATCTGCATGTGCATATGCGTCCCAAAGGCTATATATCTTTGTCTCTCCCTTTCTCTTACGGGTATGGCCAATATGATCGCCTATCCAGATTAAGGTAACATTTTGCATACGAGCCTTTACTTGCAGTTTGGAAAGGTACGCTCCTGCATCATTCTCAATGCTTCCGGCAAGCATCAGGATGACTTTGCTCGTATCGGTGAAGACCTTTCCATTATAGAGAGCTGTATTACGATATGCTTCGAGTCTCTTCTCCAGTATCTGGGCAAAATCAATAGCAAGCTCAATCCCCTTTCGTTTTACCACTCTGGTGGCTTGTAATAGGAGCACATCTTCATCCTTGATACCGAACACTTCCCGTAAATCACTGTTATATGTGTCTTTCTGCCAAGGGCCATTGCTGAAATCAAATGTGTTGGGAATGATATTGGCGGTGATGCCCTTGCGCTCCTCCAAAGCTCTCTGTGCTTTTGAGTTAATCACCACATGCTTATACTCCCTGTCATGGGGTGGCAGGTACTGGTCTGCGATCCTTATAGCATGCTTGCAGGTGAGTGAAATGGGCGTGACTCGCTCCCAATAAAAGTCGTGATGATGAGCAAGTACATGGAGCTTTCGTTCGTGCACGACTCTTTCTAATGCAATAGCGGCAGCAGGGTGCAGTCCCACCGACCAGATGTTCTCGATAATCAGAACATCAAGGTTGCAAGCATCAACCCAAGCGAGCAGCTCCTTGGTCAATATAATGGTGTTCCTCTCCATTGCCTCTTCATAAGCAGAATCACTGTCAAAATCCCCAAGATATTCAAATGTTCCCCGATTCAATGCACTCGCCTCTTTACTGAAATAGGAGAGAGCAGGGATAATGGTACTCCTATTGTCCATCATCGGGGGCTGTCCGCAACAGTAATATACGGTATGGCCTTCGGAAACAAATACCTCACGCCACTTGTCCATTTCCAGTGAGACCCCATCAGTGTCGCCAGTCTTGAAATGAACCATTCCGATTGAAAGAGATGTATGCTGGTTCCTGCTCATTCTTTGACACCCCCGGCAGCCAGTCCTCCTGTAAGGTTCTTCTGGATGGACATGAAGAGGATCATGACCGGGATAGCAGTAAGCATTGATGCAGCCATTATCCTATCCCAAATTGCATTCTTCGATACAAAGAGTGTTTTCAGCCCAATGGGTAGTGTATAGAGCCCTTTATAGCTCTTCAGGAAGATTGAAGCGAACATATACTCATTCCAAGCAATCATGAAGCAGTAAATGAAAACAGTGATGATAGCGGAAATGGAGAGTGGGATGATGATTCGTATGATGGCACCGAATCTACTCAACCCTTCAATCATGGCAGCCTCCTCGATGGAGTAGGGAATGGTCCGGAAATAGTTGCCCAGCATATACAGAGAGACAGGGAGTGTCTGTACTACATAGATGATGATCAGGCTTACAACCGTTCCTGCTGGAGTTGCCAGCAATCCGGATGCAGCAAATATCCGGTAAAGAGGAATGAGTAAGAGAATTCCCCCAAACATATACACGAAAAGTACGCCACGTTGGACAACAGAACGTCCCCGAAACACGAGTCGGCTGAAGGAGTATGCTCCCAGTATTGCCAGGCATACTGAGGTGAATGAGGCCAGAAATGCAACCAAGAGAGAGTTGGCGAAATATTTGAGGAACGGGAAGACTTCACCTGTGCTTTGATACTTGGATAGAATTGCTTTTCTCTGTGCTTCAGTTAAGTCCGGTGATTCGTTGAGCAGCAGTTGAACCGACTCAGGTACATCCTTGAGTGAGCTCCCGATGTTCAGTAGCTCCTTGTATGCTTCAAGATTCACCTTGGTAGGAATCCATGATGGATTTCCCCAATCCCATGAGTACTTAAGCGAGAGCGAGAGCATCTGCGCGAAGGGGAAGAGACAGAAAAACAAGATTGCCAGTATCAAGAGAAAAAATAGTGTACTTTTTACAATATTCCGTTTTTTTACCATTTGAGTACCTTCTTGACATAGAAAAGAATGAATCCGATGAGGATCAAGAATTGCAATACTGCGAGGGTTGCTCCTTGTCCAAAGTCCATGCTTCCGGTAAACGCCTTGAGGTAGGTATATACAGAGAGTACTCTCACATTGCTGGATAAGAGATACACCTCATCAAATTTGTTGAAGTTCCAGATTACCCTGAGGAGAATCAATGCATTTACCACGTAGTAGATTTCCGGCATGGTGATTGCCTTGAATTGTTGCCAGGAAGAGGCTCCGTCAACTTCAGCAGCTTCATAGAGAGTCCTGTCGACTGCTTGCAATCGGGCAAGCACCATCAGATAGGTAAAAGGAAAGTTCTTCCATATGCTGAAAGTAATTGCAGCCCAAACTGCAGTACTGGGGTCTCCTACGATATTGACTCTCTCAGCAAAGAATCCTAGCTTTGCATGGAAAATGTCCATAAAAACACCATTTACGGGGTCAAAAACAAACTGCCATGCAAATACCACCGATATGACTGGTGCCACATAGGGAAGGAGCACAATGCTTCTCACAAGCCCCCGCAATGGGAACTCCTTGTTCAGGGCCAATGCCACCACCACCCCAAGGGCTGTGGTTCCCAGTGTCGTAAGGATCACGTACAGCACTGTGGTACCCAGTGCTGTTCTGAACTCATGGTCAGCAAGGACTGATGCATAGTTTCCTAGTCCTACATACGTTCGTTGGCCAGAGTAGTCATAGGTAAACAGACTGAGGAATATGTTGTAGATGATGGGATACAGGATAAGGATGAGGATGATTGCTACCGATGGAAGTACCAATGCCCATCCCAAACGTTGTTCCTGTTGTGCCCGGGTTCTTTGGATCTTCATTTTTGTAGATACTCTTGGACTTAGTTGCATTGTATACCCCTAAAACGTTTTGGGTGTTCAAAAGGGGGGAGGGCAGTGCCCTCCCTCCTTATACAGGGTCATTGTTCAATGATTTTCCTCATTTCTGTCTCTGCCCAATTCATCGCTGAATCGATGGACATTTTCTCCTGGGTGATTTTGTAAAGCATTTGAGGAATGATCATTTTTGCAGTAATCTCACTGGCTGCCTCAATGCGTTTGCCTTCAACGATGCTGAAGGTTTGTACATTCTCCAAACCATCAATGATATCAGCCATTTTCTGGGTACCATAACGCTTGAACAGACCTTGAGGGTCATTCTGGAAGCGTTCATTGGTTGCAATCTCCTTCAGCATTGGATTCATGCCACCTGGAGCCATATGCAGGAAGGTGATATAGGCATTTGGGGTATAGAGGTAGCGAAGGAATTTCTTTGCGGCCGCTGTCTGTTCAGGTGTACTCTGGTTGAAGAGGCCAAAAGAGACAACCGTACCGTATCCAGCAGGAACCTTCTTCTGTACCATCGTGGCAACTTCTGTTTTATTGACAAGATCCGGGTCAAAACTCGAGCCTTTCAATTCAGAAAAATACTCGCTGGTCAGGGAACCTGCAGCAGCTTCCTGGACTGCCAAGTCGTCCATGATATAGGTGGAGTAGAAGAACATTGCCATCTTTCCTTGCAGATAATAGTCACGAGCGCGCCAAGTTTGTGGTCCTGGTGGGTTGTATTTGGCCAACTCTGCATAGAACTCAACTGCCTCACGCATCTCAGGAGAGTTGAAAATCAGTTCTCCTTCAGCATTGAAGAGTGCCGCACCGTTGGACATTGCAATTGGGGTGAAACACTGTTCTGTATATGCCTCTGGTAGAGTCCCCACCAAGATTCCATATTGGTTTATCTCAGGTTTGTAGAAGCGCTTTGCTGCAGCAAGTACATCATCCCATGTGGTTGGTGCCTTCAGTCCTTCTTTGCTGAACCAGTCACTGCGATACCAGATACCCTGGATCCATCCATGGTAAGGAAGAGCATAGTACTGATTTTTCCCGCTGGTCTCTAGGACCTTGAGTGGCCCGCTATAAAAACGATCTACGCCGATTTCCTTGATGACTTCAGTTGCACTGGTAATATCCAGCATGTTTTGTGCACCGAAAGAAACGGCAGTTTCTGCTGGTCCTTCAAAAAGAGCAGGGAGTGATCCGGTTGCCTTAGCTGTTTGTGCTTGTGTGACAAGATTGTTCTCATCAACAGGAATCAGATTGATGCTGATATTGGGATTCAGAGCCATGAATGTGTCGATCAGTACCTGAATGGTCGCCATTCGGTCGGATTGAGTCTCCGTAGTCCAAAATTCAATTTCCACAGGTTTTGCTTCCATGACCTCTCCCTGGGATTGTGCAAACAGTGTGCCTGTCGTCCCAAGAATAAGAACAAGAAGTATCAAGAGTCCTTTTTTCATACAAATCTCCTTTTTGTATAGATATTCTACCCGTAAAAGTATTAATCCAAAACGTTTTGGGTATGGTTTATGTATATTCCGAAACGTTTTGGAAGTCAAGCTTGGAATTCTTCATATACACAAAAAAATGAAAAATATTTGTACGGTGTCATACGAAAAGAGAATCGGGATACCTCGGTAAAAGCACACCAAGCTTCACTGCCAGAATATCTATTGTTGTATGGCAGGATGTGTGGATTATCTTTGGAAATGTTTTTTGGGTTTCCATGTGCTGTATGAACTCCTCTTGAATACAATGCAAGATACGTCTCTACTTGCAAACAATGCTTTAAAAAAGCGGTGGGAACGGCTATACTGCTTTGGTAAGGAGGTGCGTTGTGCGTTACATTGGAGCTTTGGATCAAGGGACTACGAGTACCCGATTTATCATTTTCGATCAGAGTGGAAGCATTGTCTCCTCGCATCAGTTGGAGCATGAGCAGATTTTCGTAAAACCCGGTTGGGTGGAACATGATCCCTGGGAAATCTGGGACAACAGCTGTGAATGCATCAGCAAAGCACTCAAAGAGATTAATCTGAAGGGAAGCGATATAGAAGGTATTGGAATAACCAACCAGAGAGAGACAGTAATCGCTTGGAATCCCAAGACAGGAAAAGTCTGGCACAACGCCATTGTCTGGCAGGATCTCAGGGGATCGGATTTGATTAATCGCCTGAAAGAAGAGGTCGAAGCAAGCTATCTCCAGGATCGCAGCGGATTGATCTTCAGTCCCTATTTTGCCGCATCAAAGATTGCCTGGTTGTTGGAGAATGTTGAAGGCCTGCGTGATGCTGCAGAGAAAGGTGAGGCTGTATTTGGAACAATCGATACGTGGTTGACCTGGAATCTGACCGGTGGGAAGGCGATTGTTACCGATGTGTCCAATGCCAGCCGCTATCTCTTGATGAATATTGAATCGTGTACATGGGATGATGAACTGCTTGAGTTGTTTGATGTACCTAGGCAAGCACTCCCAACCATTGTACCTTCAAGCGGCATGATCTATGGAACAACCACCCCCAGTGGTCCCCTCAGGGCAGAGGTTCCTGTCTGCGGAATCCTGGGTGACCAGCAGGCCGCTCTCTTCGGGCAGGCGTGTTTCACAGAGGGCTTGGGGAAAAGCACCTACGGCACCGGTGGCTTCCTTCTGGTAAACACCGGAGAGAAGTTGATCAAGAGTACCCAGGGACTGCTTACCACGGTTGCCTACCAGCTTGGTGACCACCGTCCCGTATATGC
This sequence comes from uncultured Sphaerochaeta sp., assembly GCF_963676285.1. Lineage (NCBI taxonomy): Bacteria > Pseudomonadati > Spirochaetota > Spirochaetia > Spirochaetales > Sphaerochaetaceae > Sphaerochaeta > uncultured Sphaerochaeta sp. The sequence goes on from NZ_OY781063.1 coordinate 2,407,292, forward strand.
CTTGGAAGGTTCCATCGCAGTAGCTGGATCCTTGGTGCAGTGGGCACGTGATAATCTAAAACTGGTGGAAAATCCCCAGGAGCTGGACAAGCTGGCCTGCAGTGTGTCAGACTGCGGCGGAGTATACATCGTTCCAGCATTCAGTGGATTGTTCGCACCCTATTGGAGGTCTGATGCTCGAGGCGTCATCGCCGGTCTGACCGGGTATGTAAATCGTGCTCACCTATGCAGGGCAATCCTTGAGGCAACAGCATTCCAAGTCCATGATATCTATAAGGCCATGGAGAGGGACAGCCATATTGTGATGCCCAGTTTGAGGGTTGATGGGGGAATGACAAACAGCAAGCCGTTGATGGAGTTCCAGGCTGACCTCTTGGGAGTACCGGTTATCAGACCCTTGATCGTGGAGACTACTGCACTCGGTGCTGCCTATGCAGCAGGGTTGTCTGTTGGGGTTTGGAAGGATTTCGATGAGCTGTCTACCTACTGGAAGGAAGGTAAACGATGGGAAGCGACTATGAGTGAGGAAGAACGCGAACAGAAAGTCCAATTCTGGAAGAAAGCGGTGAATCGTACTCTGGATTGGGAGTGCGAGGAGAAGGAGTAGCAGTTGTTGGTGGTCGGCGATGCTTTGCAATCCATGATTTCATTGCTCCGTCCTGGTTTGCAGGTCGGTTTCCTTGCATGGTTGTTCTATCGATTCTACGTAACCATTGCCCAGACGAAAGCCCAGCAGCTGGTGAAAGTCTTGGTTATAATGTTTGCGTTCTATGCAGTGAGTTATATTCTCAAGCTGGATGTGCTGCTCTGGTTTTTCCGGTATATATCCATCCCCGCGACCATCTTTATCTGCATCGTCTATCAGCCTGAGCTCAGGCGTTCCTTTACCCAGCTCTGGAGTGGCCGAAGCAGATTGTTCCGAATCGGTACCCAAACCACCAGTAGTGATCAGATTGACTCAATTCTCAACGCATGCAATGTGCTGGTGAACAAACGAAGGGGTGCATTGATTGTGTTCCCCCGTCGTTTGGGAATCAAGAACATCACCGACAGTGGGACAAGGCTCAATGCCGACCTGTCCACCAGTTTGATCCTTACGGTATTCGACCATGATACTCCGTTGCATGATGGGGCGATGGTTGTACAAGGCGGAAGAATACTCGCTGCAGGGTGCTATCTTCCTCTCAGTGAGCAAACAGACATCAAGAAAAGTTTTGGCACACGACATCGGGCCGCTCTTGGTTTGGCAGAGGAATCGGATGCTGTTGTCTTGATAGTCAGTGAGGAAACAGGGGCGATCAGCATGACCTATAATGCCAACCTCTACTATGACCTCGATACTGGTACCATCAAACGAATGCTGTTGGCCCTCTTCAGTTATCATGATATAACCCCAGAGGATTTGTTACAGGAGACGGGTAGTGATGAAGCTGAATAAGTATCTGCAAGGAGCACTTTACAACTGGCCAGCCAAGGTCTTGTCCTTGGTGTTTGCCGTGTTGGTATATGCCTTCATCCAATTTTCCACCATGGGAGCGAGGGTGGTTTCCATTCCAATCGAGGTTCACCTTCCAACCACCTTGGAGGCTGAGAGCCTGGTTCCAGCCTCAATTGAAGTGAGTATCCAGGGAAATGAGGATATCATTTATCTCATCAATCCAGAATCCATTGAAGCCAGTCTTGACTTCTCATCTGTTGATGAGGCTGGTATTGCCACCGCTCCAGTAGTCCTCAGATACGAAGAGGATGTTTTTGAGAGTGCAGGCATTGCACTACAGGCAGAGCCCCAATACTATCGGATTCTCTTTGGTGAAGGGAGCGATCTCTGATGGTCAGCGGTATTGGTGTCGACGTGGTGAATATTCAACGGATGGAAAGACTCTCAGAACATGTGAAGTCCAGGATGTTTCATCCCAAGGAGCTTGAAGAGGCAAAAATGATGGCAGAGGGAGTTCAGGCTGAATTCCTTGCAGGGAGATTTGCTGCAAAGGAAGCTCTTGGGAAAGCCCTTGGCACCGGTCTTGCTCATCTATCCTTGCAGGATATCTGGGTCGAGAGAGCCATCTCTGGAAAGCCGGAACTTCATTTCAAAGGAAACGTTCAGGCATTGGTTGGAAAGAGGACTGCAATGCTCTCGATCAGTCATGACAATCCTGTTGCCATTGCAATGGTGGTTCTTCTAGGAGCTGGTGATGCCACGAACTGATTGGAGACGTCCCCCATTGCAACAGATCGATCCCTCCCGCCGGCGTATCCGCCTGACGGTTTCGTATCATGGTTCGCACTACAGTGGTTGGCAACGGCAGCATAACGCTCTTACCGTTGTCCAGGTTCTGGAAGAGGCTGTAAAGACCATGATTGGGGAAGATGTGGAAATTATTGGAAGTGGAAGAACAGACAGCGGGGTGCATGCGCTTGGGCAAGTCTGTCATATGGATATACAGAACCAGAAAGTCAAAGCAGAAAAGTTTGCTCTAGCCCTGAATAGATTGCTTCCTCAGGATATCAGGATATTGGAAAGCAGCGAGGCTGACAGTACTTTTCATGCCCGCTTTACTGCAATGGCACGTATGTATCGATACTACTTCAAGAGAGAGAAGGATATGACAGCCTTCGATCAAAGCTTGGTTGCAAAGGTGAAACAATTTCCTTCACTTGAGCTGCTCAACGGGTATGCTTCCTGCATTCAGGGAACTCATGATTTTACGACATTTACCGCCAGTGGTGATGTGTCTACCAGCAAATGGCGTGATATCTATGAATCCTACTGGAAGATGGAGACAGATCGCTGGGGTGGGGAACTCTTGACCTATACCATTTGCGGAAATGCCTTCTTGTACAAAATGGTACGTTCCTTGGTTGGTTCGATGATGGATTTTGCTGAGTCAAACATGACGGTTGAGGAATTTTCCACTGTCCTTGCCAGCAAGGATCGCCGTAGGGTAGGACGAACTGCCCAATCATGTGGCCTGTATATGTACAGGATCAGCTACGAAGAGGCAGAGTATGCCTGGTTCGAGGAGCAGCATCATGGGTGAGCGTGAAGAGAAACGAGAACAGCTGGCTTCTGCTCTGATGGACTTTATCCATCTCTGTGATGAAGCGGAAGCTGTGATTGGCAACAAGGATGTAACCTACAGCGAACCTGTGGATTTCTCCCAGGTAGTTGATACAGTGCTCCCACTTCCCTTGGACAAGGATTCCATTCAAGGTACAAACCTCAAACAGCTAGAGTCATTGGTTGGTCGGTGTTCCAAGTGCAGGCTCAGTGAAGGACGCCTCCATACAGTTTTTGGGGAGGGTGTTGTTCCTGCCCGGCTGATGGTTATCGGAGAAGGGCCTGGTGCCGAGGAGGATGCTTCAGGACGTGCGTTTGTAGGAAGAGCGGGAAAGTATCTTGACAGCTGGCTCTCTTCCATATCCATGGACCGTGAAACCAATGTCTATATCGCCAACATTGTGAAATGCCGTCCTCCAGAGAATAGGAATCCCCAAAGTGATGAAGTACAAGCGTGCATTGGGTATCTCAAGAGACAGATCCAGCTCATTAAGCCGGAAATCATCTTGCTTGTGGGTTCAGTTGCCGCCCGTTCCCTCCTGGATGTTGCAGATGGTGTAGGAAAGTTACGTGGAAGGTTCCATCGGTATGATGGGATTCCTGTACTGGTTACTTACCACCCAGCAGGCGTATTGCGTAATCCTGAATATCGTAGACCGGTTTGGGAAGACTTGAAAAAAGTAGCAGCATATTTGAATATCCAGCTCCCCAGGAGGTCGTGATGCCCAAATTTGTTGAGGTGTTGCTCGATCTTCCCCTGGACCAGTCTTTCACCTACCAGATTCCTCTGGGTATGGAGGAGAAGGCTTGTGTGGGGCATCGGGTTGTTGTCCCCTTTGCAAGACGGGAAATGACAGGGTATGTCATCGAGTCCCTCTCTGAGGTAGAAGCGACCTATACGATCAAGGAGATCAAGCGGGTTATTGATGATACTCCACTCTACAACAAACAAACTATTGCCTTGGCTGAGTGGATGAGTCGTTTCTACCTTTGTAGCAGAGGGGAAGCATTGAGTATGATGATCCCGGGAGGAAGGAGAGACAGCAGCATCCCTGCCTTGGAGAGTGAAGATGACCTTCTCTTTGGGCGAGTTGAGAAACTCAGTGATGAACAGCAATTTGCCATTGAAACTATTCTGAAGCGTGAAAAGCCGATGTACTATCTCTACGGTGTAACCGGCAGTGGAAAGAGTGAGGTATTCCTTCGTGTTGCTGAAGATGTCATTAAAGAAGGAAAATCTGTCATTTACCTGGTCCCGGAAATTACCCTTACCCATCAGTTGGCAAGACAGGTCACCAAACGATTTTCCCAACGGGTCGCAATCCTACACTCTGCCCTTACACCAAGCCAGCGGCTCAAGGAGTGGAAGAGGATCATATCAGGTGAGGTGGACCTGGCAATAGGGGCTCGAAGTGCAGTCTTTGCCCCATTTTCCAATCTTGGATTGATCATTCTGGACGAGGAACATGAGAGCAGCTACAAGAGTGGCAACACTCCTCGTTACCATGCCCGTCAAGTAGCCCAGAGACGATGCCAGAGTGAAGGGGCTACTTTGGTCATGGGGAGTGCAACGCCTTCATTGGAAGCTTGGGCCCTGATGGAGGAGAACAAGCATGTAGGTTCGCTCCAATTACGGAACCGGGTCAGCGGTGGCATCATGCCCATCATAGAGGTGGTAAACCTCTCCTATGAGAAGAACCTGATCAGCAAGACGTTGCAAGAGAGAATCAAGGAGACCCTGAACAAGAAGAAGCAGACAATTTTGTTCTTGAATAGACGAGGTTTCTCCTATTTCTTCCATTGCAATAGTTGTGGGTATGAACTACGTTGTCCACACTGTGCAGTAGCCCTTACCTATCATAAAGGCAAAGACCAGATGGTCTGTCACTACTGTGGGTATCGAACAAAACCGATGCGCTTTTGCCCTGAGTGTAACTCGCTCGATGTCAACTATAGCGGCTTTGGCACGGAAATGGTGGAAGAGGAGATTCGCCGTCTTTTCCCCTCTGCGCGTATTGCACGATTGGATACCGATAGTGCCAAGAAAAAAGGTGAGATCGGGAAAGTAATCAAGGCTTTCAGGGATGGAGAGATTGATATTCTCCTCGGGACACAGATGGTGGCAAAAGGCCTCAATTTCCCTCTCGTGGAATTGGTGGGAATCGTACTTGCAGATAGTGGGTTGAATATTCCTGACTTCCGTGCCCAGGAGAGGACGTTCAGCCTCTTGGTTCAGGTCTCAGGAAGGGCTGGAAGATACAATGACCAGGGAAGGGTCATTATCCAGACCTATCATCCGGAGAATCCTGCAATTCAATATGCACTGCAGTCAGATGTGGAGGGTTTTTACACCCAAGAACTTGAGATTCGCAAGCAGACAGGATTTCCTCCCTACAGTCGATTGATCAATCTGGTATTCAGGGGACGCAATCAACAGAAAGTGGAGCAAGAGGTCCAGAAATTCTCTACACATATTGAGCAACTCACGGTCAGGGGAGGCGCAGAAGTGTTGTGTTCCAGTGAATGTCCTTTGGAGAAGATATCCTCAAACTGGCGTTACCACTTACTGGTTTCAGGCTCCCAAGCTTCCATGGTGCATCACTTGGTAGCAAAGGCCCTCTCTGATTACACCCCCCCCAGGGGAGTCTACCTTGAGGTGGATCTTGATCCTTTGCAATTGCTCTAAAACTTCTCTGCTTATAGCCCGCATCCAATAGCTATAGGAATCCTTGGAAGCGCTCATATCCGTGATAACGTTGACCATTGCAACAGGTGTTGGTATAGTTTGGTATTATGTTAGATATATATACACTTGGAGAAGAGGTACTGCAAGAGAAGTGCCAGAAAGTAACCAAATTTGATAACGCGTTGAAGATACTGGTCGATGCCATGTTTGACACCATGGATGAAGCCGATGGTGTAGGGCTTGCAGCTCCCCAGGTTGGGGTGAACCAACGTCTGTTTGTCATCCATATCCGTGGAGCAGAGAAGCGTGCCTATATCAATCCGCAAATCATTGAGACCTCTATCGAGACTTCTACTGATGAAGAAGGATGTCTATCCATTCCTGGGGTTTGGCACGATGTACAGCGTCCAGCCCGTGTAACTGTACAGGCACAGGATGTGGAGGGGAAAGTATTTCAGGTCAAGGCTGAAGGATTGCTAGCTCGGGCGCTCCAGCACGAGAATGATCATCTCAATGGGGTCTTGTTCATTGATCGCTTGAATGATGAGGAACGCGAGAAGATGGTACAAGCCTACGAGAAACGAAACAAATCCCAGAGGAGAAAGAAGCGTTGAGGATTCTTTTTGCCGGTACTCCCGAAATTGCAGTTCCCTCATTACGGGCCTTGTCACAGCACTATGATATCGCTGCGGTACTTACCAACACCGACAAGCGGGGTGCAAGGGGCAAGGCCCTTGTTGCACCTCCTGTTAAGGTAGCTGGTGAAGCATTGGGCCTTCCTGTGTTGCAATTTGATCATCTTGGGCGTGAGGCTCGGGAAGCTGTCAGCAGCTATGAGTGTGATACGCTTGTCTGTTTTGCCTATGGAAGACTGTTCGGGCCAAAATTCCTGGGACTCTTCCCCCATGAGCAACTGAATATACATCCCTCATTGCTTCCCTTGTTACGTGGCCCAAGTCCTATACAAGGGGCAATTCTTTCTCAAGCCAGTGAGACTGGTATCAGCATTCAGCGAATAGCATCAGAGATGGATAGTGGAGATCTCCTGCTGGCTGAACAATTTCCTCTCAATGGGGACGAAACCATGGAAAGTCTCTCTGTCCTTGTGGCAGAGAGGGCCGCTGATCTTGCTGTAAGGGCTCTTTCCAGATTGCAGCGAGGTACCGCTGTATTTTCCCGTCAGTGTGGCGAAGCAACCTATACGAAACTGATAACCCCAGAAATGGCTGAATTGGATTTCTCATATCCAGCGAAGGCGTTGCATGCACAGATCAGAGCAATGACGCCTTGGCCCAAAGCACGAACAACCTATCAGGGACAGACGCTGCTTATAACAGGTGTACATGGAACGATAGATGAGATAGGGGATGAGCCTTATTCAGAGGAAGTTCCTGTAGGAACTGTGATTGCAAAACAGAAGAAAAAGGGAATTGCCATCACTACCTCTGAAGGATTGCTTTGGGTGACACGTCTACAATTGGAAAAACGCAAGGAGATGGATTGGCAGTCCTTCCTCAATGGTAATCAGGAATTCTTGGGATCCAGGCTGGGGTAACCTATGAGACGAATTGTGGTGTTGGCACTCCTTGTGCTCTTGAGTCTACCACTGTCGGCTACCACAGAGAAGGTGGCCCTTGTCCTCTCGGGAGGTGGAGCTCGGGGATTGGCTCACATTGCAGTTCTTGAGGCAGTTGAAGAGAGAGGGATTCCCATCGACATGGTGGTTGGTACCAGTATGGGTGCGTTGGTGGGCGGACTTTACAGCGCTGGGTATTCTCCCTTGGAAATCCGTAATCTGCTGGAAACCTATGATATGGTTGGGCTGTTTTCCACGCCCCCACTTGAAAACGCTGAACATGAGGATGAGGTTTTCTCCTATAAAAATAATCAGGTTTTTTCATTGGGGTTTGGTGAGCAAGGACTGGGAAATGCTCCTGCTCTGATTGGGGACCAACGAATCCTGGAATTATTAGGGTATTTGTTTGCACGATATCCCAATACCATGGATTTTACAGAACTACCCATTCCGTTTTACTGTGTCTCTGCAAATGCTGCCACAGGAGAGAGAATTGTCCATAGCGAGGGGTCCTTGGTTACAGCAATCAGGAGTAGTATTTCCATCCCTATCGTTTTTACCCCATTTCCGCTAGGTGAGGGTATCCTTGCCATTGATGGTGGAGTGGTGGATAATCTTCCCATCGACCTTGCGAGAAGTCTTGGAGCAGAATATGTCATTGCTAGTGATGTGAATGCTTTGGGAATGCAGGACGCTGCGGACCTTGAGAGCCTTTCAGCAATGGCAATGCAGACTGTTGTATTGCTTACCCAGGAGAAAGCGACCGCTCAACATCCTTCTGCTGATGTACTTGTGCTCCCAGAGCTGAAAAGCACGTTTGCCTTGGATTTCTCAGCACATGAACAGATTATCGAGTCAGGATGGGAAGCGGTGGATGCGCAAGATGCAGCATTCGATGCACTTGTCGATACACTCTCACAGGTTCGCACCCTCATTCCAAGAGACGTGAAGAGGAGTGGTTCTTATTCTCTTCTATCAACCCCCAAGATCTTGCAGATTGAGGTAGAGGATATTTCCTTGAAGCCGGGTGCACCTATTCCTGAATCTTCCTTGTTTTCAGATTTTCTGGGCAGGAGACTCAATGCACAAACTGCAACTGAGTTGAATCTCAAGCTTCGGGAAATCAAGAATGCCTATGATCTGACCACCCTCAGTTATGAGATGAGTGACGATGGAAAGCTGATGATATATGCCCGGAGTTTTGGGCGAAGGGATAGAAGCATCAGTATGGGTTTTCACGCTGATACCGGCTTCTCTACTGCATTGCCCTCTGGGTTCGTATGGTACCGTGCAGACGCATATTTGGATGCATCCCTCGGGGGCTTGGGGAAAAAGCAGGACTTCACCTTTTCTGTCCATGCCACACTTGGTCAGCGATCAGGGATGACTCTCAGTTTCTCCTATCCTCTTCTCAGTGGAAACAAAGGGAGTATTGATGCAGTAGTGCAAGCTAGTTATGGAGCTGGGGCGATGACGCCCCTCTCAGCAATGATCAATGCAAAGCGAAGTGCTCCTTTGGATCGTATGTTTAATAGTGATGCTGGTTTTCGGTTTCGCTTCGGAAAATATGGCAGAGCATCTCTTCAGGGGAGCTATCTGCTTGTTTCGGTAAATGATTCTACCTATGACAAGCAATTCTATGCCTATCCAGTGGGAGAGCTCACGGTTTCTTATGGAAACCTCTCATCTCGCTTCGCTACCTCGGGTTTCCGCCTTGAAGCGTTGGGTAGGCTTGGGTATCAGCAGGGGTTGATCCACTCCCTGCGATTGGGATGGAAACAATCATTTGTCATTACCTACCGTGACAGCATAAGCTATGCAACCCAACTCTCCATGATGAGGGAGCCATTCCCCTTTATCCAGAGCTATGCAAATCTGGGAGGTATCGACCAGATGGTCAGTTATGGTCCGCTCTTCCTCCGTCGAGATATTGCCCATCTGGGAGTGGATTGGCAGCATAGGCTTGCCGAACTGCTTGGTTATCCAGCCTTCGGCAAACTCTCACTGCATGGGGCTATGTATGATGCATACGATCCCTATAGTGGATTGCCTCCTACCGAAGATGTCTATTTCAGTTCCAGCCTCTGGGACATGGGACTGGCACTGATGCTTGGACTCGATACCCCGATAGGGGAGGTTGTTGCCTCATTGGGAGCAAGCCTCATGGGAGAGGTTTCTTTCTCAGTGGGGGTCTATTGATGAGCGAGGTCTACAGATCATATGCCACCCATCTCCATGAAGTCTACCATGCTCGTGTGTACCGAATAGGGGTAGATGGTCACTTCTCCTGTCCAAACCGCAATATGGATGGGAGTGGTGGATGCGCTTTCTGTGATGGGACAGGCACCATCGCAGCCTACCAGAAGCCTCAAGATAGGCTGATTGAAATTTCCCATATGACCATTGAAGAGAGAATCAGCAAGATTAAAATGCAGATAGAGCAGGGAAAACGCTTCTTGAAGCGAAGATACCGTGCTGAACTCTACTCACTTTACTTCCAGGCCTATACCAATACCTATGATACCTTGGATCACCTTACGATGCTCTATGACCTGGTATTGGAAGAAGGACCTTTTGTAGAGTTGATCGTATCAACCCGCCCTGATTGTATTACCGATGAGATAATTACCTTGCTGAAAAGGTATCAGGGTTCGGTGCAGAAGGTGTGGGTTGAACTTGGGCTGCAAAGCGGTAGTAATGAGACCTTGGCACGCATTGGTAGGGGGCATGATGTTTTTTCCTACATTTCTGCAGCAGATTCGTTACATTCGGCCGGCATTGGTGTTTGTACTCATGTGATACTCGGTTTGCCAGGTGAAGGACGCAAGGATTTTGCCCAAACTGCAGCAATTGTGAACAAGGCTGGCAGTGAAGCGGTAAAGATCCATAATCTGCATATATGCCAGGGTACCCGCCTGCAGGATTGGTATGAAATGGGTGAGGTAGCCACTGCTTCCTTGAGGAGGCATGTCGAGCAGAGCATATGGTTCTTGAGACGTCTGAATCCTGCTGTTGTCATTGAGCGTATGGTATGTGAAACTCCCGAATATCGACTTGTCGCTCCACGTGCATTTCCCGACAAGCATCAATTTCTCCAGCAGTTGAAAAGCACGATGGAAGAGAGAGGCTGGGTACAAGGAGACTTGGTATGAGAGAGAGAATTCCCTTGCAGATGATTGTTCGTGTCACAGGAACCATCCTTTCCATCATTGTGGTTACGTTGATTCTTGTTTTTTCCTTTATGCCAAAGGAGTCCTATCCTGAAATATCCTGGATTCCATTTGCCGACAAGGGAGATCATATGGCAGCGTATGCCGCCCTTGGATTCTCCCTATTTTTTGCATTCCTACGAATACCAGGGTCGGGAAAACCCCACAAGCGAGTTGCAGTTCCCCACTCAACGCTCCATCTCAGTTCATGGTCCGGTAGTGCTGTTCTTGTCTCCTTGGTAATCGGTACACTGCTTGGCATCATCGTGGAGCTCTTGCAGCCGATGTTTGAGCGAAGTCGTGAGTGGCTTGATTTGGCAGCAGATTTCATGGGATTGGTGGTTGGCTTGGCCATTGCCTTGTTGGTCCTGAAGGCTGTAGGTAGTTACTTTGCCACCAGACCATGGTTGTATGACCCTAATTGGAAGGACGATGTAGATGAAACTCGCGCAGAGAATCAGTGAGGAACTGCAGAAGGCAGTAGTCGAGCTTGATGAGGGGGTTCTGGAGAAAATCCGAGAAGCTCATGCCATTGAATCAGCAGCAGCTGAATCATCAGTAGGTAGCCGGTCAAGTTTGGCTGTCCTGGACGCAATACTGGATAATCTAGAACTAGCTAAGGAACAGTCACTTCCCATGTGTCAGGACACTGGGATGTTTCTTGTATTCGTGGATGTAGGTAAAAAATGCCCGATATCTCTTTCTGTGATAGAAGAAGAGATTCTGGAAGGATGTACTACTGCAGTCAAACAAGCCCATTTTCGGCGATCAGTGGTGATCGAGCCTGTGTTTGAGCGGATTAATACACAAGATAACCTTCCTCCGGTGATCTGGTGGAACCTGGTGGAGGGAAGCGGCTTGAGGATAGAGATATTGCTCAAGGGCTTTGGTAGTGAGAACTGCAGCTCGGTCAGGATGCTCAATCCTACCGGAGGAGAAGAAGCAATCATCAACGCAGTGGCAGAAATAGTGGCTGCAGCAGGAGGAAAGCCATGTCCTCCCATCTTTGTCGGTGTTGGCCTCGGTGGTTCCATGGACCGTGCAGCCTATTTGAGCAAGCGGGCACTGCTCCGCGATGTAAGAGAATCCCACAGCGAAAAGCAGTATGCTGAATTAGAAGAGAAAATTCTTGAACGTCTACAGAGATTGGGTATTGGCAGTGGAGGTCTTGGTGGCATGATCACAGCCCTTCATGTTGCCATTGCCTATGAGGCTACGCATATTGCCGGTCTTCCGTTGGCTGTATCCATCAATTGTTGGGCAGACAGAAAGGCGACGATTGTCTGGGAGGGTGATGATGCGTGAATTGATATTGCCCCTGAGTAGTGAGGATATTGCAAGTCTGAAGGCATATGACCAGGTCTTATTAACTGGGTATCTCTACGTAGGTCGTGACCAGGTCCATAAACGACTGTATGAACTTTTGCAACAGGAAAGGAGTCTTCCAATCTCCTTGGAAGGTGAGACTATATACTATATGGGGCCAAGTCCAGCTCCAGAAGGGAAGCTGATCGGTTCCTGTGGCCCGACCACCAGTGCAAGAATGGACCCTTTCAGTCCGTTATTGCTTGACCAAGGTCTCAAGGTTATGATCGGTAAAGGACCTCGTTCCAAGGAAGTGGCCACGGCAATCAAGAGAAATAAGGCGGTATATCTGCAAGCCTTTGGAGGGTGTGGAGCGCTCTATGCTTCCACGGTCAGAGCTGTCACAACGGTTGCTTTTCCTGACCTAGGACCAGAAGCTCTCTTGTGTCTTGAGGTGGAGAAGTTTCCGGTAATCGTGGCAATCGATTCACAATTGGGAAGTGTTTTTCCCCAATAGGGCACTTTTTCACACTTTACACTGGACGTATACGGTCAGCTGGGTTACAGTTTCCTTTATACAGGTCTTCTTTTCACGTATGTCATAATGGGGTGTATGGCATGCTTGTTATGTGTTGATCCAGAACACATCGGTCGAAGACCTGAAATAATGCTGTTACGGAAGGATATGCCGTGAAGAATACCTTGTCTGTGCGCCTCGTCCCCTTGTTCTTGCTCTTCTTGATGGTTGGATGCTCGAAAACTCCAGTTGAATCCTCCCAGAATCCTGTGGAGGAAACTCCTTCGACAGTTGTGGTACAAGCTGAACCGATTGTTGAAGAGACGGATGTTATTCGGGATTTGGAAGAGCCCACCACGCTTGAAGATAGGTTTAGTTATACCTATGGCTATCTACTCTACTCCTCAATGGTACAACAGAAGGGTTTCAGTGACTTGGAAGCCTCCTATTTTGCTAAGGGAATCCTCGATGCTGATAGGGGCCAGGGATTCTATACGCAAGAAGAGATGTCCCAAACCCTTTATGAGGTGCAAACCAAACTCTTGCAGATTGCCCAAGAGGAGATGAATGCCATTTCCGCAGCTAATTTGGAAGTTGCAGAGGATTTCCTGGAGACCAACAAGGAAAGGGAGTCTGTGAAGATAACCGATTCAGGACTGCAGTATGAAGTGATTGTTGAAGGGGAAGGTGACCGCCCAACAGAGGACAGCATGGTAGAAGTCGATTACCAGATTATGCTGTTGAATGGGAAAATCATCGACAGTTCCTATGAACGGCAACAGAGTTCCACCTTCCTGCTGGAAGCCATCATGGTACCAGGGTTTATTGAAGGTGTTAAGTTGATGCAGGAAGGTGCAAAGTACCGTTTCTGGATACATCCCGACCTTGCCTATGGGAAGGAGGGGACGGAAACCATTGAACCAAATACCCTGCTGATCATAGAGGTCGAACTCAAGTCAATCAGAGAGGGCCGTTAAGAAACTCGAGCACAGAGTATAGGTTGTTGTGTATATGTGTTGGTTGTACCTGGGGATTCACAGGTTTTCCCGTTTTATTCAGCCATAGTGTGTCCATGCCACCGGCTATACCTCCGGCAATATCACTGGATAGGCTGTCTCCGATCATGAGGGTGTGCTGTTTCTGTTCACTAAGACCGGTTACCTCAAACATATGGGCAAAAAATCGTGGATCAGGCTTCTGGTATCCTATCTCTTCGCTGATGAAGATGTGATCGAAATACTGCTCAGTATCTGATACGGCAATCCTGCCTCTCTGTACTTCAGCAATCCCGTTGGTTGCGAGGAAGAGCGTATAGCCACGCTTCTTCAAGGTCTCGAGTACGGTGATGGTCTCTGTAAACAAGATTCCCTTTTTAGACAGTTCATACTGGTAGCTGTGGCTTGCTGTTTCTGGATTGAGCGGGATACCCGTCTCCAATGCAAAACTTGCAAAACGCTTCACTTTCAGTTCCTCGATTGTCACTTCGCCTTTCTCAAACTGTTTCCATACCTCAGCATTGCAGCGGATGTAGTCTTGCTCATGCTTCCTTTCCAATGGTAGGCTAAGGCTTTCAGCCATCTTCCAGAACGCATTGTGTTCTGCTTGTTCGAAATCAAAAAGTGTTCCATCCGCGTCAAAGAAAAGATACCGGTACATGTGTTGTCATCCTTTACTTAGGGTGTTCTAGCCAGTACGATAAAGAAAAACGGCCCTATTGTACAGGACCGGAAGGCAAGGAGCCAAATATGCAGGAAACTTTTCTTAAACGTCACCTCATCCTTTCCACCGTGATTGGTGCGTTCTTGATTATTGTAGGGATTTTCTTGATGTTCCAACAGGAATCCTTCGTGAAGATCTTTATCTCCCTTTTGGGGGTGTTCCTTGCAGGTTCTGGAATTTCCAGCCTGATATACTTGAAAGGTTTCAATCTTGGGAGTCGCTCTCGTATTGCTACCTTGGTTAAGGCCCTCTTGAGCATAGTAATCGGTTTGGTTGCCATTATCGTCCCTCTCTCTGCAGCGACTATTAGTTGGACAGTACTGCTGTACATCATTGGGGCGCAGCTCTTGTTTTCCGCTCTGATATCCTTCTTGGATGCATTGTTGATGAGGAAAGAGGAACGCTCTCTTTCCCCTCTCTATACAGAGGGTGTTTTCTCCCTGATTATGGCCATTCTCCTGTTTGTCTTCCCACAGCAGATCGGCAGCTTGTTGCTCAAGCTGTTCGGATTGCTCTTCATAGTAAGCGGAATCGGCATGATTCTCTGGTCTCTGCGCATCCGCAAGATCAACCAACAGTTCAAGGAACAGGTGGTTGAGGCAGAGGCGGAGGTTGTCGACCCGGAGAACTAAGGGATCAGGAGGGTAGCTGAGATTCCATAGCGAGCGATGTTGTTTGCATCAGGAATCGACTCACCTCCGATGGTCAGCATCGAGCTCTGCAATGGAAGGACTTTCCTGCTGTATATATAATCTATGCGTTCCTTCAGATTCTCTTTGACAAACGTATTTCCGGAGTCGGTATCTGCAGAGAAATGGGTGGCTCTGTATACATCGTAGAAGGATGACTCCTCAAGGAAATTCGATAGTGGCCAGATATAGTCTATCTGTCGATAGGGTACCGGACTGAACGTGTTCCAATCCTGGTACGAAGGCTCAAAGAGACTGGCTCCTATGATGGTTGGCTCGTTCATTGTCCCTTCTGCCAGGATTTCTTTCAGTATCTTGGTCCGTTCGCCGGTAACCTGTTTTTGTATGGTTTGCCAATCGTTTCCACTGGTGAAAGCATCAAAAACCTTATATTCAGGAAGATTGGCAATGGAGAGCCTGATTGTCTTCGTGTTGCTGAACTGGACACGTATGCCATGTTTTGTGGCTGAGACGACATTAAAGGAGGTGATGATTGCCCCTCCTTCAACCAATACGGCATTTCTTCGTAACTGTCTTACAAGATCAATGACATTCTGCATATGTCCAGTAACCATGATGACGGGGGCTTTTATGTCGCTGATACTTGTTGCAACCAGGTTTTTCATGGTGGGGTTGCTCCAGCGAATATCATCCAGGGGAAGCATCAAAACGTTCAGCGGATCGTTTTCGGCTGAAAGAATCGTAGTTTCATCCGTGGTGTACATCCTGGGTAGAGTCAATTCCGCGAGAGGGGGAATCTGTTGAAATTCAGCTTCAAGGGCAGCGAGACGCGCATTCTCAGCTTCTTCTGCTTTCCTCTGTTCCGCTAACTTCTCTCTCTGTTTCTCCAGTCGTTCTTCCTCGATTCGTTTCGCTTCATCGATGCGTTGCTGTTCAAGACGTAGTCTCTCTTCCAGCGTCTGGGTCTTCTCCTCTAATTGTGCTGTAAGGAGTTCGGTGTCTGTCTGCAGGGATTCGATGGTATTCTGTAATTCCAGTAGTCTCTGTTCGTGTGCTGCCTTCAACAAAGCAACTTCAGAGGCATGTTCTGCCTCGTTTTCATTCATGATGGTTTGTAGTTCGCTGTTAATTATTTGCTGTTCTGAGAGAAGATTTTCAAGTTCACTAGCTTGGTAGGTGAGCATCTCATAAGCGAGCTTTTCTTCAGACAATGCTTGTTCTTTTTCTTCGATTTCTTGATGCAATGCATCGATATCGGCCTGTAGGTTGCCAATAGTAGTCTGAAAGTCCTTGATGACCTCAGCATGCTCAATGTCCTGGTACTCTACTGAGAGGTTTCGTTCATCCAGTAACTCCTGTAAAGCTTTTACGTTTTCCTGTTCATCACTGAGGGCTTGCTGATTCTCTTGGAGTCTCTTTTCTAGCTGTTCTGTTTCAGTCTGCAGTGTAGCGATATTCGCTTGTAGCTCTTCAGTGAAAAGGTTGCTTTCCTGTAACAACGTTCTTAAATCCTTGGAGGTGGTTTTTTCTTCGTTCAGCGCCTCTAGGTTCTCTTGCAGATTTTTCTCCAGCTGCTGCTTTTCAGCTTGGAGTGATGCAATTGATGCCTGCATATCTTCATAGCGTTGCCTCTCTTCTGCTTCTGCTTGTCTCTCCTGCTCGGCAAGGCGTGCCGCTTCCTCTGCTTCTGCTTTTGCTTGTGCTTCGGCTTCCACAAGAGAATATTTGGTAACGAGCTCTCCCTCTGCTACGGGGGTTGGGGCTTGTATGCTCTCTTTTGCGGAGCGGGCAGTATAGGTCTCACATCCCATGAGGATGGTGAGCAGTAGGGCGATCGCTATTAATACAATGCGTCTGTTCATAGGTATTTATGGTTCCTTAGAAGTTGAAGAGTGCTTCGGCTCTCGCCTTGGCACGTGCTTTTTTTTCAGATTCCTCTTTGGAATCCTCACCGAGCATGAAGGAGTCGCAGAAGTTCGCATTCTCCTTATCCTCTATATACTCCTCGACTCCTTCAAGGCAGTCGTGGTAGACCCCTGGACTGTAGAACCTGCAATTAACACAGCTGTGCAAGCTTTTTGAACAGGTTGGACACACGGTATGGTAGCCAATACTAAGCAATGGGTCGATGGGAGTATGACAGTGATGACATGCACGCATGGTTAAAACTCCAATTTCTTTCCATAATCAGCAATCTCGCCATCGCTGTAGGGCTCTTTGACGAGACGCAAGGTCTTTCCATCCTCTTTGTACCTAGGGATGATATGAAGATGCAGATGTGGTACTTCCTGCCCGCTTTCCTTGCCGTTATTGATGATCAGATTGGTGGCATCACAACCCAATTTCTCTCTGAGTACGCTGTCAGCCCTCTTGGCGAGCACCATCATATGGCTCAAGACTTCTTCTGGGCAGCTTTCAATGGTAGGGTATGGTTGTGATGTGATGATCAGCAAATGTCCCTTGTTGACTGGATTGATATCGAGAATGGAGAAACAAAGTTCGTCCTTATGTAAAAATATGGAGGGAATCTCCCCGTTTAAAATCTTGGTGAAAATCGTTTCCATGGCATACCTCTGAGCTATTGTAACACACAAGTGTCGAGTCGGAAAAGGATTGTATTGGGAAAAGGGATTGCACAAAAAACCGAGATATACTATTATCCACGAGGTACGTTGGGGTAAGCATGTCCCGCGACCGTTCGTTCTCTTCCCTTCAGTTGGTAACCTGATGTGTGCTAGGGAGTAAGAGTTTTACATCAGGATGTTGGAATTCTGCAGGGGAATCTGTGGACTCGTTTTTATTCTATACTATAGAGGTTATAAAGAATGGCTGACTTGCAAAATTTGAGGAATATCGGAATCAGTGCCCACATTGACTCGGGTAAGACAACACTATCCGAACGCATCCTCTACTACTGCAATAAGATCCACGAAATACATGAAGTTCGTGGTAAGGATGGCGTTGGAGCTACCATGGATAGCATGGAGCTTGAACGTGAAAGAGGTATCACCATTGCCTCCGCTGCAACAAACGTTACCTGGAAAGGGACAGAAATCAACGTTATCGACACACCGGGACACGTTGACTTCACCATTGAGGTAGAGCGTTCATTGCGTGTATTGGATGGCGCTGTCTTGGTCCTTTGTTCCGTTGGTGGCGTACAGAGCCAGTCCATCACCGTAGACCGGCAGATGAAGCGTTACCACGTTCCTCGTATTGCATTTGTCAACAAGTGTGACCGTACCGGTGCAAACCCGTATCGCGTCAAGAACCAATTGATAGAGAAGCTTGGTCTGAATGCTGTATTAATGCAAATCCCCATCGGTCTCGAAGACAAGATGGAAGGTGTTGTTGACTTGATCAGCATGAAGGCTCTCTACTTCGATGACGGTCCCAATCAGGATGCCGTTCGTGAAGCTGAGATTCCCGCCCACCTAAGGGAAGAGGCTGATGCACGTCGTGAAGAGTTGCTTGATGGTGTATCCATGTGCTCAGATGAGCTTATGGAAGCCATGCTCGAAGACACCGTAACAGAGGAAATCATCCGCAAGGCTGTCAGAAAAGCTACCATCAACTTGGAGCTCTGCCCCGTATTCATGGGCAGTGCATACAAGAACAAGGGCATCCAGCCTTTGCTTGATGGTGTAGTAAGCTACCTTCCCAATCCTACTGATGTCACCAACAAGGCTCTTAACCTCGACAATAACGAGGAAGAGGTCAAGCTGGTTGCAGACGAGGACCTTCCTCCTGTTGTCCTGGCATTCAAGCTTGAGGATGGACAGTATGGTCAGCTGACCTATATCCGCGTCTATCAGGGTAAGGTAAAGAAGGGCGATGAACTCTACAATACCCGCAGCCGCAAGAAGTTCCGTGTTGGACGCTTGATCCGTATGCACGCAGCTACCATGGAAGATTTGACAGAAGCAGGCTGTGGTGAAATTGCAGCTCTCTTCGGTATTGACTGTGCTAGTGGTGATACCTTCTGTGATCCGAAGCTGAACTACTCACTCTCTAGTATGTTTGTTCCCAACCCGGTTATCTCCTTGGCAATCAAGCCAGTGGACAAGAAGGCTGCGGACAACATGGGCAAGGCACTCAACCGCTTTACCAAGGAGGACCCAACCTTCCGCAGTTATGTGGATCCTGAGTCCAACCAGACCATCATCCAGGGCATGGGTGAGTTGCACCTTGAGGTCTATGTAGAACGTATGAAGCGTGAGTACAAGGCAGAGGTGGAAATCGGTCAGCCTGAGGTTGCCTATCGAGAAGCTATCACCCAGAGAGCAGACTTCAACTATACCCACAAGAAACAGACTGGTGGTTCCGGTCAGTATGCACGTGTTGCTGGATATATCGAGCCACTTCCAGATCCTGAAGAGGGTGAGGAAGTTAAAGAGTACGAATTTGTTGACGAGATCAAGGGTGGATCCATTCCTACTGAATACATTCCATCCTGTGATAAGGGATTCCAGATGGCCATCAAGAAGGGTGCTCAGCTTGGCTTCCCTGTACTTGGTGTGAAGGCTGTTGTCAACGATGGTGCATGGCACCCGGTTGACTCATCCGACCAGGCTTTCCAGACTGCAGCTCTCAGTGCATTCCGTGAAGCGTTCGAGAAGGCAAAACCGGTCATTCTTGAACCGATCATGAAGGTCGAGGTGGTTGCGCCCAACGAATTCCAGGGTTCTGTATTCGCTTCGGTAAACCAGAGACGTGGTCTGATCATCAGTTCCACCGAGGATAATGCAATGAGTACTGTTATTGCTGAAGTACCTCTCTCTGAAATGTTCGGATATTCCACGGTTCTTCGTTCCCTCACCCAGGGTAAGGGAGAATTTACCATGGAAATCGGGAAGTACGGCAAGGTGCCGGTAAGCGTCTCCGAGCAGTTGAAGAAGGATTACCAGGAGAAGCGGAAGAAAGAACAGAAATAGTATTTCTTTCTGCAATCCCAAGCCCTCCATGAGGATAAACCCTCCTGGGGGGTCTCTTTTTGCCCTTTTCTGTAAAAAAGTACCATTTTGTGATTTTCCATAGTATACTAGGGATGAACCTAAAAATTACTTGGAGGTGAGCGCTATGGTAATTCAAGAGTTAAACGAACTGAGTCCTCTTCGCGTATTTGAGCAGTCTTTGGACGGTGGGCTTGGTCGTGGGAACCTCGGGGTCCTTGTTTCCCGTCACGGTGTTGGCAAGACAGCCTGTTTGGTCCATCTTGCTACTGATAAGCTACTGAGAGGGGAGCATGTCATTCATGTCTCGTTCTCTGGAAATGTAGAACATGTCATCAACTGGTATAAGGAAGTATTCAGGGAAGTCTCTGATGGTCGTACCCTTGATGATGCAGCGACCGTGTACAACAATATTCTCAGTAACCGTGTGGTCATGAATTTCAGCCAGGAGAATGTCACCATTGATAAGGTGCTTTCCAGTCTGGAAACCTTGATCAACCATGGGAGTTTCAAGGCAGACGCCATTCTCTTTGATGGATACAAGCTAACCGTTGCGACTGAGGATGATGTTCGTAAGATCAAGCAGTTTGCACAGAATATGAATCTGGAGGTATGGTTCAGTGTATCTCCTGTTCGCTCTGATGTTATGTATGACAAATATGGTGTCCCAAACACCATGCACAAATATATCGATTTGATTGATGTCCTTATTGGTCTTATTTACAATGAGGAACGAGACAAAGTGGTAATGACGGCCGTGAAGGCCCACGAGGGGGTATACGAGAAGCCTATGGGCGTAAGTCTCGATCCCAAGACCATGCTCATTTCCAAGTAGTGTTCAGAAGAAGGCCGCGTTTGCGGCCTTCTTTTCAATAAATCGATACAGGAGACCGGCTTGAGGAGGCCGGTCTTCATCATGATACAGGAATAACCCTGCGGTTCGGGCCTCTCAGCCCAGCATGAACCCCTTGTTTGATGAGTTTCTCTCGTTCAGGATGGGCAATAAGCCACTTGTTGTTGTTGATGAGCAGTCTTGATTCAGGATCGTTTGATCGCTTGAGCACTGCCTTCATCTTCTCTTCAAGTGGTTCATTGGTTCCTCTGGGGAGCACAATGATGGATTTGAATCCATTATTTGACACGGCACAGGGGGCAAAGTGGAGAACATTGGCATCAACAATGGTCACCGATCCCTTGGGGAAATAGAAGAGTTCTGCCTTTGTAGTATCGACTGAATCATAATCCTGCATTGCAGAGAAGGGTGTGAGAAACTGTAGGCAGTCAGTTACTGCAATGAACAATTCTGGACTCTTGTGATACTCCATTCCGTTTATACACTGGTTCTTTCCATTACAGTACCCGATCTGGATGTCCTGGCCACCATAATAGAGTTTGAGCTCCTCCATGAGAGAGGTTTCTTCCAATGCTGGAAGGTATGTCTCATATGTGGTGTCTTGTTCTGGAATAGTGGTCACACGATCTGCTAGTGAAACCAACTCGGTAGCATCAAAGTCATGGAGAATCCGACCGTATTCCTTGAATCGGGAAGACTCTATTGAATGAATTTTCTCATTTGGATTGTTTCTCACAAGGTCCAACGGAACGTGAAACTGGGATGTTTTCATAGCATTACCTCGCAAATAATAGCATCACTATACCAGTAGCCAGCAACATGGAAAAGACAATTAAGGAAAAATGACGAGCATCAACCTTTTTATGGATATGCTCCCCTGCAATGATTCCTGCCACCACAAACGGAACAAGCATCGCTGTCGTTTTTGCCACTGGGAGCGTCAATGATCCCTCAATGAGATACCCTGCAATGATGATGGTGTTCAGTGTTGTCCAGAGCAGGCAGAGTGTTGCCCTGAACCTTCCCTTGTCCGGCAGGGCCCTGGTTGCATACAGTACCACAAGCGGACCCCCAGAAGAGAAGACCCCATGCACGATACCGCCAAGGAAGAGATAGAGATAATAGGGGAGTACCTTATACCCTGTAGGAGGGGCACTATCACCTGTCCTTCTTACCTGACGATAGAGTTGGCTGACTGACACCACAATGATGAAGAGTGCAAGTATCAGGTTCAGGCTACCGCTCTGCTGTGAGCGGAACAAGTACATGCCTACCGGTAACCCAAGGAGCATCAAGCCAGTGATGATGGTATATTGCCTCCAGTCAATCTTCGAGAAATTCCTTATCACAATATACAGCGCCAGTAGCCAAGCGAGGATGGTAATAACCTTTACCGCTGTCTTGACACCCAGTAATGCACTGATAAATGGCATTGCAAGCACTGAGCATCCAAATCCTGTCACTGCTTCAAGGGCATGGGTCACAAAGACCACCAGTCCACTGATGACCAAGGTGGTCACCGTTTTGCCTCCAGTAGTGAGTAAAGATCTTCCATCGAGAGAGGCGGAACTTGGTTGTGCAGCTTTGGGTCGGTCTCTACACGAGAAAACTCCCTATGGATCGTATCGCTATCGATATGCAGGGAGAGATCCTTGAAACTGCGGGGAATGTTAAGGTGGGAGAGCAAGGAATCAATATCATCACGTAGGGCTGAGACCAATGCATCTCTTTCCATTTGCTCGGGATGCACCATCTTTCCCAGCTTTGCAAGCTCCTTTCGGTTCTGCTCATCCCTTGCAGCCCAATCGAATACCTCAAGCAAGGTGAACGCACAGGACAGCCCATGTGGTATATGCCAATTCTCTGAGAGAATGAAGGAAATTGCATGTCCTGCAGCCGTTCCCGTAAGATTGAAGGCAATTCCCGCCTCATTGGATGCTTTCAGCATCTGCTGTTGCAAGACTCCTCTCTCTTGATTCTCTACAATTGCGTCATAGAGTTTTGGAAGCGTCTGAAGAACCTTGTATGCTGCTTCCCTCGCACACTCCCTGGTGATTGCCGTGCTGTTCTTGTTCCAGATGGACTCAAGAGCATGGTCGAGAGCATCCAGGCCCGTTGCTGCACAGAGTCCAGGAGGAACTGTATCGAGCAAGGAAGCGATGAGGATTGCTGCATGTGCACTCATGAGAGGAGAACCCAAGGTATGCTTTCTCCCTGTACCATCACTATACACCCCAACCTTGGTGACCTCTGAGCCGGTTCCTGCGGTGGTAGGGATCAAGACCAAGGGTAGGGAGCCTTTGGTGATGGGTTTCCCCTGCAGGTACGATTCAAGGGAGCCTTTGTTGGTCATCAGCATCGCCAAGGCTTTTGCTGAGTCGAGCACACTGCCTCCTCCGATTCCAAGGATAATATCGGTATTCATGAATCGCTTGTCATGAAATATTGCCTCAATGTCTCTGGTTCTCGGATTGGGTTGCACCTGGTTGAAGACCTCAACAGGGGTGAGCTCTGCCAACTCATCGATCAAGACCTGCTTTCCATGTATGGGGGCATCGTCAGTGACGATGCTGACATGCATTGGACCAGGAAGATTTGCCGTATAGCGCAGGATCCTTTCAAGTTCAGAACCTTGCAATGAGGAACAGCTCAAGATATGAACGGGACTTAGCAGACTGCTGATCATCTGAAATGCTCCTCTTCAATTGCCTGTACCTGGGAGAATGCATTACTGAGGAAGTCCTTCTTGAACTCCATTTTCTGGGTGAAGGACATTGCCAACCAAGCATCGACAATCTGCACACCGAGGAAAGGAGCAGTAATCCACCCACCCATCGTAATTACATTGGCGTTGTTCACAATCTTTGCCCGCTCTGCGCTGAAGATGCTGTCCACAACGCAAGCGTAAATACCCTTGTGCTTGTTGGCGACAATGGCCATACCCTGCCCAGTCCCGCATATCAGGATGCCTTTCTCTGCTTTTCCTTCCTGGAGTGCCTTGGCAACCTTGGGAGCCTGGATGAAGTAGGGTTGTGGTGTATCTACGGATTCAATGCCGAAGTCGAGCACTTCATAGCCTTGTTCCTGCAGATGCTTGGTAATCTCTACCTTGAGAGGGAATCCTGAGAGGTCTGATGCAATTGCAATTTTCATGATTTGCTCCTTAGTGAGAGTGTTTTTCTTACGATTTCTTCTGCCGTGAGCTTGTAGTAAGCTTGTAACCAATCCTGCGTTCCTACCTGGCCGAACTCATCATGGATGCCTACCATTGCCATAGGGGTAGGGAGGGTAGTACTGAGCAAGTTGGCAACCGCAGCTCCTAGTCCTCCTGCAACTTGATGATTTTCGGCTGTAACGATGGCCCCTGTTTTCTTTGCATAGGTGAGGACAAGTTCATCATCCAGAGGTTTTACGGTATGCATATCGATGACTGCTGCGCTGATGCCTTGTTCCTTCAGGAGTTCTGCCGCCTTGAGAGCCTCGGGAACCAGGATTGCGCCCAGGGCAATAATGGTAACATCAGTTCCATCTTTCAGTACTTTCCCTTTTCCCAAGGTGAACACCTCATCCTCTGCATACAACGGTTGGATTGCTTTACGATGAAGTCGCATATAGGTACAACCATAGTGTTCGGCGCACTGCCTGACCAACGCCTTCAAGCTAATCGGATCGGAGGGTTCAAGAATGGTAAGATTAGGAATCATACGCATAAGCCCAATGTCCTCGAAAGGCATATGGGTTCCCCCATTGAAGGCCGCACTGATACCGGGGTCTGTGCCCACCAGCTTAACATTCAGCTTTGCATAATTTGCGGAGATGAAGAACTGGTCGAAGACCCGGCGGCTGGCAAAACAACCGAAGGTTGCTGCAAACGGGATTTTCCCGCCAGCACTCAAGCCAGCTGCCACTCCCACGAGGTTTGCTTCGGCAACCCCGACATCAACAGCGCGTTCAGGAAAGTGCTGTTTGAAAGGCATTGTACCGGAAGCTTTCATCAGGTCAGCTTCCAGAACCATAATCCGCTCATCATCCTCGGCCAAGGTGAGGAGGGTATCGCAATAGACCCCTCGCATCTCTTTCATTTCCATGATCTCTCTCCTATCTGAGTGCCTGGATGGCTTCATTTGCAGTATTCAGATCGAAAGCCATGTTATGGTTTGCAACCTTGCCTTCACAGAAAGCAGCACCCTTCCCCTTGATCGTATCAAGGATGATCATGGACGGTTTGCCTCTCTGTTCCTTTGCCTTTTCTATAGCCATGTCCATGGCTGAGAGATCATGGCCATCAACCCGTTGGGTAAACCAACCGAAACTGGTCCATTTTTCCTCGATGTCCCCAAGGTTTAGGATTTCATCGGTGGTCCCGTCTATCTGCATCTTGTTGTAATCGGTGAAGGCGATGAGATGATCAATGTGGTGGTGTGAAGCGAACATTGCGGCCTCCCAGTTCTGTCCTTCCTGACTCTCCCCATCCCCGATAATTGCATACACAAAGGATTCCTTCTTATCCATCTTCATTGCATAGGCAAGGCCACATGCAGAGGAAAGTCCTTGGCCTAGTGAGCCGGTTGTCATGTCTATACCCTTGGTTTTTGTCCGATCACAGTGACTGGGTAGATTGGTACCGCCTTGATTCAGAGTTTTCAACTCCTCAATGGGGAAAAAGCCTTTCAGGGCGAGTGTGGCATAAAGGGCAGGCCCTGCATGTCCTTTGGAGAGTACCAGCAGGTCTCTCTCATCCCAAAGAGGATTGGTTGGGTCGATTTGCATAACCTTGCCATAGAGTAGGGCAAGAAGGTCGACAATGGAGAGAGCTCCCCCAATATGTCCGACACCAAGATTGCCGATGGTAAACAGAGTTTTTGCACGAACTTCTTTGGCAAAGATTGCCAGTTGTTTAGATTGTTCTGAGGAGAGCATAAGGGTACCTCTAATTAGTTACTTAGTGAAAGTAACTATAATCTATCCCAAGAACCTTGTAAAGCTACTTCCTGTGGATTTTTTTCCCGGATGGGATTAGACTGAGCGAAAAGGAAGGGCATATGCAAGGCAATCCACTCAGAACGGCTGATTTACGGGTACATAACCAGAATATTGTACTCTCCATGATCCATGCTGCCGGGAGGCAGGGGACCAGTCAGTCTGAGGTTGTACAACAGACTGGATTGAAGGCTCCTACGATTTTCAGGATTTTTTCGGCTTTGGAAGAGGATGGCTTGATTGAGACAATCGAAGGGGGGAGTGAAGACTCCACCATCCGGAAAGGCCGACGTCCAGTTTTCTATGTGGTCTCGAAGAATGCACGATTCACTATTGGTCTTGAGTTCTGGGCTGCTTTCCTCTCCCTCGGTGTTTTCAACTTTCAGGGTGAGAGAATCCACTCTGCTATGCACCCTCTCCCAGGGAATGTCCAAGCACAGGAAGTCACCGACCTCATCGTCACAGAAATTGAACGCGTGCTACATGATCTCCACATTGAGAAAGAACGGGTGATCGGGGTGGGTGTTGCCGCCCCTGGTCAGGTCGACCTCGAGAGGAAGCGTGTTCGTTATTATCCAAGGATTGAGGGAATGAAGGACATTGCCTTGGTCGAGGAACTGGAATCCCGCCTGGATATTCCCGTCATGATTCACAACAATTGTAGTGCCCTTGCACTGAGTGAGTACCGACATGGAGGTTATGACCATCAGGGGAGTATGTTCACCTTCCTGCTCAGGACCGGGGTAAATGGTGCCTTTGTACATGATGACGAGATCTATGTGAACAGCAGGAACCAAACAATAGAGACAGGACATATCCCGATCAATGCAGATGGTCCTAGGTGCAGCTGTGGTTCCAGAGGATGCCTGCAGGCCTACCTGCAGGACCTTGATCCGAACTCCCTCGACTTGCGTCTTGCCCTCTTCGAGGGACTCGATGAAAGATTGCAGTCAGGGGACCCTGTTGCAAGGCGAACCATCGAACGTTCTGCAGGGTATCTTGTTGTTGCCATCAAGGTTTTGATGAGACTCTTCGCTCCCAAGTCATTCCTCTTTGTTGGTTGTTGTGATGTTGTAGCTGAGGCGATTCGGGAACAGGTTGCTCGCCTGCTCGATGAACCAGATGCCTTCAGCACCGAGCCACCACGCATTTTCTCAACAGCGTATGATCCCCTTCTTGCACAGAAGGGTGCCTCCGATCTGGTGCTGCAGGAGTTCTTCAGATAAAAAAATAACAGATTTTCATTGACGGTTTCTTGTTTGTAGTATTTACTTACTTATGGAAAGTAACTAAATTGAGCATCTTTGGTTTGCTCATGCAGAGTGAGGAGTAGTGTGTGAAATATCCAGTAACCCTAGGCGTGGTATGTCTTGCAAGAACGACCTATGACTATATGGCCGCTGAAGAGCTCTATGCAGAGATTCGCAGCGGGTTGCAACAAATAGAAGGCGTGACTTGGTACTGCCTGGAATCGCTGGTCATTTCCCAGGAGGACGGCCTTGCCGCTGCAAAGGAACTTGCAAGCAAGCAGATTGATGGCTTGGTATGCATTTCAGGAACATTCCACCTTGGTCATCTGGTACTGCAACTTAAGCGGGAGCTTTCTGTTCCTGTTCTGCTTTGGGGACTCCCTGAACTTCCTTACAATGGGGGTAAGATCCGGCTTAATTCTGTATGTGGTGTGAACCTGAATGCCAGCAATCTCTACAAGAGTGGGTATGACGACTATACGGTAATCGTTCAGCATGCCATTGATGAGGACTGGGTTGGTGCAATCCGTGTTATCAAGGCAATGAAGATGGCAAAGATTGGCATCATAGGCTATAGGGCAGATGGGTTCTTCAATGTAGGGGTGCAGGATAATCTTCTGTTTGGCCAGACAGGTGCATTGGTGGACCACTACGAACTGAAGGATGTCCATGATTATCCGGTATCTGATAAGGATGTGGAATCTAGGATGCAACAGATCAAGGATACCTTCGATGTATCGACACTCTCAGCTTACCAGTTGGACAGAGTTGCCCAGCTGGCAGCAAAGCTTGACGCATTCTACCATGAGATGAACCTCTCAGCCCTGGCAATACGATGCTGGCCTGAATTTGCCCGTGATTTCGGCGTCTCTCCCTGTGCAGCAATGAGCTTGCTGCAGTCTGAGGGAATGATCCTTGCCTGTGAAGGGGATATCGACGGAGCGCTCTCCATGATTGCCCACCAGGCGCTGGGAGCGGAAACTCCCTTCCTTTTTGACTTTTCCCAAGTTGATTTTGAGCAAGATTTTGCTCTGTTCTGGCACTGTGGGGTGGCTCCCTGCAATCTATGGGATGGCACTTGCAACAGAAGCCTCGATACCTACTTTGCGGGAGGGAAGGGAGTCACTGCGGATTTTGTGCTTAAAAGTGGCGCTCTCTCTGTTCTCCGTATTGATTCTGCTAGGGGTGGATATCGAATGTTCCTCCAGAAGGCTACAGCAGTTCCCATGGAAAAGTTGCTGAAGGGTACGTATATGAAGGCAATCTTTGAGCGACCGGTCAAGGAGGTGCTTGATCTTGTGCTGGACAATGGCCTTGCCCATCACTCATCGGTGGTCTATGGAGCCTATATCAGGCCATTGGCGATGGTGGCAAAGCTGAAGGGGTGGAAGGTCATCCAATAAGGGGCAAACAAGTTTGCATTTCGTGCAAACCTACGATACAAAAGGAGATTGTTATGATGAAAAAATCACGACTCATTGCAGTGTTGCTTCTGCTCTGTTTGTTGTCACCATTGGCAGCACAGGGACAAGCGGAAAGTGGGCAGCAAAAGGAAATCGAACTGAGATGGGCAAGCATCTGGGTAGGAAATGACAGTAAGGCCCCCGCAGTGGAAGCCTTGGTTGAAGAGTTCAATACCAAGAATGCCGGTAAGATCAAGGTGGTTATCGAACCACAGCCTGATTACAATGCCTACGAGCAGAAGGTTCGTACCAGTTTGGCAGCAGGCCAGGCCCCGGCTGACATCTTCACGATCAAGTTCAACCCGACAACGGCAACCTTCTATCAGTCAAACCTTCTGATGGACTTCCAGGGAAAGCTTGATGATGCATGGAAGGCCAACTTTGATGGCGGTTCCTTGGAACAGTCCACCGTTGATGGTATGATTAAAAGCTTGCCGATGGAAACTGCTATCCTCCCTATTTGGTACAACATGGATGCAATGAAAACCGTAGGTGTCAATGCGGTTCCTGCCACAGAGCAAGAGATGTTTGCAGCATTTGACAAGCTAAAGGCAGCAGGAATTGCTCCTACCAGCCAGATGACAGGTGACACCAATGCCTGGACCAGCATGATTTGGTTTAGCCATTTTGCAGTCTCTCTCGGCGGACCAAATGTTTGGGACAAGCCCTTTACCGATCCTGCGTTTGTAGAGGCTGCCAAGCTGATCAAGAGGATGATCCAGGAGTATTCAACTGCTGACGCTGTAGGTCTTGGCGCTGGTGGAAGTGGTGGCCATTTCCTCGCTGGTCGTACCGCAGTCTTCTCCAATGGTCCTTGGTATGCAGGGAGAGCCGACCTTGCCGCCACACCATTCTTTGACTCGATCAAGATTGGTGGATTGCCAGCAGTCGGTGAGTATGAGGACATCATGATCAGCCGTCTACAGGCAAATATCTGTGCAGCATCCAGCAAGGACGATGCCAAGGAACAGGCCATCGTGGACTTCCTGAAGTTCTTGACCAGTCCCTCATCCATTGCAAAGATTGCTGAGACCAGTGGAGCAATGTTCGCGATCAAGACTGATTATCGACCGGTGAACAACCTGCAGAAGCAGTTCTACGATGCCAATGAAAATGCATCAACCACTGCTTTTGACCTGGAAGCTGCCCTCGGTGCTGAGGTTACCCTCGAGTTTGCACAGCAGCTTGGAGCTCTCGCCCTCGACCGGATCAGCGCAGAGGAGTTCTGTGCCCTGGTTGATCGCAAGATTGAACGCTGATAGATCGATGTACAACATACTGTCGCCTTCGGGCGACAGTATGCTATCTTTCTCTGTAGGAGTCCACGATGCAAGCAGTTGGTACACGAAACCGATGGATTTGGAGTGCAAGAATACTCTTTTTGCTTCCCGTTTCGCTACTTTTCTTTTTCTTCTTCATTTATCCCTTCTTCTTCACGGTCTTTACCAGCTTCACCAGTTGGCGGGGTATCGGGTCGATGGAGTTCAATGGAGTAAAGAATTATGCCAAGTTGATAGCGGACCCCACCTTTCAGAAAGCACTAGGAAACAATATCGTCTGGGCTCTCTCACAAGGCTTGATCCAGGTTCCTCTTTCATGTTTGGTTGCCATGATTCTGGTACGTAAGCCATTTGGTTGGAGAGGGCTGAGAACTATCTACTACCTTCCCAATGTTATCTCTACCGTTGCCTTGGCAATGGTCTGGGTTGCTATCTACAACGTCGATGGACCCTTGAATGCAATTCTTGCCAGCCTTTTTGGAATGGAAAAGCATAACTGGCTGGGAAATCCTGATACCGCCTTGTTCTCCGTAATCTTCCAGACAGTCATCTATATCGGTTACTTCATGATCGTCCTGTTGGCATCAGCGATGAATATCCCCAGGTCACTCTATGAAGCGGCTGAGATTGATGGGGCCAGTACCTTTGCCCAGGAGATCAATATCACCCTGCCAATGCTCCGTGGTACCCTGATTACCACCATGACCCTCGCCATGGCATATGGGATGCGTCATTTTGAGGCGACCTTCCTGATGACCGGTGGGGGACCAGCGTATGCTACCACCACCATGGGTATCGACCTGTACCTGAAAATGGATGCCTTGCGCTATAGTGAGGCTTCGACCAGCGGGGTGTTCCTCATCATCATGGGGACTTTGGTCATTACCTTGCTACGGAAACTTTTTGGTTCCTCGGACCCCATGAGTGAAATGGCACAATAGGAGCACATCCAGATGAAACATACCCCTGCATCAATCATCGGCAACACCCTTAAATGGATCCTCCTAGTAAGCTTGCTCGCTTTGGCAATACTTCCCTTGCTCTGGCTGTTGATCAGCTCTCTGAGAACCAATCTTGAACTGCAAACCAATCCCTTTGGATGGCCACAGAAGTTCCAATGGGTCAACTACGCCAACGCATTATCGATGGCAAGTCTTCCTCGATTACTGCTCAATTCAGTGGTTGTAGCAGTTGTGACCGTGCTGCTGAACAGCCTAGTAACCAGTATGGGAGCGTTCATCCTCTCCAGGGAACATTTCAAGGGTAGGGACATCATCTATACCATACTCACAGCAGGAGTCCTGGTACCGGTGATTTCTTTCATGGTTCCCTATTTCTCCATGATCACCCGTAGTGGTCTCTACAACACCTTGCTTGCCTTGATACTTGTCTATACTGCAGTAAATATCCCTGTTTCCATATTCTTGGTAACGGCATTCATGAAATCCATCCCCAAGGAGTTGGAGGAGGCTGCCATCATGGATGGGTGCGGCTTCTTCAAGCGCTTCTCCATGATCATCCTTCCGCTCTCCCGATCTGGGATCGTAACGGCAGCAACATTCTGTTTCATCTATTCCTGGAATGAATTCGTCATGGCGATGCTGCTGACCAGTTCTATAGAATCGAGGACCATACAACTCGGGATCAAGTTTTTCTCCAGCCAGTTCATTACTGATTACAGCAGCATGTATGCAGCGGTCATTATCACGATCATTCCCAGCATCATCGCTTACGTGTTCCTGCATGACAAGATCATTGGTGGTTTGACTACAGGTGGAGTGAAGGGGTAGGCATGTTCAGTCATACAAATCAGGATGGGATCCTCTCAGTTTACTTCAATCAGATGAAGATCCTTGAACATACGGCGGAGCATCCTGTCTTGATGCTCCAGAGAAACAACGCAACGATTGACATGTACCGAGGCAACTACTTCATCGAGGAGAATGTCGAGGAAACACTGGTTTTAGATACCTGTACCATCAGTGAAGCCTATATTGAGGGCAGGGGGGTGTGTATCCTTCATTTTTCCGGGGGAACATACCACCTGACGTGTGAACTCAGTGAACAGGATGGGCGACTGATCATGCGCTTCTCCCCACTTCCACAGCCATATAACCGGCTGGTCCTGCACCTTTTTGCAGAAGAGAGGGAGCATATCTGGGGTTGTGGTGAACAGTTCTCATATTTTGATCTTCGTGGACGAAACTACCCACTGTGGACCCAAGAACAGGGAGTTGGAAGAAACAAGCATACGCACATCACCCAGATTGCTGATGAGAGGGATAGGGCAGGGGGTGATTACCACACCACGTTCTATCCCCAGACAACATTTGTTTCAAGTAGGGGGTATTTCCTTCACGCAAACACCGACGGATATGCTGATTTCGATTTCTCCCAAGATCATGTTCACCGGTTGTTGTTCTGGGAGGTCCCTTCTTCCCTGGTGATCTCGGTTAAACCATCGCTCTTGGAAGTTGTCCAGGATATCTCCGCCTTGTTGGGTCGCCAACCCTTGCTCCCTGACTGGGTCTATGATGGCATCATATTGGGAATCCAGGGAGGAACGAAGGTGCTCCTGGATAAGCTCTCGTCGATGGAGAATGCCTCTACACCGGTAAATGGTATATGGATCCAGGATTGGCAGGGAGAAAAATATACGAGTTTTGGGAAGCGACTTTGCTGGAACTGGCAGTGGGACAAGGAACTCTACCCTGAGTTGGATGATGTGATCGATTCATTGAAAGAACGTGGAATAGGCGTACTTGGCTACATCAACCCATATGTACTCAAGGACTACCCGCTGTTCGAGGAAGCTGCAGGGAAGGGATATCTTGGTAGGAACACCCAAGGGGAACCATATCTGGTGGATTTTGGTGAGTTCGATGCTGGAGTTGTTGACTTTACCAACCCTGACGCAGTCCAGTGGTATGAAAAGGTCATCCAAGATGAGATGATCAGCCTGGGCTTACGTGGTTGGATGGCTGACTTTGGAGAGTATCTCCCCCATGATATCTTGCTTCACAATGGACGGTCTGCACTTCTGGAGCATAACCCTTGGCCAGGGTATTGGGCACAGGTGAATAAGCAAGCAATTGCCAAGGCAGGGAAAAGCAATGAGATTCTCTATTTCATGCGCTCTGGTTCTGCCCTGAGTTTGTCATTTTGTCCCATGATGTGGGCGGGTGACCAGAATGTTGACTGGAGTGAGGATGATGGCCTTCCCTCAGTGTTGTGTGCAGCACTATCCCTGTCAATGAGTGGAATGGGATTGCATCATAGTGATATTGGTGGGTATACCACACTCTATGGGATGAAGAGGAGCAAGGAATTGCTGCTCAGGTGGTGTGAGTTTGCTGCCTTCACCCCATTGATGAGAACCCATGAAGGCAATCGTCCAGCGGAAAACTGGCAGTTCGACTCCGACGAGGAAACCATCCAATTCTTTGCGCGGATGACCAGGCTTCATGTAGCGTTGAAACCCTACCTCAAGGAGGTCGTGAGGGAGAATGCTGAACAGGGTATTCCTGTCATGCGGCCTCTCTTGCTGCACTATCCAGAGGAAGCCTTCTTCAACACCAAGGATTCTTATCTTCTTGGCAGGGATTTGTTGATTGCTCCGGTATTGAAAGAGGGTGAGGATAGCAGAGAGCTGGTACTGCCCTCTGGGAGGTGGGTCCACCTATTCACCAAGGAACGTTTCCAAAGGGGGAGTTGCTGTGTAGATGCCCCCCTCGGGATGCCTCCAGTCTTTTTCCGTGAAGAGAGTGCTTTTGCTTCACTCTTCCACTCGATCAGTACAGGAACGGTACCACTTCCTTGAGCGTGGATTTTGGAATGAAGATTTCGATCAGGTTCAGGCTCTGGCTCTTAACCAGATACAGGACAGTGTTCAGGGTACTCTTTGCAACCGCGTACCAGCCAGTGGCCTTCTGGGTCTGTTTGACCTCGTTGGTAGGATCTGCATTGAAGGCTTCGCGGTCAGCTTTGCTCACCTGGAATGTATTGAAATCCCAAGCTCTGACATCATAGTCAGCCTCAAGTTCTGTCTCTTGAGGATCAGGTAAACGATGGAAGAAATCTATGCCGGTAATGGTTTCTATTTCATCGATACTGGTGGCGAAATCCTCAAGATCTTTTTTCGACCCCTCATTGGGGAGCAGGAAACCGATGGACTTGAGCTCTGGCTCCCGATAGTCCAGGATAACCTTGTAGTACTGGTTTGGTATGGAGACTTCATTGTCTCCAATGGTGTCATACGGGCCGTCAGTCAGGACAGGACCAGTGACGACATATATGCTTCCTTCTGTATCGGCAAAATTCCGAACTGTTGCCTCCAGCTTGCTCCATATCCCCCGGTTGAACTGTCCTTCTTGTGGACTCATATTGCTGAGGTAGAATGAACCGCTCATTGCTTCTTCTGACCAGGAGAGGTCGGCTGCAGGAATCAGGTGTCCTCGGTCATATCCACTCCCCCGATAGTCATCCAATGATGCAGATTCGCTGGGAACGGAAGGATCACTCCTGAAATCATCTCCACGTTCGAACATTCCATATAGTTCGTTCCGGGTAAGCTCATAGGCTACCCAACGTGCTTGTTCATGTTTTTCATCGTAGAAGAGGGTGTATCCTGGGTGGGTGACCACTATATCGGTTGGGGAGTAAGCTGGTAGTTCAAGGTCAGGAATCCCAGAAGTCGAGGTCTGTACATATTCTTGTTCGTTTGGTGCGAGTATCAAGGTCAATACCCATAGAATAACCAGTACCACGAGGAGAATCAGGATTCTCTTTCCCCTTTTCTTCGCCTTATCTGTACGCCTTCCCATGATTCCCTCCCCAAATTTGCCTAGTAAAGCAAGGGGAAGGTGGTGTTCCTTCTCCCTGCCTCTAGAGTTCTAACCACGCTATTACGTGTAGGTTACGAACGAATGTAGGTAATGGTACCTTGTTTCGGTACTCTTGGTGAAGGATAGTCTCCCTTGGGATATCCTACAGCAAGGGTTCCAGTTACCTTGTATCCCTCGGGTACACCGTAGGAGGTGAGTTTTACACCGAGCTCAGGATTATGGTTGATCCGATTACACCACACTGATCCCAATCCCAGGGCATGAGCGGCCTGCATCATGTTGGTCATTGCACAGGCGGTGTCTTCCTTCTCAAAGGTATTCCCTATCTCAATGGAGACAAGAATCAGGGTTGGTGCATGGTAAAAGAATGATTCACCTGGACCTGCCACCTTTTCATCGAGCTCCCGCAAGGTCTTTGGATCCTGGATTGCAGTGAAGTGCCAGGGTTCCTGATTCATCCCATTGGGGGCAAGTATGGCTGCTTTGAGAATGAGATCGAGGTCCTCCTCTCTGATCTGTTCATCGGAAAAACTTCGCACGCTTCTACGTGAGAGGATATGGTCAGTGATTGTATTCATGGTAAGCCTCCTTCTCTCTATGGTACCTCTTCCCAGAATACCTTCCAATAGGGTATGGTATGGCATCCATGAAATACTTGATACAGCTTGCACTTATTTTTGGTCTCTGTCTGGTGGGGGATGTCATTTCCTTG
The DNA here is from genome assembly GCF_963676285.1 of uncultured Sphaerochaeta sp. Classification (NCBI taxonomy): domain Bacteria; kingdom Pseudomonadati; phylum Spirochaetota; class Spirochaetia; order Spirochaetales; family Sphaerochaetaceae; genus Sphaerochaeta; species uncultured Sphaerochaeta sp. The sequence continues at coordinate 2,442,346 of NZ_OY781063.1, forward strand.
GTGCTCCCGTTCACTCTCCCTTCCAGTGTGATCAGCATGTTGCTGATTCTTGTGTTGCTCTCCAGTGGGTTGCTCAAAGAGCACCACATTGGCGAGAGTGCAGACTTCATGCTCAAGAACATGACGTTCTTTTTCATTCCCCCTGTGGTAGGAATACTGAGGTACTCCTCATTAGTCCAAAGTATATGGTGGCAGTTGCTTGTGGTGAACCTGGTTTCACTGTTTGCTTGTTTTGCAGCGAGTAGCTGGACAGTGGTCCTGGTACAATTTGTACAGAAAAGATTAAGGGAGAGAAAACATGCTTGAGATTCTTAGCTCTCCATTGTTTGGGATTTCCCTCTCGGTCTTTGCCTTCCAGGCAGGGGTTTTCATCAACAAGAAACTGAAAAACCCTCTGGCCAACCCACTGGTGATTGCCATGCTGATCATCATTGCTGTACTGCTCATTTTTGATATCCCTCTGGACGCCTATGAAGAGGGTTCCTCAGTAATCTATATGTTCCTTACCCCGGTCACCGCAGTGCTTGCTCTTTCAATCTACCGACAGAGGGATGTCCTGAGGCAGGCCTTTTTCCCGATAGTCCTGGGGACTTTGGCTGGAGCTTTGGCTGCTCTTTTCTCCGTGGTAGTGACATGCAACCTGCTTGGTTTGGATAGGACAATTCTGGCAAGCCTGCTCTCCAAATCAGTAACCACCCCAATAGCAATCGCCTTGACTGAACAGTTCGGTGGTCTTCCCCCATTGACCATCGCTTCCACCCTTATCAGCGGGCTTGCTGGGAATCTACTCGCTCCAGTGCTTCCAAAGCTCTTTGGGGTCAAGGATGCCGTTGCTCACGGGGTCGGCATAGGGGCCTGTTCCCACGCACTTGGTACCAGCAAGGCCTTGGAGATAGGCGGTGTACAGGGTGCCATGAGCAGTATCTCTCTCTCTTTCTCAGCCCTTTGGACGGTTCTGCTTGCTCCGTTGTTTTTCTGATTTGATAATTCGTCTCATAGGAACAAAGCCCTCTCCAAGTGCTTGATAGGTCTCATGTACAAACATGAAGGCCTTGGGGTCCTCTTCGTGTACAATCTGTGTCAGGTGGTTTATCTGTTGGTTGTGAACCACAGCCAAGAGGAGCTTTCTCTCCTTCTGTGTAAAGACCCCAACACCGTTTATCAGGGTTCCTCCATGTCTTAGCTCTGTAATGATACGCTTTCCAATTGCTTCATGATTTTCACTGACGATATAGGCTGTTTTTGCGTATTTGGTCCCAAGGTTCATTACCATGAAATTCACCATCTGTCCTGAGATGTAGAGCGTGATGATCGCAAAGAGAGCACGCTCCAGGCCAAAGACAAGCGCACCTGCGATAATGATAAGCCCATCACAGAGGAAGAGTGCTGTTCCCAGTGCAAGCGGTGTATAGCGACTGATGATCTGGGCAAGGATATCAGTACCTCCGGTGTTTGCTCCTGAACGCATTACAATACCAATACCACTTCCAAGCAGGACTCCTCCGAAGATAGCTGAGAGGAGCGTATCCATCCTATCCACGTAGGGTAATACCCCGTCATAATTGGTGAGTTGTCCCATGAGGCTGACCCAAAGACTGAGCAGTATCGTTCCTGCCAGGCTTTTTGCTCCATAGAGACGACCAAAAATTCTCAGCCCTATGAAAAAGAGGGGAAGACTGATCAGGAGCATGACCAATCCTGTATCAAAGCCTGTTACATGGTAGAGAATGGTGGCAACACCGTTTACCCCACCACTTGCAATCTTTGCAGGAGTGATGAATAGGGCAATTGCTGCACCTGCCACTGCTGTTCCCAAGACAAGATAGAGCGCCTCGATAACGAGGCGCCCGGTGTGTGAGTGCTGCATATCAGCATCCATCCTATTGTACGTACTTGATCAACGTCTTTCGAATTGCTCCCTTTCCTGCTATCAACTCAGCAAAGTAGGAGAGCACCAAGTCTGCCATACCAATCTCTGGAAGGTTAACACCCCAGATGGATTCGTCCTTGAGCAGAGCTTCCAATGCAGGGAAAGGACCCTTCATCCCAATCTTGATATCCTTGAGATAGGCCTGTGCCTCTTCAAGACGTGGGTCAGGGCTTGGGGTGAACGGGTTGAGTTCATCATCCAGTCCCATAAGGTAGCGTAGCCAACCAGCAAATACCAAGGGGATGAGCTTCAAGTCTTTAACGTCCAGCTTATCACTGCCAAGATATGACTTGATCGTCTCGCCGAACCTGATCGCAAGTTTCTGGCTGGTATCAGTTGCAATCCTCTGAGGAGTATCCGGCATGAAGGGGTTTGGGAACCTGACGGTGAGCACTTCATCAATGAAAGCCTTTGGGTCAAGAATTCCTGGGTCGGTTACCACCGGCATTCCTTCCTCATAGCCGATGATTTCCACCATCCGCTTCAACTGAGGATCCCTCATCTCTTCACTGATGAGTGTATGTGAGAGCAGGCAGCCATAGATGGCAAGTGTTGTATGAAGGGGGTTCAAACAGGTGGTCACCTTCATTCTCTCAACCTTATTTACCGTATCCCTGTCAGTAAAATAAACACCGACTTCCTCAAGTTGGGGCCTGCCGGCAGGGAAATCATCCTCTATGACAAGGTACTGGGGTTCCTCTGCATTCACAAACGCCGCTGTATAGGTGTTCTTGTCGGTGATAACCAGTGAGGTATCCTCAAACCCATCGGCCTTGAGCATTGCTTCAACCTTTGCATCTGGACGCGGGGTGATCTTGTCGATCATGGACCAAGGAAATGAGACGTCACTTTGGAGATAGGAGACAAAACCCTCTTTCACCAAGCCTTTCTCTTCCCATGCCTGGGCGATGGTCATGACTGCGTCCTGGAGCTTTTCCCCGTTGTGTGAACAGTTGTCCATGCTTACAAGGGCAAGTTTACCCCCATCAGCCAAATATCGTTCATACATCAGTGAAACAAGCCTTGGAAGGAACATGATATTTTGATCAGGCCCTGAGAGAAGGTCCTTCTCGATTGCTGGGTGGAATGATCCATCCCCTCGCTTGAGAGCATACCCTTTCTCTGTGATGGTGAAGCTTACCATCTGAAGGGAAGGGGAGCGGAATGTCTTCTGGAAAAATTCCCACTCTTTAGAGAATTGCTGGTCACATTTGTAGGCAGCTGCGACAGAGGCAATGACTTCCTTGGCGATGGATCCGTCACTCTTGAGGGTTACCATCAGGGTCATGTTGTCGTGTTTCTCATAGACCTCGTCGATGATCTGGTAGTCAAATCCTTCCCCTACGATGATACCTGTCTCCGCAAGACCTTTGCTGAGAAGCCTCTGCTGAAGTGCTGCTGGGAAAATGCGGAAAATGTTCCCTGCACCAAAATGCACCCAGGTAGGTTGCTTCTCTGTCTTCTGTACCATTGATGCGCGATCATAGGATGGCAGGATATATCCCTTGTCTTCCCATTCGCTTCTATTCTGTAATCCGGTATTGGTTAGTTTCATGAAGGCCTCCAGGCTTGTTGGTGTTGGAACTGAAGTGGAGCGTACGTCCTCTCCTGTTTGAAGTACTCAGGGTATCGGCCAACCATCAATTCAGTTTCCTGTAATAGTTTTGAAAGGTGTTTATCCTCAAGGTTGAGGATGGCATCAAGTTGTTTGTGCTTGAGTGCATTCAGCATCAGACGATGTTGTTCAATAATATCTGCAAGGACATTTTTCTGATAGAAGGAGAGAAGACGAATCCTATGGTGGTTTCCGCCTTGGGCGAGGATGATGTTCCAGATGCGTTGCATACCAATGGCATGGAAGATGATTGCATGAAAGGTGTTGTCAGCCTCAAGGAATTTGATGAAATCATCACCTATTGCATGCGCTGCCTGTTCCTCAATTGCAGCTTCCATTGCCTTGAAGTGCTCATCATGTGCGACGTAGATGAATTTCTTGACTGCATGGTCTTCGAGGCTCTTACGCAAAAAACGTTCCTCTTCAACCTGTTTCAGGTTTATGAGGGAGACTCGGGTTCCCTTTTGTGGAAAAATATCAACCAGGTTGTCAGAGCTCAATCGCATGAGTGCATCCCTGACAGGAGAGCGACTGACCTGCAACTGCACGGAGAGCTGTTGCAGGTTCAACTCCTCTCCCGGCTTAAATCGCAGGGAGAGAATTTCGTCCCGAAGAGTCTGATAGATTTCCTCAGATGCAGTAACGCGGACTATTTGTGCCATACTATTTCCTCTGGTCACTTTTCTGAATAGCTTCGTAAAGCCCGAGAATGTAGGATGCACCGAGAGCACGGTCATACAATCCATAGCCGGGCATTGCCACTTCTCCCCAGATCATTCTTCCATGGTCTGGACGAGCTGGCCCTTCGAAGCCGATGTCATACAGTGCCTTTACGATCTCATAGAGATCAAAGGAACCATCGCTGGAGAGGTGAGCAGCTTCTTCAAATACTCCCTCTTCAAAGTGATGAAGGTTCCTGATATGTGCAAAATGAATTCTTCCTGGCAGAGATCGAATGATACCGGGAAGGTCGTTCTTTGGATTGGTTCCAAAAGATCCCGCACAGAAGGTGAGTCCATTGAATGGGGCATCTACGGCCTTCATGACCTTTAGGATTCTTTCCTTGCTGGTGATGATGCGAGGAAGGCCAAATACAGGCCAGGCTGGATCGTCCGGATGGATTGCCATCTTGATTCCGTATGTCTCACAGGTTGGCTGGATTGCTTTGAGGAAGTATACCAGGTTCTCGAAGAGTTTTTCATCAGAGACATCCTTGTAGGCTTCCATCAGTTCCTTGATCTTTGCAAGGCGCTCTGGTTCCCAGCCCGGCATCTCGAAGCCCTGGGAGCTGTTGTTCGTCTGGTCAAGGAAAGACTGTGGGTCGATCCCATCAACAACTTTCTGGTCATATGCCAATACGGTGCTTCCATCACTTCTCATCTTGGCAAGTTCAGTCCTGGTCCAGTCAAAGACCGGCATAAAGTTGTAACAGACGGTGGTAATGCCTTCCTTGCCGAGGTTCTCAAGGGTCTGGATGTAGTTTGCGATGTACTTGTCGCGATCTTCTCCACCGATCTTGATGGCATCATGAATATTGACGCTCTCAATGCCGAGTACTTTCAAATCAGCGGCTTCTACCTCTTTCTTGAGCTCCTGGATTCTTTCGATCGGCCAAACTTCCCCAGCGGGAATATCGTAGAGGGTGGTGATAACCCCTTCAACGCCTGGAATCTGGCGGATCTGTTGTAGGGTAACGGTATCGTGCTTTGAGCCGAACCAGCGAAGTGACATATGCATCATGAGTGGTGCCTCCATATATGTTATACTAATAGTCTAACATACTAATATATTAGATGCAATACCCCAGTATATACTCTCTCCCTGAATCTGTGAAACTATCTTCGATCGCCCATTACCAACATGGAGGCGGTGCGGTCCAGGAACAGGGTGCACTCTTTCTTTGTCCTGAGTGCAGCACAAGGGGAGTAGACCCCTATCTGGTCATAGAGACACATGGCAACCGCACGTGCTTTTCTTTGGTCCGGGACGGAGCAGATAAGGTGTTTGGCTTTCAGAATCTGTCTTACAGACATGGTGATGGCTTTTGAGGGAACCTCATCAATCTTTGAGAACCACCCTTCGCTTACCTGTTGCCTTCTGCATCGGTCCTCAAGCTCCACCACAATGTATGGGTCGTCTGTTTCAAAATTGGCAGGAGGGTCGTTGAACCCGATATGTCCGTTTTCTCCAATGCCAAGGAAGGAGACATCCACTTTTTTCTTTTTGATGAGAGCGTTCAATCTCTTGACCTCTTCTTCCAAATTCTCCGCATCTCCGTTGATCTGGTGAAATGCACCAAGGTGGGTCACTTTTTCGACAAAGCGATTGTTCAGGTAATAACGGAAACTGGAAGGGTGGCTATCGGAAAGGTCTACATATTCAGCCAAGCCGAATGCCTCCACCTTGCTCCAGTCAATGTCTGCTTTTGCAAGATGTTCGTAGAGGGAGAATTGACTCAAACCGGTTGCGACGGATATGACAGCATGGCCTTTCTTCTCGATTGCTTCCTTGATAATGGAAATGCCCAGCTTCGCTGCCTGGTAGCCCATGTCATGTTTGTCTTCGCAAATGGTTACACGCATCTATTATTGTACTCCTTCCTTCCCAGTCTAACAAAAGTGCGGTAGTGGGTACAGAGGCCTAGAGAAAGGCTTCTTCTGAGCTTGGATGGGTTGTATTCCAACTCTTTGTATCAATGATGAGCTGTTTGGTTACTTCCTTTGCACCATAGGGGGCAAAGAGTTTTTCCATTCCCAAAAAGGCTGATGCCAAGGTAATCACAACCTTATGGTAGTGGAAGCGAGCCATCTGACGGCTGAACGAGTCGAAAAGGAGGCGGAAAAGGCCAAGTCCACGATACTCGCTCTTTACTCCAAAAAGTGGTACTTCCACGAGATAATCGGCAAGCATGGTGTAGGAGAGGAATGCGGCCAGACTTCCGTCCTGTGCTTTGGCCAAGTAGAAATGATCGAGTTCGTCGAGTTCAAGGTGACGCATCAGGACTACGCTTGCAATTCGGTCTTCTTCACTTCCTGCCTCAAGTTCAGTTACCAATGACTGGACCATGTTCATGATCTCTTCGGTTACCGGTCCTTCAAGGGTTTCGAAGGTGAAGTCCTCCAATAGGATGTCTTCGGTGAGCTCTGTCTCCTCATCGCTCAACTCCAGCAGTTGATTAAGGCTCTCCTGTTCCCGGTACCAGGAGACAACCACACGCTTGAGTTGTTCATCGCGGAAACTGAACCATTTTCGCTCCAGTATCGGTGTCTCAGAGAGTGTGTCCTTGAACTTTCTGAATACCCCCCTCCCGCTCTGTAGGGCGGCAAGAAGACGAGACCGGTAGAGGGGATTCCTTACCCTGTTTGCAAACATTTCCATAAGATGAAAGCCATCCGACGGTTCCCAGTCAGGGATAGGAATGAACCGATTCTCGCGCTCCTCTTCATCTATATCATCGAGATATTGTATCTCATCCTCCCTAACGAGAAACTCATCCTTGAGATCAAGGAAGTAAAAGTTCGCTTGGTCTTCCATCGCAAAGATGATGGAATCGAGAAGATCCCTACTTAAAACAGGCAAACGATATGATACATGTTCATTATCCATAGGTCTATGATAGCCCGCTAAGAAGGGGGGCGACAAGTGCGTTCGCCTTGACATTAGCGGTAAAAGATACGAATATTAGTACTGTTATTCCAATACAGTAATTAGGAGAATATTCATGAGCATTATTGAATTTATCGAAGCCAGGGAAATCCTTGACTCACGTGGTAACCCCACCGTTGAAGTAGATGTCATTCTTGAGGATGGTTCCATGGGCCGTGCAGCAGTTCCTTCTGGTGCTTCCACCGGAGTCCACGAAGCTGTAGAGCTGCGTGATGGGGACAAGAGCCGCTATCTTGGTAAGGGCGTTTTGAAGGCTGTAGACAATGTCAACAACATCATCGCACCTGAACTTGAAGGTATGGATTCTCTTGACCAGGTTGCTATCGACCGCGCTATGATTGCTCTTGACGGTACTCCAAATAAGGCAAAGCTTGGTGCAAACGCAATCCTTGGTGTTTCCATGGCTGTTGCCCGTGCTGCTGCTGACTACCTTGGTCTGCCGCTGTACAAGTATCTTGGTGCTTACCACGCATGCACACTTCCCGTTCCGATGGCAAACATCCTCAACGGTGGTGCACACAGCGATAACAAGGTTGACTTCCAGGAGTTCATGGTAATGCCGATCGGTGCTGCTTCCCTCCGCGAGGGACTTCGCATGACCGCAGAGGTTTTCCACAACCTGAAATCAGTTTTGAAGGGACGCAAGTACAACACCTCTGTTGGTGATGAGGGTGGTTTCGCTCCCGACTTGCAGTCCAATGAAGAGGCTCTTGAGGTTATCATGGAAGCTATCAAGGCTGCTGGTTATACCACCGGTCGTGATGGGGACTTCATGATTGCTCTCGATCCGGCCAGCAGTGAGCTGTACGACGAGAAGACCAAGACCTATACCCTCAGATGGTCCACCGGTGACAAGCTTACCAGTGCACAGATGGTTGACCTCTGGGAAGACTGGGCAAACCGTTACCCGATCATCTCAATCGAAGACGGCATGGCCGAGGACGACTGGGAAGGTTGGAAGTTGCTCACCGATCGTATCGGCGACCGTGTCCAGCTTGTTGGTGATGACTTGTTCGTAACCAATGTTGAGAGACTGAAGATGGGTCTTGAGAAGGGTGTTGGTAACTCCATCCTGATCAAGGTGAACCAGATCGGTACCCTCACTGAGACCTTCGAGGCTATTGACCTTGCAAAGCGCAACGGCTATACCTCAATTGTTTCCCACCGCTCCGGAGAGACCGAGGACAACTTCATTGCTGACCTCGTAGTTGCTCTTGAGACTGGACAGATCAAGACCGGTAGCATGAGCCGCTCTGACCGTCTTGCCAAGTACAACCAGCTTCTGCGCATCGAGGACTACCTCGGTGATACCGCTAAGTATGCTGGACGGGATGCTTTCCGCGTACTGTAAGACACGTTAAATCGTATTATTTATTCGGGCCATCGCAATGCGGTGGCCCGTTTGTGTTTGTAGAAACATCCATTGTCATTTTTGCATATGGTGTTTAGCCATGATATCTTTCCTGACCACAAGGAATACCATTAACAGCCCAATGATGAGTTGCAAGAGATCCAAGGGAGTCCCGATTGCCTTGGTGGTGGTCAGGAGTGGAAGGCTGGGAAGGGAGGACCCCTGGTAGTTGCAGATAAGGGCAACAAAGAGATTATTGGCTGCATGGATTGCCAGAGCTGGTTCGAATCCTCCAGAGGCAATGCTCAGCGCAGTAACCAAGCCACCGAAGAGTGCATAAAATACCAATACAATAGCAGGGTTATCTGCACTTCCCAGTTCCCTGTTTGAGAGATGGGGAGCCGTGAACAGGATTGCAGAAAGTACACAGGCAAGGATATTTCTCATTGCCCCTCTTCTCAGCCTTCCCCCTTGTACAACCCGAATGGGAAGTACCCTGAATACCACTTCCTCACTGCTGGTCTGAATAGGGGTAAGGACCAGGACCAGGGGAAGCAACATCAGATGTTCCAGAAAGGATGCGCCACTGGTACTGTATGCCTCTGGTTCAGTCATGAACCCTAGGAGTAAGAATAGCGTGGCCACCAGAAGATAAGCTCCCATACTCTTGAAGAAGAGAGTAAACCGGAAGGTACTGTGGTCGGTGATTAATGATCGTGGACTCGTGTTAAGCAACAGCTTCCATGAGACCACGATACCCAAAGCCATGGCAAGGAAAGGTGCATTTGCTTCTAGGTAGGGGATGTTGAATTGCCCAAGCGCGGTAATGAAATAGGGGCCCAGTATCAGCCAAAAGAGCAAGCTGAGAACCATGGCCAGTGCCAAGGGGAAGGGCGAACTTCCTTTTTCTGCATTTTGGGGCATCAAGTTTCTTCTTCGTTTTTCCATGACGTACGCTCATCGTACACACAAACATGATATACTGCAACGTATGAGTCTATCACAAACGAAACGTTCCTATGTGCACGAGGCTTTTGACCAGGGGGTAATTTGTGTATTCCCCACCGAGGTTGCAGCTCGATCATATCTGACCGATTATGCGCTCCATGGAAAGAATCACGCTATCTTGGCAGAGAGGGCAATCTCCTATGATACCTTTCGGGGCTATTTCCTGCCTCATCATGAAACCATGGTCCCCGCGAACAGTCTTACCCGTCAGCTCTTTATCCATCAGTTACTCGAGTCGGGGAGTTTGCTTCGTTGTTTTCTCAATCCAGCATATCCGGAGATGAACAACCGGGTGAAAGGATATCTTGCCAAGTTATTGCCATCTCTCGTGGAAGCCTGCCAGGAGGAGGTGCTCAGCAACCTCGATTCTGCCATGCAGACGGACCTGCTGGTACTCTATCAGCAGTACCAACAATTCCTGGATGAACACCAACTGTTCGAACCCAGGTACGAGAAGCCGAGTATTCCCGATGACTGGGACGATGGAAAGTCATATTGTATTCTTTTCTCAGATACCAACCCGGAGGCAGAGAGCTTGTACGAACAGCTGGGAAGGCCTTCCTTCATGGAACTAAGGAAGGCTCCTGAAGAGGATCCCTCTGGTTCCTTGGAAGTATTTCCCAACCACCTCGTGGAGATCAAACAAACCTTAAAAAGGGTGAGGGATCTCTTGGATGCAGGGGTGGAGACACACCAGATTGTAATCGGCAGTACTGCAACCGACACCCTCATGGATGTACTCCGTGAGGAAGCAATGCTCTATGGCATCCCCTTGGCGGTCAGGGAAGGTAAATCGGTACTTGCCTACAGCAGCGGGCGGTTTCTCAGCCTGATTCAAGAGGTATATGACGAACAATTCAGTCTGGAAAGCTTGAAATCACTCTTGCTCGATCCTGGTATTCCCTGGGCTGAGGGAGAAAAACATCGGATTTTCATCAAGCGTGCAGTCAGGCAATCAGTCATGCATGGCTCCCTGTATGGAGAGGACCAGTACAGTTCCTTGCTGGGAGACAGGGATTTGCAGAGGTGGTATGAGGGCTTGAAGCAGAGCATCATTGCAATTGTCCAAGCTGAGGATATTGAGGATTTGCGACGGAAAATCAATCACTTCCAGGATACTTACTTCATTCCAACCCAGTGGGTTGGCACCCCTGGGGAAGATGTCTATGCATTCTGTCTTGATGCCATGGCTCAGGTAGGGGATGCAATGGAGAAAACCGGAATCACCTCGTACCCCAGAATCTTCTCTTTTTTACTTGCACACCTACAGAACAAGCGATATGTCTTTCAGCAGAAGGGTGAGGGCATCGCCGTCTACGGGTGGCCTCAGGTATCAGTATTGAGTGCTGATTATCTTTTCATCCTTGCCCTTGATCAGGAAGGTTCCCGGTGCGTTGAACGCCCCTTGGATTTTTTGCCCCAGCAGATTGAGAAGGCGCTACGTAAGGAGGTTGACACCACAGAAGCCCATTTCCGCTGTGCAACCCTCGCTGATGGGAAGCGTTTTCTTTCCTGTCATATGCGTCGCTATGAAGGAGAGCTGATGGTTCCTTCCTATTTCCTACAGCATGGGCGCCTTACATCGTATGAAGCTGATCAGCAGGTCATCTCCGATCCATTGGCTGCTGAACTGTTTCTTTACAAGCATGCAGTACTTCCTGATGTGAAGGCAAGTGCAAGCCAGAAGGAGTGGTTTCTGGCGGCAAAGAAGACCGTACTTGCTGAACATGCTGATGACTATACACGCCATCCCATCAAACCTGATCTTGTTGAAAGGCTCAAGGATGAGAAGGGGAGATTCCAATTCTCCCCAACCGGCATAGACCAGTTTGACCACTGTCCGTATGCATGGCTTGCAAGGTATCTTTATGGTTTGAAAGTAGAGGAGTATGAGGTACAGCCAGTGGACCACCAGAGGATTGGTATGCTCCTCCACTCCACCTACCAACGGTTTTTTTCTGAGATTCGTGACTATGATCCTCAAAAAAGGGAGATATATCAGGAGCGGATATATGCACTGTTTGACGAGTGTCTGGGCTCCTACTATGGACAGCGTGGTCCTTCCCCATCAATGAGGAGCTGGATCATTGCAAGCTACAGGGAGAAGATGGCAGCTATTCTTGATGAGGAATCGGCACTGTTCGCCCATGGAAGATCCATTGCATTCGAGGAGTCATACGAGGTAGAACAATTTCCTCTTCTCATAAACGGCCGAATCGATCGTGTAATCAGCCTTAACCCCCCAGAGGATACCAGGCTTGCTGTCATCGACTATAAAAAAGGGGTTCCTGAGGTAAAACGTGTTTCGGGGCATCTTGAATCATTCCAGCTTCCTATTTACCGATTCTTGTTGACCCATGATCGTGATGTCTCAGTAGCCAACGCTTCCTACTACAGCGTCAAGGACGAGAAGTACTACACGCTCTGGGCTCGGGAGGATGATCCCTCAGCAATTCTTTGTGAAGAGCAGCTACAACAACGCCTGGAGAGTCTGCTTGATGCCGTACAGGGTGGGCATTTGATGGCAACACCCTCAAAGAAACATTGTGGATCTTGCCCCTACCGATCCTTGTGCCGGAGGAGGTACGCAACACTATGATTCGATTCGAAGATTTTCTGAAACATACAAACGCAAGGTTGGATGATAACCAGAGGAAGGCCGTGAATGTCCTGAACAACTGTGTTGTCTCTGCCGGAGCCGGTTCAGGCAAGACCACGGTTCTCAGTTACCGATTCCTTCGTCTGGTTCTTGAGAGAAAAGCCCGCTGCGATGAGATCCTGACCCTGACGTTCACCCGAAAGGCGGCAAGGGAGATGCATCAGCGTATTCATAAACACCTTCTTTCCTGCATTGGGGATGAAGACATTGCCCAACAACTTGAGACCTTCAGTGAAGCAGCCATAGCCACATTGGACAGCTTCTGTGCTACGATAGTCAGGAGCAATTCCGTAGCCTATGGAGTACCGCAGGATTTTGTCATCGATGATGAGAAAAACCTGGGAACCATCCGTCGTGTAGCTACTGAACTGCTGGATGTGTATCCACAGAGCCCTGGGGCGAAGTTACTCAGTGAGCTCTATACCCCTGACTCCCTGATAGACAATGTATTTGTCCCACTGGCAAGTACCTACTATTGCCTCCCCAATACTGTTGAGGAAGGTGGAGCTGAGAGGATTCTTGCAGCAGTAGAAGATACGTATGAAGATCTTCTTGTTCAGTACCGCGAGATGTTGTCTCTCTACGCTTCTTTCACCGACAAGGGCAATACGGTGGAAGGCTACAAGAGCGATGCACAGTTGATGCTCTCCAAGATGGATACCTGTGAGAGCAAAGAGGAACTACGATCCTTGTTGTGTTCCGATTTTGCTCATCGTAGGGCTCCGGGAAACGGTAAAGCAGATGATATTCAGACCATCAAGGATACAGTGGCATTATATCGGGAGCTGAGGAGCAAGCTCTGTATGGCGTTGAGTATCATGCTTGCCCAGGACCAGCTCCATGCAGTGATGGAATTCATGCAGGAGTTCGTAAGCAGGTACCAGAGGGAAAAACGCTCGAGCGGGATTCTTACCTTTGCCGACGTCTCTACCCTTGCGGTTGCAATGCTCACTGAGGACAAGGCCTTGCGCTCTTTCTACAAGAAGAAATTCCGCTATATCATGATTGATGAATTCCAGGATAATAATGCTCAGCAGAAAGCAATGCTCTACCTGCTTGCGGAACGACTGGACAGGGAAGGGGATGGTATCCCCCTGCCTGAGGATTTGCAGAAGGATAAGCTGTTCTTTGTAGGGGATGAGAAGCAGTCAATCTATCGATTCAGGGGCAGTGATGTTCGGGTTTTCAAGCAACTGAGCGGGGAGTTGGCTTCCATCGGAGGGGAGACCATCACCCTGGGAAGGAACTACCGTAGTGAACCAGACTTGATCAAGCTGTTCAATACGATGTTCTCCAGCATCATGCAGAATGAGGGGGAGAGCTATGAGGCAGACTTTTCAACGCTGGAGTTCCGTGATGCTTCCCCTGGGGTGCAAAGCAGCTGTACGCTTCTGATCAAACCTTATCAGGAAAGTGGTGGAGACGAAGAGGAGGAGGAAGCTTCCTCGGTTGAAGCAGAGGCGTATACCATCGCTAGACTGGTCAGGCAGATGCTTGAAAGTGATGAGTTCCTGATACCCTCAATAGAGGGGCCAAGAAGACCCAAGGCAAGCGATATTGCACTCCTACTTCGTACGACCAGCAACCAGCTGAGTTTTGAGAAAGCCTTCAGGAGATTCGATATTCCCTATACGGTACAGGCAGCACGGTCCTTGATGCTGGAAGCTCCAGCGAACGATCTGTATGCCATGTTACAGCTCATCCTCTATCCTGAAGATAAGCAAGCGTATGCTACAGTCCTTCGCTCGCCTTTCTGTAACCTGAGCGATTGGGCTATCACCCATGTGGTACAAGAACCGCTTTTCTCCCTACTTCCCATACTCTCAGAAGACGACGCTGAGCGGTTGGCATCTTGCGGGGCTTTCTACCAGCGGTTGCACGAGGCGGTAGGCAGTGAATCATTGAGTACCCTTGCCTTGATGCTTTGGTATGAGAGCGGCTACTACCTCTCCTTGGTTTCCCACCCGCAATACCAGGTATATGTCGAACATTTTGCCTTTTTCCACCGCCTGGCACAGATTCAGGAAGAACAGGGCAAGAGTATCAGCCAATTTGTCGATTTCCTGAGACGAAATCTGGTTCAGAATGAAAAAATCGACCAACTTGAGGTAATAAAGGAACAGGAATCGGGGCTTCAGATCATGTCGATTCATAAATCAAAGGGATTGGAGTTTCCCATTGTGATCGTGGGAAACGCCGCATCCAAGGGAAAAGGTGGAGGGGATTATTTCAGTACCTTCCTCGATATCCCACTTCCACACTATCTCTCTTCCTCCTACCATGTCTCTGCCACGAAGCAAGAGACAGTCCGTCATGCGGGGACGCTCTTCGATGGCAATGAAGAACAGGATATGGAGATTGCTGAGCTGAAACGGCTACTGTATGTTGCCATGACCAGAGCGGAGACCCATCTCATCCTCAGTGGAGCATTTTCCAAGAACAACAGAGGGCTGAATCCTGCCAAGAAAGCTGATACATTGCTTCAGATGTTGGTAGGCAGTCTCTCCCTGGATATCGACAATCCTGTACATGATGAAGGTATCTTGAAGGTTCGGCCGATAGAAAGCATTCCTGAGCACTATCTCTACAGTGGGGAGCGAGAGGATAGTTCAGCTGTTCTTGAAAGGTTGAAAACTGCTGAGATTTGGTATGATCAAGCCACACCAGCCTATAAAGGGCAACCTATCCGATTTGCCACCACCAAGCTCCATCCGCTTGTGATTGGGACAGAAGGCGTGGAATTGCCACGATATCCCAGTGATGAAATTCTTGGTGAATATGCTGAAGACCAGGTAACCGGCTTTGGTACGTTCGTCCATGCACTCTGTGAACAAATGGTGCTGGGCAATGAGGTGAAGGAGCTCGCTTCGCTTATGCCTGAATCCCTGACAAGGGTTATGAAAACACAGGAGTTAACCGTGCTCCAACAGGATGCTCTTCTCTTGTGTAGAGGATTCATGGGGAGCGATTGGTATGAGAGAGAGGTAAAACCATATCCTCTCGAGTGTGAAGTAGGCTTTTTCAGTGCCGTTGAGCAGGAAGGACGGACCGTTGTGGCTGAAGGTTCGATTGATTTGCTGGTGAGGCAGAATGATACCTACCTCGTAATAGATTTCAAGACCGATAGGTGGAGAAATGAAGAAGTCCACCGTTTCCAGGTAGCGACGTATATGCAAGCAACAAAAAGAATGTATCAACGCCCGGTACGGGGGTGCGTTATCTATTTGCGTGACCCTGATCAAGTGTTGGTATGGGAAGGAGAGAATCCATGATGCGAATTCCATTTGAGACGATGTGTGCACAGTTTGAACGTGTGCTTGAGAGCCGGGATATGAATAAGCGTGATGCAGCACTCTGTGCTCGACTGATAGCTGAAACCTCGCTTGAAGGGGTGTATACCCATGGGGCAAATCGATTTGCCTCATTGGTCAAGGGTATTGATGAGAAGCGTGTGGATGTGCACGCCCATGCCCAAATGAGCGATTCGTTCGGATCTCTTGAGCGATGGGATGGAAAACGTGGTGTAGGGAACCTCAATGCCTATACCTCCATGAAGCGAGCTATTGAACTGGCAAAAGAACATACCATTGGTTGCGTTGCCTTGAAGCATACCAACCATTGGATGAGACCTGGTACTTATGGATTGATGGCTGCCAAGGAGGGGTGTATTGCGCTCCTGTGGACCAACACGATGCCTCTGATGAGCCCCTGGGGCGGCTCTGATACCAAGATTGGCAACAATCCTCTGGTACTTGCCACTCCCACTGGAGATGGCCCACTTCTTGTTGATATGGCGATGTCTCTCTTTAGTTATGGCAAACTGGAAACCTATGTAAGGGAGAAGAGGGAACTACCCGTTCCAGGTGGATGGGACGAAAGGGGAGAGCTTACAACCGACCCGGAAGCGATTCTACAAAGCAAGCGCTCTCTTCCCATTGGATTCTGGAAGGGAACCAGCTTGGCCCTTGCCCTTGATCTGATTGCAGCAACGCTCTCTGGTGGAAGAACTACCCGCTCAATCGGTTCCTTGGAGGAGGAAGGAGAAGTCTCCCAGGTCTTCCTGGTCTTTGATATCTCCAAGTTCCCCGAACAGGAGAACTTGCAGAGAGAGATCCAGGCAACCCTCGATGACTTGGTGAACTCAACGCCTTTGGATGCAGAGAAACCTGTTCGTTATCCTGGCCAATTCAGGGAGCAAACAAGAAAGGAGAATCTAGAGAAGGGCATTCCCGTTGATGAGGCGGTCTGGAATACCATTCTCTCCCTCTAATCAGATGTAAGCGAAAATTGGACCAAAAAGCAGGACAACCATAAGGAACCAGAGTGCATAGATAACCATGAATATGCTCTGTATCCGAATGAAGGATCTTCTTCTGAGCAGTGTTACTGCCAGGGAGCCTAGGTTGGCAAGCAGGAGTAGGTTCTCAGCAAGGACGGCCAACCGGTTGGGGCTTAGCCCGTATTGAAGGAATCTCCCTCCTATGGCAATGAGGGCGAATACATCGATGCCTATGGCTGCCAATGCTGCAGTGATGAGCACTATGCGGTTGAAGGCAGTGGTTTGTTCACTCTCCAGAAGATCTGTTGCATAGAGGATCATCATCAGAACCAATGCAAGCAACACGTCGATTACCAATAAAAGGTTTCGGTCCTCAGTTATGGGGAGTCTCCCTACTACCAAGGCAGTCAGGAAGGAGATCATTACCACCGTAATTACCGGGAGGAAAATGGTAGCCAGAAGCCGGGTGAGGGAGGCTATCTGGTTCCTTCTGTACTGCAGAAGGTACCGGGCAGAGAGAGGGAGCAGTGGTAGAATTCCGGTAACCACGAATGGGGCGAGACGGTCCTCTGCATTGACTCCCACCGTTTCAAAAAGCACGAATGTGAGCATCGTCACCACAAACACGGCACAAGCAAGCAGGAAAGTTAGGAGAAGCACTTCGCCGGTAAGGCGTACATGTCTACTCATTCTCTCCTGCAGTGTTCCTTTCTGGGTGGGGAGGGCAAGACTGACCACCAGAAGTAGGGGCAAATGAATGAGTGCCAGGATCTTTGTCTGTGCTTCTTCCGTGCCTGTCATGCTGAATTGTAGATTCATCAAGAGCGCAAGGATGCCAAGAAAAGAGAGATACCCGACAAGATATTTTCTCTCCTTTACCAGATACAGAGCAAGAAACAGGAGCATAAGGAAGGGTAGGTTCAAGCCATAGAATAGCATTGTGTTGTCGCCAAAGGGATACCCTAGGAGCGTCGGTATCTGGGAGATGATGAGTTGGCTGACCAGTACAATGATGAATAGCTTGGAAGCTGTTCTCTTGTGAGGTTCTTCAAGCAGGCTGAATCGTGCTCCCATGCGATAGAGGGAGAGCAGGGTTGCTTCATCCCTGGGGAGGACTTCCTCGAGCTCCCTCTGTATCTGGGCTTGTTTTTGGAGCTTCTCCTCACCAGTATCAGGTGGTTCCTGTTGCAACAGTATTTGTTCTTTCCATACAGAGAGTATCGTTTTCATACAAACCTCCGAGAAAGTATAACACTGGTGTGGTGAAATGGATACAATACCTGAAAAGAATAAAAACGGGTTGGCACCAGGCCAACCCGTGAATGATACAAGAACTGTTGCTTAGTACTTGCCGTACAGTGGTCCAAAGGTAGAGCATGCGCGATAGTCAGCTCCTTCCTTGTCCATGCCAAGCATTGACCATGCACTGGGACGGAAGATCTTATCTTCCTCAACATTATGCATGCATACGGGGATGCGCAGCATTGCACAGAGGGAGATGATATCAGCACCAAAGTGCCCATAACTCAGTGCTCCGTGGTTTGCTCCCCAGTTTGCCATGACCGAGTAAACGTCCTTGAAGGGTCCTTCCTTGCCATTGGTTCTGGGTACGAACCAAGTGGTCGGCCAGGTCTGGTCGGTACGTTTGTTGATAACGTCGAAGACATTATCCGGTACTTCACAAGTCCATCCCTCAGCAAGCTGCAGGACAGGGCCAACGCCCTTGACCATGTTGATCCTGACCATGGTTAGCGGCATTCCCCCTTCACTGAGGAAGGTTGAACTATACCCGCCTCCGCGGAAGTAACCACCGTTTGCGACGCTGAAGCGGGTATTCTCGAGGGTTTTCTTTACATCCTCCTCAGTAATCTCCCAATAAGGCTTCATCTCGCTTTCGCCCTGCTCATTCTTCATCTGACCAGCAGCATCAAGCGTGGTAGCACCACTGTTGATCAAGTGAATGAAACCTTCCCTGGCCAAGCCCTCTGGCTTCCAGCCGGAAACTCTCTCAATGGCTGCAGGGCTCCAGTAGGTTCTCACATCACTGAAGATTGCAGCACGATTGGTGAGCAACTTACAGAAAAGCATGCTGATACCGTTTAGGTGATCATTCTCAGTTGCCATGATATACGGTTCACGGATGCCGTTCCAATCGAAACTGGTGGTAAGCATGGTTTCCATAAAGTCGCCATTCGGCCAATGGTCAGTCCACTGTCTCTGGCCCTGGAATCCTGCGGCAATCGCATTATGCCCAAGTGCCTCTTCCTTGAATCCGAGCTTCTCGAGCTTCTTGTTGCCAACCATGAGGTCACGACCGATCATGGTCATCTTGGTACAATACTCCCAATCCTTGGCAAGCTGCTCCTCACTTCTCTGGTACTCGGGAGGATTGGCCACATCTTCAGCCTGGATGCAGTTTTCTTTCACCCATGCAATTGCTTTCTTGTACTCTTCTGGATCATAGATCTCTTCAGCGATACGGCGTTCAATCTCGCACATATCGACCACTTCACTGCGCATTCCCAGATAGGACTGCAGGAAATCCTGGTCAACGATTGATCCAGCGATACCCATGGACATGCCACCGATGGAGAGATAGCTCTTCCCTCTCATGGTTGCTACAGCTATACCTGCACGTGCGAAGCGGAGGATCTTTTCAGCTACATCCTCAGGGATGGAGGTGTCATCATTGTCCTGTACATCACGACCATAGATGCCGAAGGCAGGCAGGCCTTTCTGGGTATGAGCAGCAAGCACTGCAGCAAGATAGACTGCACCTGGGCGCTCTGTCCCATTGAAACCCCATACACCCTTTACGGTCATGGGATCCATATCAAATGTCTCGGTTCCATAACACCAGCAGGGAGTTACTGTAAGGGTAACGGCTACTCCTTCCTTGGCAAATTTCTCTGCACAATCCGCACTCTCTCTCACACGACCGATGGTTCCATCAGCAATAACACATTCAACCGGCTCTCCGGTTCCATGGAACAGGTTCTCGCTGATCAGCTTTGCTGCAGCCTTTGCCATATTCATGGTCTGATCTTCCAAGGACTCGCGAACGCCTCGCTGTCTGCCGTCGATGACTGGGCGAATTCCAATCTTGGGAAGGGAAGAAGCATAGCGCTTCTCAGGCCCTACCGATTGCATTCCATTTGTATTTGCCATAGTATCCCCCTTAGGTATATAATTACAAATGTAATCGTTTACATCAAGGATAGTATCGCATAGAGAACAAGCAAATGCAATCCAAAATTTACAAGGAGTCAATGATGTTGAAAACAATTCCCTCAATCCTCAGTCCTGAGCTATTGAAGATTCTCATGGAAATGGGTCATGGCGATGAGATCGTAATCGGAGATGGAAATTTCCCCGCTGCATCCATGAATGATCGGGTGGTCCGCTTGGATGGACATGGGGCAGATGAAGTACTGAAGGCTATCTTGCAGTTGTTCCCTCTTGATACCTATGCAGAGAACGCGTTCCTGATGGATACAACCCCTGGGGATACCGTCGAAACCCCTATCTGGGATGTCTACGAGGCCACCTGCAAAAATGGTGATCCTGCATTTAATGGCTTTTCCCGTCTAGAACGCTTTGCCTTCTATGAACGAAGTAAGAAAGCATATGCCATTGTCGCTACCGGAGAGACAGCACTGTATGCAAACATCATTTTAAAGAAGGGTGTAGTGGTCTAATCTTCCTTGGGGGTGGTCCACAGCTGTTTATACTGTCGTGGACTCATCTGCATATGACTCCTGAACTGGCGTGCGAAATAATTCGCATCTGAAAATCCGGTCTTTTCACTGATCCTCTCAATGCTCAGGTCAGTGGTCAGAAGTAGATTGGAGGCATAGGCGATTCGCCTATGGATGTGGAAATCGACCGGGGACCAACCCGTTGAAAGCTTGAACTGTCGGTTGAGTGTGCTTGCACTCATGTTCGAGACCTCAACGAGCTCGTTCAAGGGAATGCCGCGGTCGATATTCTGCTCCATATAGATGATGACTTTCTCGAGGCGTTGATCATTCTGGAAAGCAGAACCTCGGCGAGCACTGTGGAATCTGCTTACCAGGATGAGAAATTGGAGCAATTTTGAGTAGGTCATTGAGGTCGATCCCTTGCTGTAGTCCTGTTGCTCCGACTCCTCCTTTATAGCGCTTATCAGGGAAACAATCTCAGCATGTTGGTGTGAGTTGAGCCGAACCAGAGGGACGTCACCTTCTTCTTGCATGAATGTCTCAGGAAACCCAGCCACGTCCTTGACCTCGGGATAAAGCACTGAAAAGGCCTTCTTTCCAATAAGTAGGTTATAGAGGACTAGATTCTCAATATCTGCATATCCATGAATGGTTCCCGGGCGAATACAGAACACCATGCCTTCCTGCAACTGTCGCTTGTCCTGTTCCAAGAGGTGGCTTCCTTTTCCTGACACCACTACCACGATTTCATAGAAATCATGCCCATGTAATGAGAAAGGAATCTCAGGGTCACGGAGTAACACTTTCACGGGGAGGCTGTTTTCCTTGAAGAACATGGTTTCGTGCAGAGTAAAACTAGACATGATAAAATCGTGCTAGAATTTGACTATTCTGTCAAGGTAAAAAATGTAAATGGTGGCAAACTATTAGAGTAAATACTTTCGTATGAGGAGGGCTGTCATGTCTTACTATGAAGTAGCCAAGAAAATATACGCACATTATGGTGCCGATACCGACTCTGTCCTGGAACAATTGTCTGACGTTCCTATCTCTGTCCACTGTTGGCAGGGCGATGATGTTGGCGGTTTCGAGCGTCCCGATGCCGAACTGGCTGGTGGAGGAATCCAAACCACAGGGAACTACCCCGGTAAAGCAAAGACTGTCGAACAGTTGCGTCAGGATCTTGAGCAGGTATTCTCCCTGGTTGGTGGAAGTCATAGGCTGAATCTTCATGCCAGCTATGGGGAGTTCGGTTCCACCTTTGTTGACCGTGACCAGATTGAGGAGAAGCACTATCAAGGTTGGCTTGATTGGGGCAAGAAGATGGGAATTCCTCTGGACTTCAATGGAACCTTTTTCAGCCATCCAATGGCTGATGATGGCTATACTTTGGCAAGCAAGGATGAGAGAATCCGTAGGTTCTGGATTGAGCATGCTAAACGTTGTAGGAAGATTGCTGCCTGGATTGGTGAGCAACAGGGGAGTCCCTGTATCCTCGACACCTGGGTTCCTGATGGTGCAAAGAATCTCACCGTTGACAAGTTTGGGTACCGTGCCATTCTCAAGGAGAGCCTTGATGAGATTTTTGAGACCGAGTATCCCAGTGAGTTCATGAAGGATGCCTTGGAGACAAAACTCTTTGGTATCGGCAGTGAAGCCTTCGTAGTAGGCTCCCACGAGTTCTATATGAACTATGCAGCACGAAACAACAAGATGCTCTGCATCGACATGGGCCATTTTCACACAGAGGAAGACATCTCAGATAAACTTTCCGCCATCCTTCTCTTTGATGATGAGATTCTCTTGCACGTCAGTCGTCCCATGCATTGGGATAGTGACCATGTGGTTCTGTTCAATGACAAGATCAAGATGGTTGCTGAGGAGCTGGTAAGAAGTGGAAAACTGGAATCTTCCCATATAGGTCTGGACTTCTTCGATGCATCCATCAATCGTATTGGCGCATGGGTTACCGGTATTAGGGCAATGCGCAAAGCCTTGCTCTTTGCAATGCTTGAGCCGATTGATCAACTTATCGAGTATGAAGAGGCAGGAAATGGCTATGCAACCATGGCGCTGCTTGAACAGCAGAGTGTTCTTCCATTCGGTGCCATCTGGGATGAGTACTGCAGAAGAACCAACACTCCACTGGAGAGTGAACTCATTGAGCTGGTAAGTTCCTATGAGAGGGAAGTATTGGAGGAGCGTTCATGAGTTTTGCTTCCCTGATCGCCCACTCCAAGCGGTATGGATCGGACCCTTCTTACGTATTATTGGGAGGTGGAAACACCTCCTATAAAGAGGGGAACATCCTCTATGTAAAGGCTAGTGGCCATGCCTTGGGAACCATTGATGAATCGGGTTTTGTCAAGATGGATCTGAGGAAGCTGGAGAATATCTGGGGAAAACAGTACAGCAATGATGACGAGCAGAGAGAGGATGAAGTCCTCAAGGATATGATGGATTGTCGCCTCGAAGGAGAGACAGCACGGCCTTCTGTTGAGGCTTTGCTCCATGCGTTGCTCCCCTTTCCTTATGTCATCCACCTTCACCCTGCCATGGTGAATGGTCTTACCTGTGCACAAGAGGGAGAGACGGCTGTTGCCAGACTTTTCCCTGAAGCGCTCTGGATTGAATTGGTGAAGCCTGGATTCATCCTTGCAGATATTGTTCGCTCCAGAATGGCCAAGCAGAAGAAGGAAACAGGAAAGGTCAGTTCCCTGATTTTCTTGCAGAACCATGGTATTTTTGCCGGAGGGCAGAGTTTGGAGGAGATTGAAAACCTCTACAACTCCTTGATGGGAAAAATTTCCTCCCAGTTGGTAAGAAAGCCTGATTTTTCACCCTTGGAAGCAGACTCATATCGTGTTGAATCAGTCAAGAAAGAGCTTGGAACGCTTACAACAGAGCCTGTTCTTTTCTCTTGGAACAAGGAGTTTGCGCACTACCTGCAGGATGAGAAACATTTCCAGCCAGTCGCTTCTTCCTTTACCCCTGACCATATTGTTTACGCCGGTTTCAAGCCTCTGTGGGTTGAAGAGGGGCAGGATGTAGCCTCTGTTTTCAAACAGTATGAGGCCGAACACGGGGTAAACCCTAAGATTGTCTGTGTGCAGAACCTAGGGGTATTCTCTTTGGGTGAAAAGCCGATGCCGCTCTTTGTGGATACCGTATCGATTGCGGTGTATACCGAGAGTTTTGGAGGACCCCGTTTCATGGATGATGCGATGATTGATTTCATCAGAAACTGGGAAGTGGAGAAATATCGGTCTTCAGTTGCATCAAAGTAGGTAAGATGGCATCACTGCAGGATATAAACAAGCGTTTTAATGCGGTGATGCCGTTCGTTACACCAATTGGTGTGGTGCTCGGCTTGCTGCTTGGTCATCGTTTGGATTCCTTCCGTTTTCTTGGAACCTATTTTTTCGCATTCATTACCTTTGTAGGAGCCTTGGGGGTAAGCTATCGTCAGTTTGCCCAGATCGCACGTCGAATGACCTCTGTGCTGCTTGTGCTCTTCAGTGCGCATATAGTGCTGCCGGTTTTTGTCGCACTCATTGGACGAGTGATATTTCCCACACAGCCTGATATTGTCACCGGTTTTGTTTTGCTCTCTTCGATTCCGATTGCAGTGACCGCCTTTATCTGGTCAACCATTTATGAGGGCGATGCCGCCCTTGCCCTTTCACTCATCATTCTTGATACCTTGCTTTCTCCCATCTTGACACCCCTGACGATCAGACTGCTTTCCAATACGACAGTGGCAATCGACCAAGGAGGGATCATGACCAGCTTGCTGGTGATGATCGTCCTACCATCCCTTGTGGGGATGTTGGTTACCCAAACCATGCCCAAGGTTGCAAAGGAAGCCGTGCTCTATCTCAGTCCAGTTACCAAGCTCTTACTTATTGTAGTGGTGGTAATTCATGTAGGAGCGCTCTCTGGTTCTCTCTCCTTCTCCTGGATCTATGTTCCACTCATTCTGATGAATCTACTCGTCATTGCCTTGGGGTTCCTCCTTGTCTATGTACTCGCCAGATATGTCCTGAAGGTGGATCGTCCCAGCCTTGTCAGTATGACGTTCACCGGAGGAATGAGGAATATCAGTGCAGCTTTGGTGCTTGCTACCACCTATTTTCCTCCTCTTGCAGCCCTTCCTGTCATCTTGGGAATTCTCTTCCAACAGACATTTGTAGGGTTATTGGGGGGAGTGCTGTTTGGAAACAGGAATAGCAAGTATTCTTCTTAATCTGCACTCATAGAGATATTCACGTGAATCATTTTCTTTGGTTTGTCTTTTGACTTTCGATGTATAGGAAATTGGGTTCCATATCTGTTTCATGACAAAATCGTGCTAAAAAATGACTATTCAGTTATTGCAGATTTTGAAATCGGTGTCACACTATGAGTAAAGGAAGTTGTGACAGTAGTTTTGCTGTTTGCCCTGGTGTTCTGCCAGGTACAGATAGGTTCCGGGTTTTCCCGGAGAAGATTTCTCAAAAGGAGTGTTTTGTTATGAAGAAAACGTTGTTGTTTGTTCTCATCATGACCATGGCCCTTGGTGCAATGTTCGCCCAGGGAACCAAGGAAGCAGCACCAGCTGGTGAAAAAGAGATTGTCATTCTCGGAAAGAGTATGGGAAATGGGTTCTTTGATGCAGTATTCAAAGGTAGTGAAGAAGCTGCCGCTGAGCTCGGTGGGATCAAGACGACCTATATGGCTCCTCCCCAGGCTACTGCAGAGGGACAGATTGAGATCATCGAGACCTTGATCGCACAGAGAGTTGATGGTATTGCCATCAGCGCAAACGATGCAGATGCATTGATTCCTGTAGCCAAGAAAGCCATGGCAGCCGGTATCAAGGTTATCAGTTATGACTCTGGTATCAACCCAGGTGGACGTATTGTTGACCTTCTTCCCAGTAACCCTGAACTCATTGGACGCCAGCAGATTCAGCTTGCTGCAGAACTGACTGACTACAAGGGTGATGTTGCTGTCCTTTCCGCTTCAGCTCAGGCTACCAACCAGAATCTCTGGATTGAGTGGATGAAGGAAGAGATCAAGGAAGCTGAATATTCCAACATGAAGCTTGTTGAGGTTGTCTATGGTGATGATGCCCCCGATAAGAGCTATCGTGAAGCAGTCTCCTTGATGCAGAAATATCCTAACCTGAAGGCTATCATCTGCCCGACCACTGTTGGTCTGCTTGCAACCGCACAGGCTGTCAAGGACGCTGGAAAGAGTGGCGTTGTTGAAGTCACCGGTCTTGGTCTTCCTTCAGAGATGAAGGGATACATCCTCGACGGCACCTGCCGCCAGATGGCTCTTTGGAATCCCATTGACCTTGGATACAGTTCCACCTATATCCTGAATGGTCTTATTGAAGGTACCATCGACGGAGCAACTGGTGAAGAAATTCCTGCCGGTCGCATGGGCTCAATCAAGGTCGAAGAGAACGGTATTGCCTTCATGAGTACTCCTTATGTATTCAACAAGGACAACATCGAGAAGTTCGCAGAGATCTACTAATCGAATCACAGCTGGCTCCTGCTTCCCTTCGGAAGTGGGAGCCTTTGCATCTGCTTGCATAAGGAGGAACAATGCAACAGGCATTGTTGGAAGTACAACACGTAACAAAGGTGTTTCCCGGTATCAGAGCCTTGGATGATGTGCATCTCTCCCTACGAAGGGGTGAAGTGCATGCTCTCATCGGTGAGAACGGAGCAGGAAAATCCACCTTGGTGAAGATTCTCACGGGAGTCTATATCCCTACCAGTGGAACGATGACGTTTGAGGGGAAGGAAATCTCCTTTAAGAATGCAATCGACGCCCAACAGGCAGGGATTGTTGCCATCCACCAGGAAGCATCCATGTTTCCCGAACTCAGTGTCACAGAGAATATCTATATGGGACATCACCTTAGGAATCCAAAAACGAAAAAACTCGACTGGAAAACCATGCAGGAGAATACCCAGGCATTGCTCCAGAGGATGCAACTCGATATCAATCCAGACTCCTTGGTCAAGAATCTCAGTGTTGCACAACGCCACATGGTGGAAATTGTCAAGGCACTCAGCCTTGATGCAGATCTGGTCATCATGGATGAGCCGACCAGCGCACTCACCGGCCGAGAGGTCGATGATCTGTTCAGGATAGTCCGTTCCTTGAAGGAAGAGGGAAAGGCAATCCTCTTCATATCCCATAAGTTTGAAGAGATTTTTGAAATTTGCGATTACTACACGGTTTTCCGTGATGGACAATATATCGGGGAAGGAAAGGTGGCAGAGAGCAGCGAAGATACAATCATAAACATGATGATCGGACGCTCAATTGACCAGATGTATCCCCACCATGAACCAAAGATCGGCAAAAAGGTGCTTGAGGTTAAGCACCTCAGTCAGCTTGGTGCCTTCAAGGACATCTCCTTTGATTTGCATGAAGGGGAGATACTCGGTCTCTTTGGGCTTGTCGGAGCTGGTCGCAGCGAGGTGGTGAGAACCATTTTTGGAATTGACAAGGCCAGTGAGGGGACGATGCATTTGCTCGGGAAACCCTTTATGCCGGGAGGTGCCATTGACAGTATGCGGAAAGGAATTGCCCTAGTGCCTGAAGACCGCCAGAGGCAGGGTTTGGTGTTGAAAATGAGCCTGACTCATAATATCAGCCTACCGGTGTTGACCAATCTCTGCTGGAAAGGCCTGGTGACCAGAAAGAAGACTGAAAAGAACTATGTCCAGGAACATGGTGATCAAATGGAGATAAAATCGGCAGGGTACCATGTCGATGCTGAAACGCTCAGTGGGGGTAACCAACAGAAGGTCGTCCTTGCCAAGTGGATTGGGACAAATCCGAAGATTCTCATTCTTGATGAACCTACAAAGGGTATTGATGTAGCAACGAAGGCAGCAGTACACGAATTCGTTTGTGATATGGCGGACAAGGGTGTTGCCGTTATTTTGATCAGTAGTGAGCTTCCTGAAATCTTGGGAATGTCAGACCGGATCGTCGTGATGCATGAAGGGTACCAGACAGCCATTCTTGATGCAGAAGAAGCGACAGCAGAGTCAGTAATGCGGTATGCTATCGCAACTGTACAGATGGAGGCCTCCAATGCCTGACCTATCCTTCTCCTCCTTTGTAAAGAAAGCACTGGCACGTAGGGAGGCAACCCTTACCTTGTTGTTGGTGGTACTTCTGGTGCCGATTTCAATCCGTTCTCCGCAGTTTCTCTCTGCGAAGAATATCTCCACCATCCTCAACGACATGGCTATCCTCTCCATTGTCGCCATTGGTGAGTTCTACGTAATCCTCTCAAACGGAATTGACCTATCGGTAGGATCCATCATCGCCTTCACCGGTATGGCTACCGGTATGATCAATGAGGCAAATCCTACAGTGAGTCCCTTGTTTCTCTTGCTTGCAGGAATGGGCATTGGGATGGTGATGGGTCTCTTCAATGGTGTGCTGGTTGCCTATGGAAAAATTCCCCCGATCATCACCACATTGGGTACGGTGAATATCTATCGCGGGCTTACCTTTCTCCTCAGTGGAGGTACGTGGGTTACAGCCCATGAGATGAGTAAATCCTACATAGATTTCCCCCGTAACAGCTTCCTAGGAATATCCAACCTGCTTTGGATTGCCATTATTGTCATTGCTGTTTTCTATTACTTCAGCAGGTATACCCGTACAGGACGAGAAGTCTATGCGATCGGAGGAAACCCGACGGCTGCAAAGTTCGTAGGAGTGAATGAGAGCAGGGTCAGGGTAGTAGTCTTCCTTATCAGTGGAACGCTCTGTGGTCTTGCAGGGGCTCTTTGGACCGCTCGCTACGCTTCTGCAGTGAATGAGATGGCAACTGGTTTTGAAATGCAGGCAGTAGCAGCCTGTGTACTTGGTGGGGTCAACTTCGCCGGTGGCTCCGGTGGCATTATCGGGGTGGTCCTGGGGACGCTCTTCCTTGGTGTGGTCACCAATGCGTTGCCGGTTATCTACCTGTCAGTTTTCTGGCAAACATTTGTCCAGGGATTGATCATTCTTATCGCATTGACGCTCAACACCATCAGC
The DNA here is from genome assembly GCF_963676285.1 of uncultured Sphaerochaeta sp. Taxonomy (NCBI): domain Bacteria; kingdom Pseudomonadati; phylum Spirochaetota; class Spirochaetia; order Spirochaetales; family Sphaerochaetaceae; genus Sphaerochaeta; species uncultured Sphaerochaeta sp. Next base: position 2,470,619 of record NZ_OY781063.1, read on the forward strand.
GACCAGCGAAAGACGAAGAAGCTGCTTGCTCAGAGGAGAGGCTAGGTATGGCTGAAAAGAGAGATTTGGTAGCAAAATCCCGGCTTATCGATGAAATGTCGCTTAAGAACCGGTTGATTGAATATTTTACCCAGTGGGAAGTGCTGCTCTCCATCATCATTGTACTGGTGTTTGTTTTTTTCACCATCAGGACTCCTTACTTCCTTGATTGGTTCAATTTGATGAATGCAACCTTCCAATTCAGTGAGAAGGCAATCATGGCCCTTCCAATGATCTTCATCATCATGTGTGGTGATATTGATATCTCGATTGCCTCCATTATTGCCCTTTGTGCATATGCGGTAGGAAATGCTGCCCAGGCGGGAGCTTCCATTCCTTCCCTGATATTCATTGCCCTGCTCGTTGGCACCCTCGCTGGGTTGTTCAATGGAGTGATGATCACCGCCCTCGAGATGCCGGCCATCGCGGTCACTCTTGCGACACAGTCGGTATTCAGGGGGATTGCAATTGGTTTGTTGGGAGATCAGGCACGTACTGAATTCCCAGAAAACTTTGGGTTCTTTGGTCAGCAATTCATACCTGGTACCATTATTCCCTTTGAGTTCGTTCTCTACCTGGTCTTGGTATTGCTCTTTGCGTTCATCTTGCATAAGACAACGTATGGAAGAAGGTTATACGCCATCGGAAACAGTGCTGAAGCGGCTCGTTTCTCCGGTATCAAGGTAAAGACCATGAGGATCATCAACTTTACCGTTACCGGATTCTTCTGTGGTCTTACCTCCATACTGCTGGCTAGTCGAATTCTCTCTGTCCGCTCAAACATTGCCACCGGATGGGATTTGGAAATCATCACCCTCGTCGTGCTTGGTGGTGTTGCCATCACCGGGGGCAAGGGGAGTGTGTATGGTGTTTTCATTGGCTCCATGTTGGTCGGTTACTTGAAGTTCGGCATGGGCTTGTTGAAGTTCAGTGGAACCCTGATGACCATAGTCATTGGATTGCTTCTCATCTCTGCGGTCCTTCTCCCCCGATTGCTTGATATGTACAAGGCAAACAGGAAGCTACGGCTCCAGCAAATGAGTAGAAATTAGGAGGGATCATCCCATGAGACAGGCATTTGTCATGCAGTTGAAGAAAGGATACGAACAAGAGTACAAGAAGCGTCATGATGAGATTTGGCCGGAGTTGAAGGCTCTTCTCAAGGAAAGTGGGGTTTCTGACTACACCATCTTCCTTGACCGGGATAGTGGATTGCTCTTTGCTTTTCAGAAATCAGAGGGAGAGTCGGGGAGTCAGGATCTTGGCTCAAACCCCATTGTCCAAAAGTGGTGGGCCTATATGGCTGATATTATGGACACAAATGAAGACAACTCACCGATATCGCTTCCCTTGGAGGAAGTCTTTCATATGGATTGACGAATCCCTTTCGAAAACACTTGAAAAGTTAGCGATACTATAATAGAATCGAAAGCGTAACGAAAGTGATAAGAAAGTAGGAGTGTATCATATGATAGGGCTTTCCCCTCGGGAAAAACACATACTCCAGCTTCTGAAAAGTGGTGAAGAGTATCCTGTATCCAGGCTCAGCGAAGAGCTGGGAGTTTCTGCGGTTACCATCAGGGGAGATTTACGGGACCTGGATTCAAAAGGTCTTGTTATACGAAGCCACGGCCGGGTCGTAGTTGCATCCGCTCCCCAAGCAGCCTTTCGTGATGATACCAATACTCCAAAAAAAGATCTGATTGCAAAACTTGCTGCAACCTTGGTAAAGGATAATGACTTTATCATGATTACCAATGGATCCACCTGTTCCCTGATTCCCAGACACATATTCGGGAAGAGGAATGTACGGGTGGTAACCAACTCAACACTTATTCTGCCCTACGCACGGGCAAATACCCAGCTCCAGGTTACATTGGTTGGCGGTGAATACCGAAGCGAAGCTGAGGCCCTTGTCGGGCCTGCTGCCATTTCCCAGATAGAGAACTACCATGTATCCACCACCTTCTTCGGTACAGATGGATTTACCATGGAACATGGACTTACCACCAGCTTGATCGAAAATGCACAGGTGGTACAACGTATGTGCGCACAAGCCACACGGCGGGTTTTGTGCGTTGATTCCTCAAAGGTGGGGAATCGTGGGTTTGTGCGGATCATGCCGGTAACAGAGATAGATACCATTGTCACAGACAGTGGTTTTCCTGCAGACCTGATCACCCAGCTCGAGGAGCAGGGTGTTGAGGTCCTTATTGCAAAGTAGAGGAGTGAACACATGGCACAACAAGTTGTGATGCCCAAACAGGGAAACTCAGTGGAATCCTGCATTATTGTGGAATGGAATGTCAAAGTAGGTGACAAGGTTGCTGTAGGGGATGTCCTATGCTCAGCAGAGACCGATAAGTCGACCATTGACGTTGAATCGACCGCTGAAGGTGTAGTACTGTCCATACTGTATGAGGAAGGGGATGATGTTCCCGTAATGGTCCCCATCGTCATGGTTGGGGAGGAAGGCGAGAAATTCGAGCTTCCCAAGACAGAAACCAATAAAGAAGAACCAAAGGAAGAGAAACAGGAAACAGCACCAGCTGAGGACATACAACCTGAAAAAGCTACTCCTCCCTCTACGGCAGACAAGGCTCAGGGATCCAGCCCCAGGGCACGCAATCTGGCTTCCTCCATGGGAGTATCGCTCTCCTCTGTACAGCCCACCGGTCCGAAAGGCCGCATCATTGAACGTGATGTAGCCTCAGTGGCTGGTGAACCGCTCAGCCCGGTTGCAAGACAGCAGGCTCTTGAACAGGGAGTGCAGGCTCCAGGACGTGGTAGTGGCATGGGAGGAAGAGTCCTCTCTTCAGACCTACAGGTGAAACCTGCGATTGCCACCCCATCACGCATGGGAGAAGTCTCTGAAGAGATTCAGGAGATACCTGTGAAGGGAGTGAGAAAGGTAACTGCCAGGAGAATGATGGAATCCATTCACTCCACATGCCAGCTTACCCTTCATGCCCAGGCTGATGCACGTGCCCTGAAGCGATTGAGAGCCGGATTCAAGAGTGCCAAGAGTGAGCTCGGTTTGAACAAGGTCACGATCAATGACTTGATCCTCTTTGCAGTGAGTAGAACCTTGTTGGAGTTCCCTGCCTTCAATGCACACTTCCTTGGGGATAAGATGTTGCGCTTCAGCCATGTGCATCTTGGTGTCGCTACCGACACACCGAAGGGCCTTCTGGTCCCTGTGGTGCGCAATAGTGACATGCTCAGCCTCCGTCAGCTCTCTGAAGAGACCAAGGCCCTGATTGATAAGTGCAAGGAAGGAAGTGCCCAACCTGACGAACTCAGTGGTTCAACCTTCACGGTAAGTAATGTAGGAGCCTTTGGCATTGATGCATTCACCCCGGTACTCAACGTACCTGAGGTTGCAATCCTTGGGGTTGGCGGTATTACACTCACGCCAGTAGAGGATGAGGATGGAGATATCGTCTTTATTGAAAAGATTGGACTCTCGCTGACAATGGATCACCAAGCAGTCGATGGTGCAGATGCTGCACGCTTCCTGAAAGCCTTGATGGACAACATCGCCTCCATTGATCTCTTGTTGGCACTGTAGGGAGGATACATGAGTACCTATGATCTAATAGTAGTTGGCAGCGGTCCTGGTGGATATGTTGCCGCAGAAAGAGCAGGAGCACTTGGCAAGAAGGTCCTGCTCATAGAGAGAGGGCACCTTGGAGGAGTCTGTACAAACTGGGGGTGTATCCCCACCAAGAGCCTCCTGAACAGTGCCAAACTCTACCACCATGCACTTGATGGTGCAAAACATGGCGTCGAGGCTGCCTCGGTGACGTTCAGCCTTCCTGATGCAATGGCCTGGAAGAATGATACGGTGGGGACGCTGAGAAGTGGTATCGAGTTCCTGATGAAGTCGAACAAGGTGGAAACGGTTTTTGGCGAAGCTGAATTCATCGACCCTCATCATGTGAAAGTGGGAGACACTGTCTATGAAGGCTCTTACCTGATGGTCGCCACCGGTTCTTCAGCTTTTGTTCCACCTATCCCTGGAGCTAAATTGGAACATGTGCTCACCAGTAATGAGATCCTGGATCTCGAGGAAGTGCCCAAGTCCCTGGTTGTCATCGGAGGTGGGGTTATCGGGATTGAATTTGCCTCGTTCTTCTCCATGATCGGGACCAAGGTCACCGTCATAGAGATGATGGACGAGATTCTCCCCATGATGGATGGTGAATTTGCCAAGCTGATGAGACGTGAGCTCAAGGAAGTGGACTTCCGCCTTGGTTGCAAGGTAGAGGAGATCACCAAGGAAGCGGTGTTGTATACCGATGCCAAGGGAGATAAACAGTCCACTGAAGCAGCACTGGTCCTCATGAGTGTTGGGCGTAGGCCGAACACCCAGGGGCTGGAGAAGCTTGGAGTGGATATAGACCGTCAAGGGGTGGTGGTAAATGACCGTCTTCAGACCAATGTTGCCAATATCTGGGCTATTGGGGATGTGAATGGTCGCTCCCTTCTTGCTCATAGCGCCTCCCGCATGGCAGAGGTTGCCATCTCCAATATCTTCGGTTCAAAAGAGATGCGTATGCGCTACAACGCAATTCCTTGGGCAGTCTATGCGAATCCTGAGGCAGCTGGTTGTGGCATTACAGAAAAGGAAGCTAAGGAGAAAGGCATTCCTGTGAAGAGTCAAACTGTGCAGATGCGCGCAAACGGTCGTTTCCTCGCTGAGCAAGGTAAGCGTGCTTCCGGCTTGGTGAAAGTGATCTGTCACCAGGAAAGCGGTGCCATTCTTGGAGTTCATCTGCTGGGACCCTACAGCAGCGAGATGATCTGGGGCGCTTCTGCTCTTATTGAAGCAGAGCTAAGAGTCCAGGACGTCAAAGAGATAGTATTTCCACACCCGAGTGTATCCGAGCTTATCAAGGATGCTTGCTTTGCACTCGACCATAGTCTGTAAGGAGTAACGATATGGCCAGAACGATACCATTTGATCCAGTAAAATTGAGGGAGCCTCTCACTATTGAAACACCCTCGATTCCTGTTAACCAGTACAAGAGCAACATCAAGAAAGAGCTCAAGCAATACGGAAAGGAACGCCTGATCCGTGCTTATTATGACATGCTCTTGATTAGAAAATTTGAGACCATGTTGGACACCATCAAGAAAGAGGGTGTGTATCAAGGGATTTCATACAATCACCGTGGACCAGCCCACCTCTCATCCGGTCAGGAAAGTGCTGCTGTCGGGCAGGCAATGGTACTCGATCCGGAGGATCAGATCTTTGGTTCACACCGTAGCCATGGTGAGATTCTCGCCAAGAGCATGAGTGCCATCTACAAGATGGAGGACAAGGAACTGCTCGCCATCATGGAATCATTCATGGATGGAGAGACCTACAAGATTGTAGAGAAACACTTCCCTGGAGAGAATGTCCGTGACCTTGCAGAGAACTTTGTATTGTACGGTGCCTTGGCTGAGATTTATGCCAAGAAGCCTGGATTCTCTGCAGGCCTTGGTGGTTCAATGCATACCTTCTTCAAGCCCTTTGGCAGTATGCCCAATAACGCAATTGTTGGAGGTTCCTGTACTATTGCAGTTGGTGCTTCCCTCTATAAGAAGATTAACCGAAAGAAGGGAATTGTTATCGCCAATATCGGTGATGGAGCGCTTGCACGTGGTCCTGTCTATGAAGGATTGGTGCTTTCCTCCATGGACCAGTACAAGACCCTCTGGGAAGACAACCCAGGGTATCCTCCCTTCATGCTCAACTGTTTTGACAACCTCTATGCCATGGGCGGTCAGCCTGTTGGTGAGACCATGGGCTACAAGGTTGCTGCAAGGGTTGCCTCTGCTATCAACGAATACTCCATGCACACCGAGCGTGTTGATGGATTCAACCCTCTTGCTGTAGCAGATGCCACGGCACGCAAGAAAGAAATCCTCCTCAAGGGAGAGGGCCCAGCGTTCATGGACACCATCACCTATCGTTACAGCGGTCATAGCCCCAGTGATGCCATGACCTACAGAACGAAGGAAGAGCTGGAAGCTTTCCGTAACCAGGATCCAATCGTGGCCTATGGTAACTACCTCATTGAAAACAAGGTGGTCAGTCAGGAAGAGCTCGATCAGTTTGATACAGTGCTTGAAGAGAAAATGAGAAAGACACTCGAGATTACCGTTGATCCGGTACTCAGCCCCATGGTTGATGAAAAATTCGTTGAGTCTGTCATGTTCTCCAATGGCAGTGTTGAGAAGTTGGATGATGGCGAACCAGTACTCCTCGAGAAGCTGGAAGACAATGCAAGGGTGAAGCAAATTGCCCGCAGAAGTCGCTATGCATACGACGAGAATGGCAAGGAACTGCCCGCTGCAAAGCAGTACCAGTATCGTGATGCTGTCTTTGAGGCAATGGCACATCGCTTCTCCATTGACCCTACGATGGTTGCCTATGGAGAGGATCATCGTGATTGGGGTGGGGCATTTGCCTGCTACCGCGGTCTTACCGAATTGCTTCCTCCTTCCCGTTTCTTCAACTCCCCGATCGCTGAATCAGCAATTGTTGGAAGTGGAGTAGGCTACGCAATGGCCGGTGGACGAGCAGTTGTTGAGTTGATGTACTGTGACTTCCTTGGTTGTGCAGGGGATGAGGTATTCAACCAGATGCCCAAATGGCAGGCTATGAGCGCCGGTGTCCTGAAGATGCCACTTGTGCTCCGTGTATCAGTTGGTAACAAGTATGGTGCACAGCACTCCCAGGAATGGACCAGCATGGTTGCTTCCGTCCCTGGATTGAAGGCAATGTATCCTGCAACACCGTATGATGTGAAAGGCATGCTCAACTACGCACTCCGTGGTACTGACCCTGTGGTATTCTTTGAGAGCCAGAAACTCTATGGAATTGGCGAGATGTTCGTGAAGGAAGGAGTTCCTGAGGGCTACTACGAAATTCCTGAAGGAGAACCGGTGATCAGGAGAGAAGGTAAGGATGTAACGCTTATTGCACTTGGACCTGCTCTCTATACTGCAACCAAGGCAGCAGAACAGCTTGCCGAGAAGGGGCTTGAGGCAGAGGTGATCGACCTGAGATGGATCAACCCGCTCAAGTATGAGTTATTGATTGAATCAGTGAAGAAGACAGGAAGAGCAGTCTTTGTAACTGACAGTGCTGAGCGTGGCAGTTATCTGCACACCGTAAGCTCCAACCTCAGTAGGCTTGCCTTTGACTATCTCGATGCTCCGACGATTGTGGTCGGGTCAAAGAACTGGATCACACCGCCAGCAGAAATGGAGGAGTACTACTTTGCACAGGCGTACTCGGTACTGGATGCCATCCACGAGCAGATTTTGCCGATTCCTGAGTATGTCCCCCAGAGTAATTTCACTGACGGTGAGTTCTTCAGGACAAGCAGACTCGGCGTCTGATAAGGAAAGCCCATGGATTTGAAACAGCTTGAAAAAAGCATCAATGATAGAGATCTTGCTACTCGACTTACCTCGAGTAGTGAGATTGGTTCCCTGATTCAAGGCGGCTCTCTCAAGAGAACCGCGCTTGAAGAGGTGAACAATCATGTGCATACCACCTACTCATTCAGTCCGTATGAACCTTCTGCGGCAGCTTATGCTGCATGGAAGGCAGGACTGGGTATTGTGGGAAGTATTGACCATGACAGCATTGGTGCGGCACAGGAGATGCTGGAAGCAGCACAGAATATCGGGATTGCCAGCACGGTAGGATTTGAGCTGAGAACAAGTTTTCTCGACACTCCGCTCGCAGATAGAAAGCTCAACAATCCGGACAGTATCGGAATTGCCTATATGTGCGTCCACGGGGTTCCCAAGCAACACATCTCGACTGTTGCCAAGTTCCTCCAGCCGGTTCAGAAAATTCGTAACGAGAGGAATAAGGCTCAAGTCGAGGCTTTGCAGGCCTTGGTAGGGCAGTATGGCTTCGACCTGGATTTTGAAAGGGATGTTCTCCCTCTAAGCAGAGCTGACCAAGGTGGCTCTGTTACTGAACGGCATATTCTCTATGCTATGGCAAACCAGAGTATCTCCATGTTTGGAAAAGGGGAGAAGCTGGTCCACTTCCTCAAGAAGGACCTGGGCCTGACCCTTGCTGGAAAGGTGCAGGATTGGTTGTTGGACAAGGACAATCCCCACTATGCGTATGATCTCTTGGGAGTCTACAAGAGTACCTTCCTGCCTCGGTTCTTCATTCAACCTTCCAAGGAGGAGTGTCTGGATGTTCGTGAAGTGGTCTCCTTTGCCAACAGTATTGGTGCCATTGCAGCCTATGCCTATCTTGGGGATGTGGCTGAGAGCGTGACCGGGGATAAGAAGGCCGAGAAGTTTGAGGATGAGTTCCTGGAAGAGCTGTTGGACCTGTTGGTGGATATTGGTTTTCCTGCGGTTACCTATATGCCTCCACGCAATACCAAGGAGCAGATGCTTCGCTTGCAGAAGCTTGCCAGGGAGAGGAACCTGATGGAGATCAGTGGGGTCGATATAAACAGCAGCAGGCAGAGTATGAACTGTCCTGAGTTGTTGGAACCTACGGCCAGACATCTTGTTGATGCAGCTTGGGCGCTGGTAGCGCATGAGAAGCTCGCTTCCTGTGATGATAAGCTTGGTCTGTTTCATCCTGAAAATCCAATGGCGGGGTCTTCTCTCGAAGAGAAGTTGAAACATTACGCAGCACTAGGAAGAAAAATGAATGCCCATGACCCATATTCCCTCGTGCAGCAGTTCTAAGGAGAAGCAATGACTACGTTTACAGAACAGATTAACTTTGAGATTCCCCCAGTGCTTCGTGGCTTGACCTTTGATGGTCAGAAGGGTTTATTTATCCACCGTGTCACTGGTAAGAAGGTGGACCTTTCCCTGCCATCTCCAAAAGAGTTTGCCAGCATTGAAGAGGCTTCCGTGGCTTGGAAGAAGTTGCTCGATGCCTACACTTCAGAGAGAAAGGTATTTCCTTCTGTAATAGAAATTGCAGGAATGGACCTGCAGTACGGGCTCGGGACCAACTATGATGAGGCCTTCAGGGCTGAAGGGGTAAGCTTGCTCCCAACACTTCCTCCGACATTCAGTCGTGCAGATGTCGTTCGAGACAAGGTTGCCTTGGTCACCGGTGGTGCGCAGGGATTTGGGGAGGGCATGGTTCGCTCACTTGTTGAGCATGGAGCCTTTGTCTATATAGCTGACATGAATGCAGATGGGGCAAAAAAGCTCAGTGATGAGCTGAACTGGGAAGCCTGCATCACTGTTTCCAAACCGCTCACAGTCAATGTTACTGATGAGAAGAGTGTAGAGGCTATGATGAATCAGGTAGCTGAGGAGACTGGTGGATTGGATCTGTTTGTTTCCAATGCAGGTGTGCTTCGTGCCGGTTCTGTGAAGGTCATGGAGTTGAAGGATTTCCAGTTTGTCACCAACGTTGACTATACCGGATTCTTTATCTGCACAAAGTTTGCCTCCAGACTGATGGCCCTGCAGAATATTCCCAGTGCCTCGTATTTCACTGATATTATTGCCATTTCCAGTAAGTCCGGATTGGAAGGTTCCAATAAGAATGGCGCCTATGCAGGTGCAAAATTCGGGACCATCGGACTTACACAGAGTTTTGCTCTGGAGCTGGTTGAGGATAACATAAAGGTCAACGCAATCTGTCCGGGCAACTTCCTTGACGGTCCGCTTTGGTCGGACCCGAAGAGAGGGTTGTTTGTGCAGTACCTGGAAGCTGGAAAGGTTCCAGGGGCGAAAAGTGTTGCCGATGTAAGACGGTTCTATGAATCGAAGGTGCCGATGAATCGTGGATGTCGCACAGAGGACGTCATGAAGGCACTTCTCTACATAGTCGAACAGACCTACGAGACAGGTCAGGCGGTTCCCGTAACCGGTGGCCAGGTCATGCTTAATTAGGAGAATAGAAATGAAAACACGTGCTATCCGTCTGTATGGAGTGAATGATCTTCGCCTCGAAGAGTTTGAACTTCCCCAGATTGCTGAGGACGAAATCCTCGCAAAAGTGATAACCAATAGTATCTGCATGAGCGACCACAAGGCCGCTGAGCAGGGTGCAAGCCATAAGAGAGTTCCCAATGACGTCGACAAGAACCCAATCATGCTGGGGCATGAGTTCTGTGGAGAAATCGTTGAGGTAGGAAAGAAATGGCAGGACAAGTTCAAGGTTGGTTCACGTTTCTCTATCCAGCCAGCTTTGAATTACCAGGGTACGCTTGATGCCCCTGGATATTCATTCCAGTACATAGGAGGGGACGCAACCTATGTGGTGATTCCTCACCAGGTAATGGAACTGGATTGCTTGCTTCCTTACGATGGGGATGCCTTCTTCCTCGGAAGTCTTGCTGAACCAGTCTCCTGTGTCGTTGGTACCTTCCACGCAATGTACCACACAACTAATGGTTCGTATGAGCACAAGATGGGAATCGTCGAGGGTGGCAATATGGCCATTCTTGCCGGTGTCGGCCCTATGGGTCTCTCCGCAATAGACTATGCAGTACACAACCCTGATCGCAAGCCCGGTCGCTTGGTCGTTACCGACATAGATGATGCTCGCCTCAAACGAGCTCAGGACCTGTACAGCGTTGAGGATGCCAAGCAGAACGGGGTTGAGTTGATCTACGTCAATACCAAGAACTACAGTGACCCGAATGCAACCTTGATGGAGTACACGGATGGAAAGGGCTACGATGATGTGCTGGTTATGGCTCCTGTAAGAATGCTGGTAGAGCAGGCCGATGCAATCCTCGCAAAGGATGGTTGTCTGAACTTCTTCGCAGGTCCAAATAAAACAGATTTCACTGCAAGCATGAACTTCTACAACGTACACTACGCTTCCACTCACATTGTGGGTACCAGTGGTGGTAATACCGATGATATGAGGGAGTCGTTGCACCTGATGGAAAAGGGGTTGATCAATCCTGCAGCAATGGTAACCCATATCGGAGGGCTCTCAGCAGTTCCCGAGGCAGTGATAAACCTGCCAAATATCCCTGGTGGAAAGAAGATGATGTATACTCATCTTGACTTCCCCCTCACAGCACTGACCGACCTTGCTGAACTGGGTAAGACCAATGAGGTATTTGCTGAGCTTGCAAAGCTTGTTGATAAGCACAATGGATTGTGGTCAGCTGAAGCAGAAGCCTACCTCTTGGAAAACTGCAAGAAACGAATCAAGGAGTAATTATGAAGAAGCATATCGCCATCGACTTAGGTGCTTCCAACGGCCGAGTTCTCGTCGGGGACCTCGGTGAGTTTGAAGTCGTACATCGGTTTGTCACCCAAAACGACCAGATACTGGGGGAGTTCTATTGGAACATCCAAAGCCTGTTTGCCGAGATTAAGGTGGGACTGAAGAAGGCTTTTGCCAAGTATGGAAGTGAAATATCCTCCATCGGCATTGACACCTGGGGCGTTGACTATGTGCTTACTGATGACAAAGGGGGCCTGGTCTCCCTTTGCTATCACTACCGTGACAGCAGAACTGACGGGTTGATCGAGCAGGTATCGAAGCAGTTGGGCGGAAAGATGCGGATCTATGAGAGAACCGGGATTGCCTTCCAGCCCTTCAATACCCTCTATCAACTTGCTGCCATGAAACGTGATCGTCCTGAAGCCTTGAAGGCAGCATCTCATTACCTCTCGGTACCAGACCTGCTTGCCTATTGGTTGACTGGGATTATGAAGAATGAACGTACCCACGCTTCAACTACGCAGTTGTATGATCCAAAGCAAAAAACATGGGCATGGGACCTTATCGATGATATGGGTTTTGAGCGTTCCTTGTTCGGGGAGATCGTTGACAGCGGTACTGTATTGGGAAGCTTGACCACGGATGTTGCCCACGAAGTGGGGGCCTCCTCTGAGGTGGTTGTAATTGCCAGTGCTGCTCATGATACTGCGAGTGCTGTCGCTGCTGTTCCTGCTGAGGCAGGTGCGACACCACTGTACATCTCCAGTGGTACCTGGTCACTTCTCGGAGTTGAGCTCTCTGAACCGCGGACTGACCAAGCTTCGATGGAGAGTGGCTTTACCAATGAGGTAGCAGCCAGCGGTGGTATCCGATTCCTCAAGAATATCATGGGGATGTGGATACAACAGGAGTGTGTGAGGCACTGGGAAAGGGAAGGTCAGGAGATCAAGTGGAAAGAGCTTGATGAGGAAACTCTTCGCTGCACAGACTATCAAGGATACATCGATCCAGCTGATACCCGGTTCCTCAAACCCAATAGCCATGACAATCTGATGACTGACAGGATTGATGCCTGGTGCAGGGAGCATGATCTTCCCATTCCCTCCACCAATGGCGAGTACATGGTTGCCATCTATCGAGGACTTGCCAAGGCTTATGCAAAGGCAATCAGCGATCTGGAAGCAGTGATCGGGAAAAAGTTTACAGCCCTACACATCATTGGTGGAGGATGCAAGAACGAGATTCTCGACCAATGGGCAGCCACTGAAACCGGTCTTCCTGTGTACGCAGGACCGGTGGAAGCTACAGCATTGGGCAACTTGGTAGTCCAGGCCTGGGCTACCGGTGAACTGGAAAGCCTGCAAGAGGGACGTGACCGGATCAAGCGGGAGCAGAAGGTTAAGATCTTCAAACCGTAACACAATGAGTATTAGACAAAGCCAGCCCTTCCTTAACGGGGGGCTGTCTCTGTATGGCTCTCCCTTAATTCTATGAGTTCCTTCAGCTGTTCAGTTGAGAGCTCTGTTATCCAATTCTCCCCTGCCGATACAACACTGTCAGCCAAATCTTTTTTGGATGTGAGCATATCGTTGATGCGTTCCTCAAAGGTCCCTTCTGTGATAAGCCGGTGGACAGTCACCTGTTTGTCTTGCCCGATTCTGAATGCACGGTCGGTTGCTTGGTTCTCTACAGCTGGATTCCACCATAGATCATAGTGAATCACATGGCTTGCTGATGTAAGATTCAACCCAGTACCACCTGCCCTGATTGAGAGTATCATGAGCCAACAGTTCGGGTCTGTTTGGAATTGCTCTACCATGGCATCTCTCTGTGTACGGGATGACCCCCCATGCAAGAACGGTGAGGCGATCGAGAACTGTTGTTCTATCAGGTCTTGAAGGAGAAATCCCATTTGGGCATATTGGGTGAAAACCAACACTTTCTCATTTCTCTGATGAATTGACTCAAGCAGGTCCATCAAGAGGGTAGTTTTTCCGGAATTCCCTGATTCCTTATTACTGGTGTCGCAGTAAAGGGCAGGGTGGCAACAGACCTGTTTGAGGGCTGTCATTAACTTGAATACCGCGCCCTTTTTTTCAATTCCATCAGCACCTTGCAGGGTTTTCTCTGTCTGCTCCACAATTCCCTTGTATAGCACTTTTTGCTCCAAGGATAGATTTGCGTATCTTTCAAGTACCAGCTTCTCTGGTAGGTCGTTGATAATTGAGGTATCAGTTTTGACTCGACGAAGCATCAATGGCTTTGTAAGGGAGCGGAATGCCTTCAAGGCAGATTGATCATGATACCGCTCAATGGGTATGGCAAAATGGGTCTTGAAGCTTGTCTGATTGCCTAGGTATCCCTTCATGACACAATCTATGATGCTCCAGTAGTCAAGCATTCGGTTTTCCACAGGTGTACCGGTCATGGCGATAGTGTGATCGCTCTTCAGCTTGCTGACAGACTTTGCTTGGGCTGAGTCCCTATTCTTGATTGCCTGTGCCTCATCAAGGATGGTCACCGAGAAGCGGGTTTTCTGTAAGAGTTCACAATCTCTTCTCACTGTAGCATAGGTGGTAATGATGCAGTCACTTCCTTTCTCAAGTTGTCGGTTTTGCCCGTGATACACAAAGGTTGAGAGAGAGGGGGCAAAACGCGATATTTCATGTTCCCAGTTAGTCATCAGTGAGGCTGGAACAACAATCAACACTGGTTTTTTCTGTGTGATGATGTTCTTGTTTTTTAGGGCGACCAAGAATGCTATTACCTGTACTGTCTTACCGAGTCCCATATCGTCTGCTAAAAGTGAACCCAATCCGATTGCATGGTTGTGCATCAACCACTGAAAGCCCCGTTCTTGATAAGGTCGTAATACAGCATTAACTTCAGAGGGCACAGGGGTAGGGTCTATCTGTAGGAGGGAGCTGAATAGATCCTGTACCCCTTTTTCCATCATCACCGGTTGTTCATCATAGGTGCCCAACAGATGCGCTTTCAGGAGGTCGAGAGGGGAGAGTTTGATGGCTTTCTCCAGTCTACGATTGATTCTTTCAATCTCCTTTTCATCAAGCAATACATATTGATCCTTGAAAGCAACATACTTTCTGCCTTGATCCAACATGGATTGCAACGTTTCTGGGTCGATTGAATCCTCTCCCAAAATAATAGTCCATGAAACATCCAAGAGATCCCGTAAGGCAAGAAAACTCTCAGCAGATGTTCCACTGGAGGTACTCATGCGAACAGAAACACGTGGAGAGAGCGTTTTTTGCAAGCTTCTTGGGATGATCATACTGACCCCAAGTCCTTTCAAAGCTGGAAGGGCATTGAACCAAGCATCGAGAAATTCATCACCAGTAACTGTAGTACTCCCTCGTGCCATCAATGCTTTCTGGATGGGATTGAAGTAGGTTCCCAGATAACTGAGATCCTGGAGAATTGCAGCCGTCTCTGTGTTTTCTGAAAGAAATGACGAGAGGTCAATCGGATCCTTATCCGCCTCTTTGACTTGGATGGTACACTGGAAGGTATCCTTTCTTGTTTCCTTCATCCAGAGGACGGGACGATGAGATCCGGTGGTGAGCATAAGTCTTCCAATCCAGTGATGGATGGCAAGGGGATTCCCTCTCTGAGCAAGGGTCCTGATCCTATAGGGTGCTCCTGCAAAGAACAATGCATGTTCATCAGTTTCTGGGATATTTGCAGCATCAACTAACAGATCGCTATAGGAGCGGACAAACAATGACACCATGAGAAAGATTTGTTGAAGCTTGTCTGCTGGCTTTGAATCAATGAAGACTATATCCTTATCCTGCAACCTAGCAGCGAGGGAATCTGTTATAGCCTTGATCTCAGGATTGAAATAGGCAGGAATCCAGTGAAGGATGTATTGGTCTTTGCCAAGATCCAACAGTCTTGGGATGGCCCCATGGGCCTGCAGAAGTCGAAGCGCAAAGTTGTGTGCGAAGAGCAGGAGTGAAAGGATTGGAGGGTACTCCTCTGTTGACCCAAGGGGAAAGGATTGGAGATAAGAAAGACACCCATCCATCTCCTGTGATGAAAAGGCAAGCTTGCTTTTGCCCTGTTTGAGAACTCCTCGCATCCTTATTCCCTGGTAAGTGATCTTGCATTCATCATAGAGGATGCTCGGAATCTGCTCTGGGATCTCCAGCTGATTGACAAACTTTGTGGTCTCTTTTGCAAGGCTTGAAACAAATGAAAGATAGTCACGCTTGAAGTCATGTTGAGGGGCGAAGAGAGGGGACTCCGTAAGGACACGTTCCAGAACAGGCTTCATATCTGGGATCAACTGCAGGTCCAACTCACCCAATTCAGTTGAGCTACCCTTCCAAGCGCTTAGGGTAAGAGAATCCAATGTTGGTATCTGATCTTCGATAGTGCTTCCGGAACTTAAAAGCAATGATTGAACATCCAGTCCATGGAGGCGAAAGATAAGAAAGGGATCTTTGTCGATCTCATTGGCAATCATGTAGATAACTGCAGCCAAGTGTTTGCAGGGAACGGCCCAGTCAGGGCAACTACACTGCATCCCCAAATCCTTCCATGATTGGGGGAATAACTTAATACCGATATCCATACACTCTTGTTCAAGTTCTGGGGGGAGTTCTCCAGTTTGCAGACTTCCCAGATAATATGGATTTTCCTTGATAAGATCGATCAGTCTCTTATTGTCTGCTTTCGTGTATTGGCTGATTCCAACGCTTACCTTATAGGGGGTAACTCTTGTCCCTTGGACACGTGCGGTTACTTTTCCTCTATCAGTTGTAATGGAACGAACAGAGCCGTTACGAGCGTATCGCTTCCCCCTGGGCAGTCTGTTTGAGTAATCGATTTCTGTGAGGGAGTTGAGCCATCGATCGCCCCACCAAGTATTTCCGTATTCAGTGTATGCCATGGTTATTACTATGCAGTAATCATGTAAAAAATTCCACCAATTTTCTTGGGAATTTGATACTGCTCCATACAAAAAGAGAGCAGGATAAATATTCTATACCAATCCAAATATATCGATATTGCAAGGAAACATACCAACCAATTTCAATGAATCATTTGTTCATTCCGAGTGGATTGTAAAGGTTTACACTTAGCTATAGGTGTATAAATATACTTAAAAACATACTATAAGCTATACAAAGTAGAAAAACCTGTAAACGTTTACATTTTTTCATTGACAAATGGATTTTCCGATGTGAAGATACATAAGACACAGGCAATAGGGGTTGTCCATCAGCGATGGATGCCTATTGTGAATATCACGCTTGCCAGGAGGCGAATCCTGGAATTACTCAAAAGGAGTTTTTATGAAGAAGACTGTAGCTATTTTGTTGGTACTGGCACTTGTCTGTACTGGTCTTTTCGCACAGGGCGGAAAAGAAGCGGCCGATGATACGGTTAAGATTGGTGCTCTTATCAGAAATCTGAACGAACAGTTTGTTAAGGACTATGCTGACAATCTTCGCAAGCTTGCAGAAGAGAACGGCGTTGAATTGAACCTGCAGGATGCGCAGGGTGACGTGGCTCGTCAGCTCGACCAGCTCAACACCTTGATCACCCAGGGATACAAGTATTTCGTGATTATTCCTCAGGACACCAGTGTAACTGAGCAGATGGCACAGCAGATCCAGGCTGTTGGTGGTGGCGCTGCCTTCTCCAACATCCAGCCTTCTGTTGATGCTTTGAAGGTAGGTAAGGATTTCTACCTTGCTTCCTCACCTGAGTTGGTTGCTGGTCAGTACCAGGCACAGATTGTAGATGACTACTTCACCCAGTATCCTGACAAGGCTCCTGGTAAAGTGTTGAATATCCTGTACTTGCAGGGACAGCTTGGGCACCCCGCTCAGATCAGCCGTGAAGCTGGTTTTGTCGATACCCTTGAAAGCCTTGGTTATACCGTGAACTTTGTTGCAAAGGACACAGCTGACTGGACTCCAGACAAGGCTCAGGAAAAGATGGACACCTGGCTTGCAGCACACCGTGGCAAGTTCAACCTCGTGGTTGCACAGAACGACGGCATGGCTCTTGGTGCAGTTGAATCCTTGGTTACCAACGGTTTGGTTGACAATGATGCCAGCGATGGTACCATCCTGAGTTTCCCTGTTCTCGGTATCGATGCAACTGCTGATGCATTGAACTCCATGGATCAGGACAAGCTGTATGCTACCGTTCTGCAGGACTCAGTTGGACAGAGCAGCACCGCATTTGAGCTTGCACTTGCAATGGCCACCAAAGGCACTGCACAGGGCGTAACCGCTTGGGGAATCGAGCCCGCCAAGGAAGTCATCAGTGAAGCACCTGCAAATGACCCAGCTGTCATTTCCCAGTGCTACCTGGTTCCTTTCAAGCCGATCACCAAAGAGAATTACAAGGACTTGATGTAAGACAAGATTGTCTCTTGCTGCCATCAGCAGTAGGAGACACTTTATGAACGACGATTGCAAAATATGGAAAGAGGAAGACAGATGGACACAACATTTGCCCTGGAAATGGAAGGTATTACCAAAACTTTCCCTGGTGTAAAAGCCCTTGATGGAGTAACGCTCCGGGTAAAACCAGGAACAGTACACGCCTTGATGGGCGAGAATGGTGCAGGCAAATCGACGTTGATGAAGTGTTTGTTCGGTATTTATCAGGAAGATAAAGGGATTATCAAACTCAATGGAAAGGAGCACCGATTCAAGGACTCCCATGATGCGCTCAACCAAGGGGTGTCGATGATTCACCAGGAGCTGAGCAATGTGCCTGAGCGCTCGGTAGCAGAGAATCTGTTCCTGGGTCGCGAGCCACTGAACAAGTTCGGTTTGATCGATCACAAGAAAATGAATGAGGATACCAGTCACCTGCTCAAGGACCTGGAGATCAATGTGAAACCAGAGGTTCGTATCGGTTCTCTATCCATTTCCATGCAGCAGACCTGTGAAATCGCCAAAGCAGTCAGTTACAATGCCTCGGTGGTTGTCATGGATGAACCCACCAGCTCTCTCACGGATAACGAGGTCAAACATCTCTTCAAGATCATCAACCAACTGAGGGAGCAGAATGTAGCGGTTATCTATATCTCCCATAAGATGGAAGAGATTTTTACCATAGCTGATGAAGTGAGTGTCATGCGTGATGGCCAGATGATCGGAAGTTATGACGTAGCAGATATGACCAACGAGAAACTCATCTCTCTGATGGTCGGTCGTGATGCAAAGCTTCGGTTCCCTGAGTTCAAGAGTAATGTGGGAGAGGTCCTGTTGAAGGTGGAGAATCTAAGCTCCCCCAATCCCAGAAGCTTCCAGGATGTATCCTTTGAGGTGCATCGTGGGGAAATCCTTGGTATTGGTGGGCTTATGGGAGCACAACGTACAGAATTGATGGAAGCAATCTTCGGTGTACGTGCAACCCAGGAAGGAAAAATCTATGTTGATGGGGATGAGATCCTGAACATGACTCCCCGAAAAGCCATTGAACATGGCATCGGGATGATTACCGAGGATAGAAGAGGAAGTGGTATTTTTCCCTTGATGAATATATCAAACAATACTTCAATTGCCTCCTTGAAAGAGTATCTGAACAAGTTGCACCTCCTTAAGCACAAGGAGATGAAGGAAGAGTCTGTTCGATACAATAAGGCACTCAGGACCAAGACTCCTACCATGGAGACATTGATCCAGAACCTCTCAGGAGGTAATCAGCAGAAGGTTATCATCAGTCGATGGTTGATGACTTTGCCGGATATCCTGATCATGGATGAACCGACCAGGGGAATCGATGTCGGGGCTAAATATGAAATCTACCAGATTATGGGACAACTGGTTGAGCAGGGAAAGGCCATTATCATGGTCTCCTCAGAAATGCCGGAATTAATCGGAATGTCCCACCGGGTAATGGTTCTTTGTTCTGGGAAATGTACCGGCGTGTTGGACAAGTCTGAGTGCACCCAAGAGAATATCATGCGTCTTGCAACGAAGTTCATGTAAGAGAGAGGGAGAAAAACCTACTATGGAAATGAAAAAACTACTTAACGACAGCAAAAAAGTTGCCTCACAATATACAACTTGGGTCACCTTTGTTGGATTGTTGCTATTGCTTTCCATTCTGACCAACGGACAAGCACTGCGGTGGAGCAGTATCAGAAATCTCCTGATTGCT